>NZ_CAJNBO010000005.1:0-405480 GCF_905221015.1 Paraburkholderia nemoris | reverse complement strand
GTCGGATCCGGCAGACGGTCTATCGTGGCATCCGGCGCGTCGACCAGCACTTCAAACTGACGATGGTTGCGAGCAATCTGACCCGCATGGCCCGAATGCCAGGTGTGGTGCAGCAAGGAGCGACGCGATGAGCCGCCACGGCGCGAAGACTGCGCGCCAGAAGGGCTGCATGCGTGCGCATGCCCCGCGCGGACAGCGCGGCAAACCGGTAATTCAGCGGGAAATTGCACGCGCAAGTCTCCTGAACATAGCTTCGGTCGTCATGACGGGGCGCTTTTCAACAGCCTGCTAGGGATTTACTGCTCGCGCTGGTCGTCGTGATTGCGTGGGGCGTCAATTTCGTCGTGATCAAGGTGGGTCTGCACGGTGTGCCGCCGATGCTGCTTGGCGCGTTGCGCTTCGCGCTTGCCGCCGTGCCCGCGGTGTTTTTCGTCAAGCGGCCGCAGATGCCGTGGCGCTGGCTGCTCGCTTATGGCGCGACGATTTCGTTCGGGCAATTCGCTTTCCTGTTCTCGGCGATGTACGTCGGCATGCCCGCGGGGCTCGCGTCTCTCGTCTTGCAGGCGCAGGCATTTTTCACGCTGATCTTCGCGGCACTGTTTCTGCATGAGCGTTTCCGCGTGCCAAACATCGTCGGTTTGCTGATTGCTGCGGGCGGCCTCGCGGTCATCGGCATGCAAGGCGGCCATGCGATGACGCTCGCGGGTTTTGTCCTCACGCTGTGCGCGGCGTGTTCGTGGGCGCTCGGCAACATCGTCACGAAGAAGGTCGGCAAGGTCGATCTGGTCGGGCTGGTGGTGTGGGGCAGCCTGATTCCGCCGTTGCCGTTTTTCGCGCTGTCGTACGCGTTCGAGGGGCCGCAGCGGATCGTCGCGGCGCTGTCCGGGATCAGTGCGATGTCGATTTTCGCCATCGTGTATCTCGCGTTTATCGCGACGCTGATCGGCTACGGGTTGTGGAGCCGGCTTCTGTCGCGCTATCCGGCGAGCCAGGTGGCGCCGTTCTCGCTGCTGGTGCCGATTGTCGGGCTGGCGTCGGCGTCCCTGTTTCTCGACGAGCAGTTGTCCGAGGCGCAGATCGTGGGCGCGTTGCTGGTGATGGCGGGGTTGGCGGTGAATGTGTTCGGCGGTTGGGTCGTGCAGCGGTTTTCACCGGCGCGTTGACGGGCTCTTAGGCGTGAAGCAGAAAAAACGGCCGCATCGAGCGGCCGTTTTTTTATCGGCTGCATGACGTGGTGTCACGCCGGCTCGCGTCAGGTCATGCGGTTCTTCGCCAACGGCGGATTCGCCGCGAAATAGCGCTTGATGCCGGTCATGATCGCATCGGCCATTTTCTCCCGATACGCGTCGTCGTTCAGGCGGCGCTCTTCATCCGGGTTGCTGATGAAGGCGGTCTCCACGAGGATCGACGGAATATCCGGCGCCTTCAGCACCGCAAAGCCGGCCTGTTCGACCGAGCCTTTGTGCAGCTTGTTGATACCGCCGATCTCCTTCAGCACGAAGTTGCCGTAGCGCATCGAATCGCGAATCTGCGCGGTGGTCGACATATCGAACAGTGCGCGGTTGACGGTCGCGTCGGCAGACTTGATGTTGATCCCGCCGATCTGATCCGACGAGTTCTCCTTGTTCGCCATCCAGCGCGCCGCAGCGCTCGACGCTCCGTGCTCCGACAAGGCAAACACCGACGAGCCCTTCGCGTCGGGCGTGGTGAATGCGTCCGCGTGAATCGACACGAACAGATCCGCGCCGACACGCCGCGCCTTCTGCACGCGCACGTTCAGCGGCACGAAGAAATCGGCGTCGCGCGTCATCATGGCGCGCATATTCGGCTGTGCGTCGATCTTCGCGCGCAACTTCTTCGCGATGTCGAGTGCGACGTGTTTCTCGTACGTGCCCGAACCTCCGATTGCGCCCGGGTCTTCGCCGCCGTGACCCGGATCGACCGCGACGGTGAGCAGGCGCACCGTGTTGCTCTTGCCGGTTTTCGGGTTGGTGAAGGCGTAGTTATCGTCGCCGTCGTTGTCGTCGCCACCGAGGTTGCTGCCACTCGTGCCGCCTTTGTTGCGGGCGATCGCAGTGGGCGGCGCGACGGGCGCCGTCGGCGACGAAGGCTTGCCGAGGATGGGCGGAGCCGGTGTCGGCACAACGTGCACCGGCGGACGTGGCGCGTTCGGCGCCGTCCCGCCACTGCCGTTCTGCGCATAACGCTCGAAGAAGGCTTCGCTGTTGTCGGCGGTGGGCGGCGTGGTGCCGGGGCCGCTCAGTGTGGCGGGCGGCGCGTTGTTTTCGTCCAGCGTTTGCTGCTTGCGCTCGGTCTGCGCGAGCAGATCCATCAGCGGATCGGGCGCGACAGCGGGGTACAGGTCGAATACCAGCCGGTATTTGTACGCGCCGACCGGCGGCAGCGTGAATACCTGCGGCTTCACCGAGCCCTTCAGATCGAACACCATACGCACGACGTGCGGCTGATATTGCCCGACACGCACCGACTGGATCTGCGGATCGTTCGGCGTGATCTTTGATACCAGATCCTTCAGCGCCTGGTCCAGATCGAGGCCGCTCAGATCGACCACCAGCCGGTCAGGACCCTGCAGCAACTGCTGCGCGTTCTGTAACGGCTGGTCCGATTCGATCGTCACGCGCGTGTAATCGCGCGCCGGCCAGACCCGCACGCCCAGCACCGAACTCGCCCACGCAAGACGCGGGGCAACAAGGCCGAGCACCAGCGTGGACGCACCCGCGCGCAGAATCTGCCGGCGCCGCCAGTTATGCGTTGCGGTAGCCGCCGATTCGATCGAGCGGAACGGTTTGATCAACATCTTTCGAGACATGCCTTTCCTGATTCGCTGTATGCCCGTGCGACGAGTACCCGGCCGTCGCCCTCGTGGTCCAGGTCGAGCGCGAAGACGAGATCCGGCACGCCAAGGAGACGCCCGGCACGCTGCGGCCATTCGACGAGGCAGATGGCGCCGCTGTCGAAGTACTCGCGAAAGCCCGCGTCGGCCCATTCGGCCGGGTCCGTGAATCTATACAGATCGAAGTGATAGAGCGCGAGTTCCCCAGCGGGCCGTTCGAGCACGTAGGGTTCGACGAGTGTGTAGGTGGGACTGCGCACGCGGCCGGTGTGGCCGAGGCCGCGCAAGGTCGCGCGCACGAGTGTGGTTTTGCCGGCGCCGAGGTCGCCGACGAGTTGGACTTGCAGTCCGTGAAATGCCTGATGGCCCGCGATGCCTGGCGCGTGTTGTTGCGCTGCTTGCTGCGCTTTTTGCCGTGGGGTTTGCTGCAACTCGCGCACGCTTTCAATCGCCTGCGCGAAGCGCTCGCCGAATGCGTTGGTGGCGGCCTCATCCGCGAGCGCGAAGGAGCGTTCGAGCAGGATATCGGCGGGCGATTGGATCGCGAGATCGGGATTGACGGGCATTCTCGTAAAATGGCGTGATGAACCGAAGTCCGGAGTCCCCTGTTTCCTGCACGCCTGCGTCAAACGACGATGCGCGTGCCGAGCGTCATTTCGATGAAGCGGCGCTGAATGCGCTCGCGCTGAACATCAAAACGTGGGGCCGTGAACTGGGTTTTGGGGCGATCGGCATCAGCGACACCGATCTCTCCGCTGCCGAAGCGCCGCTTGCAGCATGGCTGGAAGCGGGGTGCCACGGCGAGATGGATTATATGGCGAAACACGGCATGAAACGCGCGCGCCCCGCCGAGCTTGTGGCCGGCACGCGACGTGTGATTACCGCGCGAATCGCCTATTTACCCGCGGAAACATTGAGCGGAAAGGCGCACGAAAGCGCTTTGCAGGAAGCACCGCCGACACCGCCAGACTGGCGCGCAGCCGAGCATGCGCGGCTTGCGGACCCATCGGCTGCGGTGGTGTCGATCTATGCGCGGGGCCGTGATTATCACAAGGTAATGCGTAACCGTTTGCAACATCTGGCCGAGAAAATCGAGGCGGAGATCGGCGCGTTCGGCTACCGCGTATTTACCGATTCGGCGCCGGTGCTCGAAGTAGAACTTGCCCAGAAGGCCGGAATCGGCTGGCGCGGCAAACACACGCTTCTGCTGCAGCGCGACGCCGGCTCCCTGTTTTTCCTGGGTGAAATCTACGTCGACGTGCCCTTGCCAACCGATGCCGAGACCTCGCCCGACGACGCACCGGAAACGCCGGGGTCGCATTGCGGCAGTTGCACGCGCTGCATCGACGCATGTCCGACAGGTGCGATCGTGGCGCCCTATAAGGTCGACGCACGCCTCTGTATTTCGTATCTGACGATCGAATTGAAGGGCAATATTCCCCTGGAAATGCGGCCGCTGATCGGTAATCGTGTGTATGGCTGCGACGATTGCCAGCTCGTGTGTCCTTGGAACAAGTTTGCGCAGGCCGCGCCGGTCGCCGATTTCGATGTGCGGCATGGACTCGATCGCGCGACGCTGGTCGAACTGTTCGCATGGTCCGCCGACGAGTTCGATACGCGCATGCAGGGCAGTGCGATTCGTCGCATCGGCTATGAGAGTTGGCTGCGCAATCTGGCGGTGGGGATGGGTAATGCACTGCGGGCCTCGTCGGAGAGTTTGAGTGCGGATGCGCGCGAGGCGATTGTTCATGCGCTGAAGTTGCGCGTTGAAGATCCTTCTGCCGTCGTGCGCGAGCATGTGGAATGGGCGTTGGAAGCGGCGTAAAGTAGCGGCAATTCGGCGGCGGTTTTTCTGCGCGAAGCTACCTGCATCCTATGCAGGTACGCTACCGTGACGTTTAAAAGGCGCCGGTCGAGTCATGAGGCAAGCAACCATGTTCAATGCAGTGATTGATGCACCGTTCGGCAAGGTTGGCATTCGCCTCGAAGGCGAGGCCGTGCGCGAGATCGTCTATCTGCCGGAGTCGGTGCAGAGCGTGGCGCCGGACACACTGCTCGCAAAGCAGGCCGTCGAGCAGATCGAGCGATATTTCGAGCGGGCGTCCGCTAAGTTCGAATTGCCGCTGGCAGCGGTCGGCACCCCGTTTCAGCGGCGCGTGTGGCAAGCGATCAGCGACATCCCGCCAGGCGTCGTATTGACCTATGGGCAACTGGCAAGGCAGCTAGGTAGTGTTCCGCGCGCGGTCGGCCAGGCGTGCGGTTCCAATTACTTTCCGATCGTGATTCCGTGTCATCGGGTGGTCAGTGCGAGCGGCATCGGCGGATTCGCGCATCACGCTGGCGATGGCTTCTTTCGCAACGTCAAGCGCTGGCTTCTGGCGCATGAAGGCATTCCCTACGCATGAGCGACACCGTGGCTGACGACGCGCCCATCGCGTCACCTTTGTTTGTATCGAGTTCGGCCTCAATCGACGCCTTCTGCGACGCGTTGTGGCTCGAGCACGGCTTGTCGCGCAACACGCTCGATGCATACCGGCGCGATCTGCGCCTGTTCTGCGAATGGCTCGCGCAAACCCGCAACACGTCGCTCGACACGGCCAGCGAGGCCGATCTCAACGCCTACAGTGCGGCTCGTCAGAAAGACAAATCCACTTCGGCGAACCGGCGGCTCTCGGTATTTCGCCGCTATTACGGCTGGGCCGTGCGCGAGCATCGCGCAAAGGCCGATCCGACGGTGCGTATCCGTTCGGCCAAGCAACCGCCGCGTTTTCCGTCGACGCTCAGCGAAGCGCAAGTCGAAGCGCTCCTAGGGGCGCCGGATATCGACACGCCCTTAGGCCTACGCGATCGCACCATGCTGGAATTGATGTATGCGAGCGGTTTGCGTGTCACCGAACTCGTCACGTTGAAGACGGTGGAAGTGGGCCTGAACGAAGGCGTAGTGCGTGTGATGGGCAAGGGCTCGAAAGAGCGCCTGATTCCGTTCGGCGAAGAGGCACACGGCTGGATCGAACGCTATCTGCGCGAAGCGCGTCCGGCTTTGCTCGGTGCGCGCGCGACGGATGCGCTGTTCGTCACGAGCCGCGCGGAGGGTATGACCCGCCAGCAGTTCTGGAACATCATCAAGCGTCACGCGGCGGCCGCCGACGTGCGCGCGCCGCTCTCGCCGCATACGTTGCGGCACGCGTTCGCGACGCACCTGCTGAACCATGGCGCCGATTTGCGCGTCGTGCAATTGCTGCTCGGTCATACGGATATCTCGACCACGCAGATCTATACGCACGTGGCCCGCGAACGGTTGAAGTCGCTGCATGCGCAGCATCATCCGCGCGGGTGAGGCGCGTTAGACGAATTCGCGAAGCCGGTGCTTGAGAATCTTGCCGGTCGACGCGGCCGGTAGCGCGGCGAGCACCTTCACATCAGCAGGGCGCTTGTACGGCGCGAGACGCTCGCCGCACCACGCGATCAGTTCAGCCGGCGTCACCGTCGCGCCCGCGATCAATTCGACGAACGCGACCACTTCCTCGTTACCCTCCACCGCGCGCCCGATCACCGCCGACTGCACCACCTGCGGATGCGCATTCAACACATGCTCGACTTCCGCCGGATACACGTTGAAGCCCGAGCGGATGATCAGCTCCTTGCTGCGTCCGACGATATGCAATGCACCGTCCGCGTCCTGCCGCGCGAGATCTCCGGTCTTGAGCCAGCCGTCTTCGGTAACGACGGCGCGGGTTTGCTCCGGGCTGCGGTAGTAACCCAGCATCACGTTCGGGCCACGCACCCACAGTTCACCGATTTCGCCCGGCGCGGCATCCACGCCGTCGAGTCCGACGAACCGCACGTCGACGCCAGGAATAACCTCGCCGACCGAGCAATCGCTGCGCGGCGCATCGAGCATGGTGTGGGAGACGGTCGGACTGCTCTCGGTCATGCCATAGCCGTTGTGCAGCGGCAGGCCGTAGACGCTTTCGACGTGCGCTTTCAGCGCGGCGTCGAGCGGCGAGCCGCCCGAATAGGCAAAGCGCAGACGCGGCGCAGACCACGCGTGGCCGTGCGTCTGCAAATGTTCGAGCAATTTGGCGTGCATGGCTGGAACGCCCTGAAAGATCGATACGCGCTCTTCGGCTAGCGCGCGCCGCACCGCCTCCGGGGCGAAACGCGGGGCGAGGCGCAGGGTCGCACCGGCGTGCAGGCTGCCGAGACACACCGAGGCAAAGCCGTACACGTGCGAGATCGGTAGAACGGCGTACACGACATCGTCCGGACCGACTTTGCGCAAGCGGCTCGAGATGGCTGCTATGAAGAGCAGATTGCGGTGGGACAGCATCACGCCTTTCGGCGCGCCCGTGGTTCCCGTGGTGTAGATCAGTGCGGCGCATTGACGGTCATTCGCGCCCTCGACCGGCTCGGCTTTCGCGTCGGGGTCGACCGTGTACGACCAGGCGCCGATATCCGGCGTGATGGCAGGCGCGGTGACGGCCTGAAGCCGCCGCGCATGCTGTTGGGCATCCACGGAGCTCTCGACCGCATACGCGACCACGCGAGGCTGCGCGTGCGCCCGGATCGCATCGAGTTCGGCGGCGGACAGGCGGGCGTTCGACACCAGCGCCCACGCGTCGAGTTGCGCGGTGGCGAACAGGAGCACGATCTGCACGATACTGTTCTCGGCCACGATCATTACGCGATCGCCGCCACGCACGCCCCATTCGCGCAGCTGTGCGGCGGTGGCATTGACGGCTTCCAGAAGCTGCGCGCTGGTAAGGCGGCGCGCATCCTCGATCAAGGCGACGTGTTGCGGATCGCGCGCGGCCGCGAGCGCCGGAATGTCGGCAATACGCGCGGGCAGGGCGGCTAGCAGCGCGGGAATGTCGATCGTGGAGCGGGTGGATGAATCGTGGCTCAATGCTGTCTCCTATGTCGACCAGAGTTGGCGCTTTAGCGTCTTACTCTGGTCCCATGCAAAGCGGTCGACCAGAGTTGGCGCTTTAGCGTCTTACTCTGGTCCCATGCAAAGCGGTCGACCAGAGTTCGAGCTCTGCATGGTCGCTAAACGTATTCAGTGCCCGGCATACAGTGTGCCGGATGATTTGCGAACGATCGTGCCACAATCGCCGATCCCGCACAATTGGCCGTTCGGCAAATAGCCGTTGCGCAAACTCGCCATTACAATGCGCCGATGAGCAAATCCAGACACGTCTCCGAAACGCCCGCGACGCAGTTTCTGCGCCGTCACGGCGTCACTTTCGGCGAGCATCCTTATGATTACGTGGAGCACGGCGGCACCGAGGAGTCGGCGCGCCAGCTCGGCGTGGACGAACACCATGTCGTGAAGACGCTGGTGATGGAGGACGAGCACGCCAAGCCGCTGATCGTGCTGATGCACGGCGACCGCACCGTCAGCACCAAGAATCTGGCCCGGCAGATCGGCGCGAAACGCGTCGAGCCATGCAAGCCCGAGGTGGCGAGCCGGCATTCCGGCTATCTGATCGGCGGCACGTCGCCGTTCGGCACGAAGAAGCAGATGCCGGTGTACGTCGAGTCGAGCATCCTCGAGATGGACAAAATCTGGCTGAACGGCGGGCGGCGCGGTTTTCTGGTCAGCATCGAGCCCACGATTTTGACCGGCTTGCTGGCGGCGAAGCCGGTTCAATGCGCGAGCGTCGATTGACGTTTGTCTCAATGTTTTCCGGGCGGGTGGGTTCGGTAGAATGTGCGCCGCCTTGTTCCCTGTTGCGGTTGGATGTCGAGTTTCAGACCGCCGATCCTTATAAGAGTCCCAGATGCAAAACCTGATCGTTGCTGTCGTTGCCTACCTGATCGGCTCGGTGTCGTTCGCCGTGATCGTGAGCGCCGCCATGGGGCTGGACGACCCGCGCTCATACGGCTCGGGCAACCCGGGCGCCACCAACGTGCTGCGCAGCGGCAGCAAGAAGGCCGCGATTCTCACCCTGATCGGCGACGCGTTTAAAGGATGGCTGCCGGTGTGGTTCGTGGTGCACTTCGGCGCGCGTTACGGCCTCGACGATACGTCGGTCGCGATTGCATCCATTGCTGTGTTTCTCGGCCACCTGTATCCGATCTTCTTCCGCTTCAAGGGCGGCAAGGGCGTGGCGACCGCGGCGGGCGTGCTGCTCGCGATCAACCCGATCCTTGGCTTGGCCACGTTGCTTACGTGGCTGATCGTGGCGTTTTTTACGCGCTATTCTTCGCTGGCGGCACTGGCCGCGGCGGTGTTCGCGCCGATCTTCGACGGCTTTCTGTTCGGGCCGCATATCATCGCGCTGGCGATTGTCGTGATGAGTTCGCTGCTGGTCTGGCGCCACCGCGGCAACATCGCCAAATTGATGCGCGGGCAGGAAAGCCGCATCGGCGCCAAGAAGAAACCCGACGCAGCGGCCTAGCGCGGCGGGTGGTACGAACCTTGACCGTGGGCGGGGTACGGCCGGGTGTTGGCCGGCGTGCCTGAGTGCCTTCACGAAGTAGGCGCTGAACGCGCATGGGCTATGTGCCGAGCGCATGCAATCCGTGCGGGTGCTGAGTCGGGTGCTAAGTTTCCACGCGACCCATTGCCGGGCCTCAACGCACGCCCATTGCCGAGCGGCAGCACGCGCTCGGTCTTGAGCGTGACGCGCGTTCAGTCGCGGAAGTTATTGAAGTCGAGCGGCGTGTCAGTCACGTCCTTGCGCAGCATCGCGATCACGCTTTGCAGATCGTCGCGCTTGCCACCGGTGATACGCACCGCGTCGCCCTGAATGCTCGCCTGGACCTTGATCTTGCTGTCCTTCACGAGACGCACGATTTTCTTCGACAGATCGCCGGATACCCCTTTCTTGATCTTGATGATCTGCTTGACCTTGTCGCCGCCGATCTTCTCGATCTTGCCGTAGTCGAGGAAGCGCACGTCCACATTGCGCTTGGCCATTTTCGACAGCAGGACGTCTTTCACCTGACCGAGCTTGAAATCGTCGTCGGCGTAGGCGGTGATTTCGCTTTCCTTGTGCTCGACGCGCGCGTCCGACCCTTTGAAGTCGAAGCGGGTTGAAATTTCCTTGTTGGACTGCTCGATCGCGTTCTTGACTTCGATCATGTCTGCTTCGCAGACGACGTCAAACGATGGCATTGTTTTCTCCCAATAGTGCTGCGGTGCGTGGCGCGGCCGGTCGGCTGCTCACGGGGCACTCGCTATAATCACGGACCGGACGTCATTTTACCGACGCCACTCCCTTTTGCCTAAGGCCGCCGCGCATTGTCGTGCGGCCGGGGCCCGATGTCGTTTAGCTGGCCGTTCCATTCTTCTCATTCCGATGTCCCAATCCGATTCCGCCGCGTTCATTGCAGGCTATCCGCTGAAGGCGCATAACACCTTCGGTTTCGATGTTCGCGCGCAGTTTGCGTGCCGGATCGAGCACGAAGCGCAACTGATGACTGCCGTGCGCGATCCGCGTGCTACCGGCTTGCCGCGGCTGGTGCTGGGCGGCGGCAGCAATGTCGTGCTGACGGGCGACTTCGCCGGACTGGTGCTGCTGGTGGCGCTGCAAGGCCGCCGCGTCGTGCGCGAGGACGACGATGCATGGTACGTCGAGGCAGCAGCCGGCGAACCATGGCATGACTTTGTCGCGTGGACTTTGACGCAAGGACTGCCTGGGCTGGAGAACCTCGCGCTAATTCCGGGCACGGTGGGGGCGGCGCCGATTCAGAACATCGGCGCGTATGGGCTGGAGATGTGCGAGCGATTTGCGTCGCTGCGGGCGGTTGAGCTGGAAACGGGCGCCGTCGTCGAGCTCGATGCAAAGGCGTGCCGATTCGGTTACCGCGACAGTTTTTTCAAGCGGGAAGGGCGCGACCGGTTTGTCATCACGTCGGTCACTTTCCGTTTGCCGAAGGTTTGGCAGCCGCGCGCCGGTTACGCGGATATCGCGCGTGAACTGGCTGCCGGTGGTCATGCCGATGCCGCCGCGCCGAGTGCGCAGGCGATTTTCGACGCGGTAGTCGCGGTGCGGCGCGCCAAGCTGCCCGATCCGCTTCAGTTGGGTAACGCCGGGAGTTTCTTCAAGAATCCGGTCGTCGAGGCAACGCAGTTCGAAGCGCTGAAGGTCAAGGAGCCCGAGCTCGTGTCTTACCCGCAACCGGACGGCCGGGTGAAGCTCGCGGCGGGCTGGCTGATCGATCGATGCGGCTGGAAAGGCCGCGCGATGGGTGCAGCGGCCGTGCACGAGCGGCAGGCGCTGGTGCTGGTCAATCGCGGCGGGGCGAGCGGCGCCGAAGTGTTGGCGCTCGCAAAGGCGGTTCAGCGCGATGTGCTGGCGCGATTTGGGGTTGAGCTGGAAGCGGAGCCGGTTTGCTTGTGATTGCGTGAGCGGCATGCAGCAATGAAAAAGGTGCCGGGAGTTTCCCCCCGGCGCCTTTTTTGCATCTGAGCTGCACTGTCGGCAGTGTTTCGTGGCGCTTAGCTTCGCTTATGCGAAGCTAGCCTTCACCGAAAGGCACGTCCTTAGTCGCGCTGACGACGCGCGTTTTCCGCAATCCGCATACGCAACGCGTTCAGCTTGATGAACCCGCCAGCGTCGGCCTGGTTGTACGCACCGCCGTCGTCGTCGAACGTAGCGATCGTCTTGTCGAACAGCGTTTCCTTCGAATCGCGCGCGACAACCGAGACACTGCCCTTGTACAGCTTCACACGCACCCAGCCGTTAACCTTCTCTTGCGTATGGTCGATCAGCACCTGAATGGCGCGGCGCTCCGGGCTCCACCAGTAGCCGTTGTAAATCAGCGATGCGTAACGGGCCATCAGGTCGTCTTTCAGGTGGGCCACTTCGCGATCGAGCGTGATCGACTCGATGCCGCGGTGCGCCTTCAGCATGATCGTGCCGCCCGGCGTTTCATAGCAACCGCGCGACTTCATGCCGACGTAACGGTTTTCGACCAGGTCCAGACGGCCGATGCCGTGCTTGCCACCCAAACGGTTCAATTCGGTCAGCATTTCAGCCGGCGACAGACGCTTGCCGTTGATCGCGACCGGGTCGCCGTGCTCGTACTCGATGTCGAGGTATTCAGCCTGGTCGGGCGCCTGTTCCGGCGACACCGTCCAACGCCACATATCGGCTTCGGCTTCGGCCTTCGGGTCTTCCAGGTGACGGCCTTCGAACGAGATGTGCAGCAGGTTCGCGTCCATCGAATACGGCGCGCCGCCTTGCTTGTGCTTCATTTCGATCGGAATGCCGGCCTTTTCAGCGTAGGCGAGCAGCTTTTCGCGCGACAGCAGATCCCATTCGCGCCACGGTGCGATCACCTTGATGCCCGGTTCCAGCGCGTAATAACCGAGTTCGAAACGAACCTGGTCGTTGCCCTTGCCGGTTGCGCCGTGCGAGACCGCTTGCGCGCCGGTGGCGCGGGCGATTTCGATCTGACGCTTGGCAATCAGCGGACGTGCAATCGACGTGCCCAGCAGGTATTCGCCTTCATAGATCGTGTTGGCGCGGAACATCGGGAACACGTAGTCGCGCACGAATTCTTCGCGCAGGTCTTCGATGAAGATGTTGTCCTGCTTGATGCCGAGTTGCAGGGCTTTCTTGCGCGCCGGTTCCAGCTCTTCGCCCTGGCCGATGTCGGCCGTAAACGTGACGACTTCGGCGTCGTAATTGTCCTGCAACCACTTCAGGATGACGGAGGTGTCGAGGCCGCCCGAATAGGCGAGCACGACTTTCTTGATATCGCTCATGGTGAACTCGTAGCTGGAGAAAGCTGGAAAACAAGGCGCGCCGGCGGTTCCGGAGCGCGGAAAACCACTATTTTGACACTAAACCGCCGCTTGCCCGCGTTTTTGGAGTGCTGCGGTGGGTGAGCCGGTTCCGTTTGCATCTGCGGACGCCGGCTCGATGCGTGGCGTTAAACGTGGATGCCTTGCCTCGTATTCAAGGCCCCGTCACGCTTCACGCAGGTGCTGCGTAGCCGGCTCGCTTAGTGATTCAGCTTGCCGAGCAGCAGGTATTCCATCAACGCCTTTTGCACGTGCAGACGATTTTCCGCTTCGTCCCACACGACACTTTGCGGGCCGTCGATCACTTCCGCGCTGACTTCCTCGCCGCGGTGGGCAGGCAGGCAGTGCATGAACAAGGCGTCAGAATTGGCGCGCGCCATCATCTCGGCGTCGACGCACCAATCCGCAAAGGCTTTCTTGCGGGCTTCGTTTTCTGCCTCGAAGCCCATGCTGGTCCACACGTCTGTGGTGACCAGATCGGCGCCCGTGCAGGCCTCGTTCGGGTCGTCGAATTCCTGATAGAACGGGGCGCTTTCAGCGGCGACCATGGCGTGGTCGAGCTTGTAGCCCGGCGGCGTGGACAGGCGCAGCTTGAAGCCTAGAATCTGGGCGGCTTCGATCCACGTGTAGAGCATGTTGTTCGCATCGCCAACCCACGCGACCGTCTTGTCGCGAATCGGACCGCGATGTTCGAAATACGTGAAGATGTCCGCCAGCACCTGGCACGGGTGATATTCGTTGGTCAGCCCATTGATCACCGGCACGCGCGAATTCTCGGCAAAGCGCGTGAGAATGTCCTGGCCGAAGGTGCGGATCATGATGATGTCGACCATGCGCGAGATCACTTGCGCGGCGTCTTCGATCGGCTCGCCGCGCCCGAGCTGCGTGTCGCGCGTGCTCATGAAGACGGCGTGGCCGCCCAGCTGGAAGATGCCGGCTTCGAACGACAGGCGCGTGCGCGTCGAGTTTTTCTCGAAGATCATCGCCAGCGTGCGGTCGTGCAGCGGGTGGTAGGTCTCGTAGTTCTTGAATTTGCGTTTCAGAATGCGCGCGCGTTCCAGCACGTACTCGTAGTCTTCCAGCGAGAAATCCTTGAACTGCAGGTAGTGGCGAATTTTCTTGGCGGTCATGAAACAAATACGGCGGTCTCACCCGGCAGGATTGCCGGACGGCGCCGCCGTCGTTTGTGGTAACTCAATGCAGCATAAAGGATTTCGCCCCGTTTGACGAGTCGGCCAAAAGGCCAGGCAAGCTGGCTGAAAGCCTTTCGCAACCCTCAAACGAGCCTTGTGTGCGGTGCGGAAAAAGGTCCGCTGCGCTATAATCTACCGGTTATCCCTAAGCCCAGCAGGCCGGTATTAAGCTTGCGGGACACGGCTCGCGCACTCCGGAAAGTTTCGTCGCGATGCGCCGTCAAGATGAGCGCCGAGGCGGCTTATCTGGCCCTTCGTGGTTTCTGGCGGCGCAGCTCGCCATTCAGGCGTGGCCAACGTGTTCAGGCATCCCAAAGCCGCTTTGCAGTCAGCTTTGCCGTCATCCCGCTGGGCAGTCACACAGGTATTCCTACATGGCCGAAGCAGCTCCAACCGAATATTTCATTCAGGGCATCACGTCGACCGGAAAAAAGTTTCGGCCGAGTGACTGGTCGGAGCGGCTCGCAGGCGTCATGGCGTGCTTTGGTCCCAGCCCGCGCGGCAGGGGGCCGAATGCTTACCTGCAATACTCGTTGTATGTCCGGCCCACCATGATCGGCGACCTCAAGTGCGTGATTCTCGATTCGCGCTTGCGCGACATCGAGCCGATGGCCTTCGATTTCGTTCTCAACTTCGCGAAAGATAATGACCTTCTCGTGACCGAGGCGTGCGAGTTGCAACTCGAGCACGCTACGCCGCAAGAGAAGAGGCACGTGATCTAGTGCGAACTTGCCGGGCCAGTTCGGCAAAAAGAAAAACCCGCCAGTGGCGGGTTTTTTTGCGCCTGAAGCATTGGCTTCAAGGCGGATGGCTTCGATGTGCAACCAGCTGACTCGCGAGCAGGCGTGAGTCAATATCCGTTTCCGTCGGTATCAAGCAAAAAAGCCCGCCGAAGCGAGCCTTTCTGTAGCAGCGGAAACAGGAGGTAGCCCACCGAAGCGGGCTGACCGAATTTACTGCGCTGCGGGTGCTTGCAGACCCTTGAGGGCTGCAGCCAGACGGCTCTTGTTACGAGCTGCCTTGTTCTTGTGAACGATTTTCTTGTCGGCGATGATGTCGATGGTCTTCGACGATGCCTGGAAGATCTCGACGGCCTTAGCCTTGTCGCCTGCTTCGATTGCCTTGCGGACAGCCTTGATAGCCGTGCGGAACTTCGAGCGCAGTGCCGAGTTGTGCGAGTTTGCCTTGGCGGCCTGGCGGGCGCGCTTGCGTGCTTGTGCGGAGTTAGCCATGACGGTTCCTTATCCTGTTCCTGTTTCCAGTACCTGACCTTCAAGTGGTGAGGTGCTGCTTTTAGATCGAACTCTTGGAAGCGATTGCCCAAGAGCGCAAAAGTGTCGAAATAATTCGAAAAATCGATCGGACTACGCGAAGGCGGGCCCGTGTTCCGGTGTATTTCGAGGCTGATTGGCGCCTCAATATGGCTTGCGCGCTGCTGGAGCGACGCCGCTTACTGCGTGCCCGAACCTCCTCGAAAACCCGTCCGAAAATTGAGCGAGCTTCGAAACCGGCGATTATAGCAACAAAATCAGGCACGTGGCAACGAGGAATCGCCAATTCTGATATGCCGGGTCGGCGCCCATCCTCGGGGATTCTGTTAATTTTGGCGAGTTTCGGCGGTTCGCGAACGTCTTGGCACTGTCGCAACGGGTAAGCGGGCGGCTAGGGCGTGGCTCGCGAAGCCTGCGGCAGGCAACAAAAAACAACCCGATCCGCCCATCCGACCGAACGTCTGCGGCGCAAATCGGTCCGATTCGCGTTCCGGCTCGTCGTCCGCACCTGCGGCACCCGTATAATAAGCGCCCCATGAATCTATTCCGAGCCCTGCTGACGGTCAGCGGCTTCACGCTGCTGTCGCGCGTGACCGGACTGGCCCGCGAAACGCTGATCGCCCGCGCGTTCGGCGCCAGTCAATATACTGACGCGTTTTACGTCGCCTTCCGCATTCCCAATCTGCTGCGCCGCATTTCCGCCGAGGGTGCGTTCTCGCAGGCCTTCGTGCCGATTCTGGCCGAATTCAAAAACCAGCAAGGGCACGACGCCACCAAGGCGCTCGTCGATGCGACCTCGACCGTGCTGGCCTGGGCGCTCGCGATTCTCTCGCTGATCGGCGTGGTGGGGGCGTCGGGCGTGGTATTCATCGTCGCGTCAGGGCTCGCGCATGAAGGCCAGGCCTATGCGCTCGCGGTCACGATGACGCGCATCATGTTC
The DNA here is from genome assembly GCF_905221015.1 of Paraburkholderia nemoris. NCBI lineage: Bacteria > Pseudomonadati > Pseudomonadota > Betaproteobacteria > Burkholderiales > Burkholderiaceae > Paraburkholderia > Paraburkholderia nemoris. The sequence continues at coordinate 389,462 of NZ_CAJNBO010000005.1, read as the reverse complement.
CCGTACATCATTTTCATCTCGCTGACGTCGCTGGCGTCCGGCGTGCTGAATACGTACAAGAACTTTTCGCTGCCCGCGTTCGCGCCGGTCCTGCTGAACGTCGCGTTCATCGTCGCGGCGGTGTTTGTCGCGCCGCGCCTGCACACGCCGGTCTACGCGCTCGCTTGGGCGGTGATCGCCGGCGGCGTGCTGCAATTCATCGTGCAACTGCCCGGTCTGAAGAAGATCGACATGCTGCCGCGCATCGGTCTGAATCCGCTGAAGGCGCTCGCGCACCGCGGCGTGAAGCGGGTGCTGTCGAAGATGGTGCCGGCGATGTTCGCCGTGTCGGTCGCGCAGATCAGCCTGATCATCAACACCAATATTGCTTCTCGCATCGGCCCGGGCGCCGTATCCTGGATCAATTACGCCGACCGGTTGATGGAATTTCCGACCGCGCTGCTCGGCGTCGCGCTCGGCACGATCCTGCTGCCGAGCCTGTCGAAGGCGCACGTGGACGCCGATCCGCACGAGTATTCGTCGCTGCTCGACTGGGGGCTGCGCGTCACATTCCTGTTGGCCGCTCCGAGCGCCGTCGCGCTGTTTTTCTTCGCCCAGCCGCTCACCGCGACGCTGTTCCACTACGGCAAGTTCGACGGCAACTCAGTGGTCATGGTTGGCCGTGCGCTGTCGGCCTACGGCATCGGCCTGATCGGCCTGATTCTGATCAAAATCCTCGCGCCTGGTTTCTACGCGAAACAGGACATCAAGACGCCGGTGAAGATCGGCATCGGCGTGCTGATCGTCACGCAACTGAGCAACTATCTGTTCGTGCCGATCTTCGCGCATGCGGGTCTCACGCTGAGCGTCGGGCTCGGCGCTTGCGTCAACGCGCTATTCCTGTTCCTCGGCCTGCGCAAGCGTGGCATCTACATGCCGTCGAATGGCTGGTTGAAGTTCTTCGTGCAGTTGTTCGGCGCCTGTCTGGTGCTGGCCGGCACGATGCATTGGCTTGCGATCAGCTTCGACTGGATCGGCATGCATAACCGGCCGGTCGACCGCATCGTGTTGCTGGGGGCGTGCCTGGTACTGTTCGCCGCGCTATATTTCGGTATGCTTTGGCTGATGGGCTTCAAGTACGCGTATTTCAAAAGGCGAGTGAAGTGATCACGATGACGCGAGTTCTCGACTATTTCAGTACGCTGGTTGCCGAAGATGACAGCCTGCCGCTGACCGAGGCGGCGCTCTCGCTCGCGCAGGACGCTTATCCCGATCTCGATTTGCAAGGCACGCTGGCCGAGATCGACGAGCTGGTTTTGCGTTTGCAGCGCCGCATGCCGGACGACGCCGACATCAGGCAGAAGGTCGGCATTCTCAACCGATTTTTCTTCCGCGAGCTGGGTTTCGCCAGCAACCTCAACGATTATTACGATCCCGACAACAGCCATCTGAATGTGGTGCTCAAGCGGCGCCGCGGCATTCCGATTTCGCTGGCGGTGCTGTATCTGGAGATGGCCGAGCAGATCGGCATCCCGGCGCGCGGCGTGTCGTTTCCGGGCCACTTCCTGCTGCGCGTCACCACGCCGGATGGCGACGTGATGCTCGATCCGACCAGCGGGCATTCGCTGTCCGAATCGCAGATGGTGGACATGCTGGAGCCGTATGTGGCGTCGGCGGGCGAGTCGGTGAGCAGGGCGCTGCGCATCTTGCTGCAACCGGCCACGCGCCGCGAGATCATCGCTCGCATGCTGCGCAATCTGAAGTCCACATATCTTCAGACGGAACGCTGGCAGCGTCTGCTGGCGGTGCAACAGCGTCTCGTGATCCTGTTGCCGGAGAGTATCGAGGAAGTGCGCGATCGCGGTTTCGCCTATGCGCGGCTCGATTATCTGCGCCCGGCGCTCGAGGATCTTGAACGCTATCTCGGCGACCGGCCGGATGCGGAGGACGCGACGGTGGTGGAGTCGCAATTGCACGAACTGCGTCAGCGCACTCAGTACGACGACCGCGACTAAGAGCCGCTTTCCGGCCTACAGGTCAGAGGAAAAACAAAACGCCTGCACATGACTCACGTGCAGGCGTTTTTCATTGGCGCAGCTGCATAAAGCGGCGCGCTGGGTACGTCATTACATTACTTCGGCTGCATCCGGATCGCGCCGTCCAGACGAATCACTTCGCCATTGAGCATCGGATTATCGAAGATCTGCTTGGCCAGCATCGCGTACTCGGCCGGTTTGCCGAGGCGCGGCGGGAACGGCACCATCGCGCCGAGCGCATCCTGCACTTCCTGCGGCATGCCGAGCAGCATCGGCGTTTCGAAGATGCCCGGGGCAATCGTCATCACGCGGATTGCGTTGCGCGACAGGTCGCGTGCGATCGGCAGCGTCATGCCGACCACGCCGCTTTTGGACGCAGCATAGGCGGCCTGGCCGATCTGGCCGTCATACGCGGCCACCGATGCCGTGTTGATGATCACGCCACGCTCGCCATTCGCATTCGGTTCGTTCTTCGACATGGCCGCAGCGGCGAGCCGGATCATATTAAAGGTGCCGATCAGATTGATGGAGATGGTGCGAGCGAACGACTCGAGCGGATGCGGGCCGTCTTTGCCGACCGTCTTGATGGCGGGCGCAACGCCGGCGCAATTGACGAGGCCGCGCAGCGTGCCGAGCTTCGTGGCGGCTTCGACCGCTTGCGTGGCGTCGTCTTCGCGGCTCACGTCGCACTTGACGAACACACCGCCGAGTTCCTTCGCGAGCGCCTCACCGGCATCCTGATTCAGGTCGGCCAGCACCACCTTGCCGCCGTTCTCGACTAAAAGGCGCGCCGTAGCCGCGCCGAGGCCCGATGCACCGCCGGTGATCAGGAATACGTTGTCACGAATCTCCATGTCTTCTCCTTTGCTTCAGTTCAGTAATGTCTCGATCGAATATCTTTTCGATGATCGATTGTAACGGCTATGCTGCAATGCGGAAAGCGAAGCGGCGGGGGGCGGACGGGCGGGCCCCCCTGGCGGTCGAAAACCCAAAGTGCCGCTGAACTGCTACGGATGGCTAATCAATGCGAGGCATGGCGGACGACGGAGACCTGAGAGGCGCGAACACCACGCCTCGCCGCGGGCAATAAAAAACCCGCCGGAATGGGCGGGTTTTTCGACCAACAACCGCAGATGCGCGATTACTTCAACGCGTCGAACGCGCGGTTGCGAATTTCGTCGACCGAGCCGAGGCCCGAAATGCGGCGATATTGCGGTGCCGTCAGCGAGGTCGCCGGGTCGCCGTTTTGCGCCCAGTTGTTGTAGTACTCGATCAGCGGCTTGGTTTGCGCAACGTACACATCGAGGCGCTTCTTGACCGTTTCTTCCTTGTCGTCGTCGCGCTGGATCAGCGGTTCGCCTGTCACGTCGTCCACCCCTTCAACCTTCGGCGGGTTGAACTTGACGTGGTACGTACGGCCCGACGCGGCGTGCGAGCGGCGGCCGCTCATACGCACGATGATCTCTTCGAACGGCACGTCGATTTCCAGCACGTAGTCGATCGCGACGCCTGCCTGCTTCATGGCTTCCGCTTGCGGAATGGTGCGCGGAAAACCGTCGAACAGATAACCGTTCGCGCAATCCGGCTGCTGCAGGCGTTCCTTCACCAGATTGATGATCAGCTCGTCCGTGACCAGTTCGCCGGCATCCATGAAACGCTTGGCTTCAAGACCGAGCGGCGTGCCTGCCTTGACGGCGGCGCGCAGCATGTCACCGGTGGAAATTTGCGGAATGCCGAATTTTTCCTTGATGAAGTTTGCCTGAGTGCCCTTGCCCGCGCCGGGCGCACCCAAAAGGATCAAACGCATGTGATATCTCCAGATCTATGTGAATTCTTTGGTGACGCTGCAGCCATCCGGCGATTCGTCGAGGGACCCGCATCGGCTTCCGTTTCGCGTCTCGCGCAGCACGTCGAACACGACGGCGCTGCAAGACCATAACGGTGCGACCGGGCAAACCCTGACTCTCGCGTTTAAAGGGAGGCGCGCACAACCGTCCGATTATGCCATGGGTTTTTCCGCTCAAGCCCCGAATAAAGCCTGTACGCGCGCGAGATCGGCGGGCGTGTCGACGCCGGGCAGCGGCGCATTCTGCGTGACGAGCACGGCGATGCGCTCACCATGCCACATCGCGCGCAGTTGTTCGAGCGCTTCGACCTGCTCGATCGGCGAGATCGCGAGACCCGGATACGAGCGCAGGAATCCGGCGCGGTACGCGTACAGGCCGATATGCCGGTGGACGACTGCGGGCGCCGGCGGCGTGGGCATCGACGCCACGTCGGGCCAATGCGGCTGATACGCGTCGCGTGCCCACGGAATCGGCGCGCGCGAAAAATACAGCGCGACGTCGCGCGCGTCGAGCACGACCTTGACGACGTTCGGATTGAAAATTTCCGCAGGGTCGGTAATCGGATGCGCGGCGGTGGCGATCGCGCAGCCATGGCTCGAAGCCAGGTGCAACGCCACGCCGCACACGAGCGCGGGGTCGATCAGCGGCTCATCGCCCTGAACGTTTACCACGATCGTCTCGTCGCTCCAGCCGAACTGGGCCGCTACTTCCGCGAGGCGGTCGGTGCCCGAAGGATGATCGGCTCGCGTCAACACGGCTTCGAAACCGTGCTCGCGGGCGACGTCCAGCACCGTCTGCGCGTCGGAGGCGATCAGCACCTGCTGCGCGCCCGATTCGCGTGCGCGTTCGGCGACCCGCACCACCATCGGCTTGCCGCCGATATCGGCGAGCGGCTTGTTGGGCAGACGCGTCGAAGCGAGCCGGGCCGGCACGACGGCGATGAACGGGGGAGTGGTGGCGTTGGCGTTGGTCATCGGAAGGACGAGCGGCGATGAAACCGGAAGAAAGCGCTCGCAAGTGCAGGGCGGGCGCTGATGGGAAAGATGGCAAACAAGACGGCAAATGCCGCAATTGCGGACTAGACACGCGCGGCGCGTTGAATGGCCTCGCGCCACAGCCGCCCCGCGTCGGGCAAAAGCTGACTCAGGCCACCGAGCCCGGATTCAGATCGACCGGCGTGCCTTCCACGGTCTGCCGCGCTTCATCGACCAGCATCACGGGAATGCCGTCGCGGATCGGATAGGCAAGTTTGTCCGCGTTGCAGATCAGTTCCTGCGCAGAACGGTCGTAGCTGAGCGGGCCCTTGCAGATCGGGCAGACGAGAATTTCAAGCAGGCGAGCGTCCACGGACTTTCTCCACAACTAATGCAATGAGGCGATGATCGAGCGCGGCTTCGACAGGGACAACCCAGATGCGCGCGTCGTGCCAGGACCCTAATTTTACCGCATCCTTTTCAGTTATCAGGATGGCGTCCGCGTCGACGTCCGCAAAAGGATTGCGCTCGAACGCGTAGTGATCCGGCAAGGCGCGGGTAGCGGGCGAGAGGCCGGCCGCGCGCAGCGTCGCGAAAAAGCGCTCCGGTGCGCCGATGCCGGCCGCGGCCAGTACGCGCTCGCCGCTGAATTGCGCGAGCGGGCGGCGCAGAGCGGGGTTGTCGAGATGCCAGGCGTCGGCGGGCGCGAGTTGCAGCGCGAACGTGTTCGGCCATGGGGGCAACGTGCGGGCGTACGGGTCGTTGATCAGCGTCGCATCGCGATGGCGCGACAGCGGCTCGCGCAGCGGACCGGCCGGCAGCAGGAAACCATTGCCGCCGAGCCGGTGATCGAAGACCACCAGTTCGGCGTCGCGTTCGAGGCGATAGTGCTGCAAGCCGTCGTCGCTGACGATCACATCGACTTCGCGATGCGCGGCGCACAGCGCCTGCGCGGCCGCGACGCGATCCGGGCAGACCCACACCGGCGCGCCGGTGCGGCGCGCGATCAGCAGCGGCTCGTCACCGCCGACGCTTGCCGCCGACGTCGCGAGAACCCGCGTCGGTCCTTTGACGCGCGCGCCATAGCCACGCGAGACTACGCCGGGCTTAAAGCCGGCGGCGCGCAAGGCTTCGACCAGGGCGATAACGGTCGGCGTCTTGCCGGTGCCGCCGACGGTCACGTTGCCGACCACCACCACCGGCACGCCAATGCGCACGGATTTCAGCCAGCCGAACGAGAAAGCGGCGCGGCGCGTGGCGGCAATCGCGCCGAACACACACGCGAAGGGCGTCAGCGCCCACGCCAACGGTCCACGCTGCTGCCACTCGCGCGCGAGGCGTGCTTCGAGACGGTCGCTCAGTCCACTCATCGGCAAGCCGTAAGGACGGGCGAAAGGGGCCGGGACGGCGGCATGAAAGCGCCAGGCGCAATACGCGGTGCAAGCATCAACGCGGTTCTCCGGACAATCGAAAAGTGAAGCGAAAAGGTCAGACAGCGGCTATATCCGATGCGCTCGCGCGGTGTGCCCGCAGTGTGCAGTCTATGGGCCGTAATGGCGAGCGCGGTGGACTTTCAACATGCTGTCGAACCCGCCACTCTAGCGCGCGCACGTCCCGCCCGGCAAGTCACGCGCCTCGCGCCGCGCGGCAAGTGGCGGTTCCGGACGATGCTCACAGCCTGTGGATAACTTTGTGGAGAACCTGCCCGTCAACAGGCTGAGAGGGCCGCGCCGAGCGCTCCGTATCGGCAATCGTTCTCTTTAACGAGATGCAAAATCCATATAAATCAATGACATGCTTCCAATTCACGCGACCTGGCGGGCGATCTGGCGGCATTCGTCTAACGGCTCCCGACATGTGGACACTTTTAACAATTCGTCTGCTGTGCTGGACGCCGATGGCCACTCGGTCTATCGTCTGTCCGGCCAGTCACCGATATTCCTCGCATGAATCCCGAAAGCCCTTTTTCCGCGTCGGCTACGCCCGGCGGTGAAGTTGTCGTCCCCGTTTCCGCGCTCAACCGTGCCATCGGCACGATGCTCGAACGCTCGTTTCCGCTCGTCTGGGTGTCCGGGGAAGTGTCGAACTTCACGCGTGCCGCGAGCGGCCATTGGTATTTCTCGATCAAGGACGCGCAGGCGCAGATGCGCTGCGTGATGTTCCGCGGTCGCGCGCAATACGCCGAGTTCACGCCGCGCGAAGGCGATCGCATCGAAGTGCGCGCGCTGGTGACGATGTACGAGCCGCGCGGCGAGCTGCAACTGAATGTGGAAGCGGTGCGCCGCACGGGGCAGGGGCGTCTTTACGAAGCCTTTCTCAGGCTGAAGGCGCAACTTGAAGCCGAGGGTCTCTTTGCCGCCGAACGCAAACGCGCGTTGCCGGCCCATCCGCGGGCGATCGGTATCGTGACGTCGTTACAGGCCGCCGCATTGCGTGACGTCCTGACTACCTTGTCGCGCCGCGCCCCGCATATTCCGGTGATCGTCCATCCGGCGCCGGTGCAGGGCGTGGGCGCCAGCGCCAAAGTAGCCGCGATGGTCGATGCCGCCAGCGCACGGCGCGAAGTCGATGTGCTGATCGTGTGCCGCGGCGGAGGCTCGATTGAAGACCTGTGGGCGTTCAACGAAGAAGTGCTGGCGCGTGCGATCGCCGAAAGCGCGATACCGGTGGTGAGCGGCGTGGGTCACGAAACCGATTTCACGATCGCCGACTTCGCCGCCGACGTGCGCGCACCGACGCCCACCGGCGCCGCCGAACTCGTCAGCCCACAGCGCGTGCTGTTGCTGCGCGAGCTCGATCATCGGCATGCGACGCTCGCTCGTGGCTTCGGCCGCATGATGGAGCGGCGCGCCCAACAACTCGACTGGCTCGCGCGCCGGCTCGTGTCGCCGGCCGAGCGGCTCGCGCGGCAGCGCACGCATTTGCAGCAATTGAGCGTGCGGCTGGCATCGGCAGGCGCGCGTCCTGTGCGTGACGCCCGAGCGCGGTTTTCTCTGCTGCAGATGCGCTGGCAGCGCTGGCGGCCTGATCTTGCCGCGCATCAGGCAAAGCTCGGCATGCTCTCGCAGCGTCTGGACGCTGCATTGTTACGCCAGCATGAACGTCAGTCCGCGCGTATCGACACGCTGGCTGCCCGGCTTGAAGTACTGAGCCCGCAGCGCACGCTGGAGCGCGGTTATGCTGCCGTGCTCGATGCGCAAAGCGGCCGCGCGGTGCGTGCGCCGTCGTCGCTGAAGCCGGGAAGGCGCCTTACGGTGCATCTCGCCGAAGGGGCGGCGGACATTGCCCTCGCCGACGTGCAACCGCGTCTGACTGACGGTTTCTGACACTTCGCCGACGGCACGCAAAAGCGCATTTTTGACCGTCGCGAGAGCCGGGCACAGCCCGTGCGAAGGCACTAATTACGCTATGTGTGCGGCATGTTCGCCGATGCCGGACATAAAGTCCGTTGGTTTGCGGGGTTATTCCAACTCGCCTACAATCGAGTGCTCTAAAGCCTTATCCGCAGACTCCCCCACAACAGATACAGACACAAGGAAAGCACCATGGAACATACGCTCCCGCCGCTGCCGTTTGCAAAAAACGCACTCGTTCCGAACATGTCGGAAGAGACGCTCGAGTATCACTACGGCAAGCACCACCAGACCTATGTGACCAACCTGAACAATCTGATCAAGGGCACGGAGTTCGAGAACCTGTCGCTCGAAGAGATCGTCAAGAAGGCATCGGGCGGCATCTTTAACAACGCGGCTCAGGTGTGGAACCACACGTTCTTCTGGAACAGCCTGTCGCCGCAAGGTGGCGGTGCTCCGACCGGCGCACTGGCTGACGCGATCAACGCCAAGTGGGGTTCGTTCGAGAAGTTCAAGGAAGAATTCGCCAAGACCGCAGTCGGCACGTTCGGCTCGGGTTGGGCATGGCTGGTGAAGAAGGCTGACGGTTCGCTCGACCTGGTGTCGACGAGCAACGCAGCTACGCCGCTGACCACGGACGCGAAGGCACTGCTGACGATCGACGTGTGGGAACACGCGTACTACATCGACTACCGCAATGCGCGTCCGAAGTTCGTTGAAGCGTACTGGAACATCGTCAACTGGGCATTCGCGTCGAAGAACTTCGCGTAAGTTTGCCGGTTGCAGCGTGACGGGATAGTTCGGATGTCCAACAAAATTGGGGATCCGAACGGATCGCTGCAATGATGTCTGGAAACGGTAGTAAAGCAGAAAGCCCTCCTTCGTGAGGGCTTTCTGCTTTTTGGTTCTTCAGGTTTGCCGTCCGTCGCATTTGCGCGTCAAATCTTTCGCCGTTCATATCCATTGTTACTTACGGGTTACTGGATATTTCTTGCTGCAGGCAAGCTTCGTCAGCGTTCCGCATTCCGGATGCGGCCTTGCCGAAAGCTCCCGGTCTTGCCATCGAAAGACTTGTCATCGGTGTCTCCGTCATCTGAATGGAGCGTGCGCCGCACCGGCCAAGCGCCGCGCGCGTGCCGTGCTCGCTTACAGCTTCGAACCCTGAAAGCTTCCACGATGTTTCGCTCCCCGACTGGATGCCGTGTGACTGCATCACCACATGTTTCGCGCGGTGAGCACTGGTAAACCGCGGTAAGGACTCGCTCGCTATCGTTCGCTGATATTCGTTCCCCTTCGCGCCGCCTGTGGTTCGCCTCGCGCGACGGCATCACAAGGATGTGATGCGGACAGTGGTCCGGGTCGAAGTGACATCGGTGAAACAGCAGTCCTTCGGCGGGGCACGATGGAAATCACTCAGATTCTGGATCTCGCGACGGCACATCATCTCGCGGGTGAGTTCGGCCATGCCCGCGAGTTGTACGAGCGTGCGCTCGCGATCAACCCCGACGACGCGAACGTGATGTTCCGTCTCGGCGTGCTCGACATGCAAGGCGGCGCGCACGATGCCGCGCTTGCGTGGCTCGATGCGGCGTTGACTCGCGCGCCGGAAAACGCGCGATACCACTTCGTCCGAGGGCAAGTGTTTGCCGCCGCGCAACGATTTACCGAAGCGATCGACGCCTATCTGCAAGCACTGTCATTCGAAGCCGGTTCCACCGACGTGCTGTTCGCCCTCGCGGCGGCGCTGCAAGCAGTCGGCGAATACGCTGCTGCAATAGAGATCCATACGTCGCTGCTGGCGCTCGAACCAGGGCACGTCGACGCGCTCAACAACCTCGGCAATTGCCACCGGCAACTGGGCGACCTGCATGCCGCGGAAGCCGCTTACCGCCGCGCGATCGCGGCGCAACCCGACGACGCCAACGCACTCACAAATCTCGGCACACTCCTCGAAGCGCACGGCCGGCTGGAAGAAGCCGTGGTGCAGCTCGAGGCAGCGGTACGCGTGGCACCCGACTCGCCCTGTAGCCTGGTGAATCTCGGCGTCGCGCTTCACCGGCGCGGCGAGTTCGTACGATCCGCTGCGTTGCTGACGCACGCGCTCGAGTTGGACCCCGTCTTCCCCGAAGCAGCGTATAACCTGGCCAATGCGCTGCATGCGCTCGGCAGGCGAAGCGAAGCGGTAAGCCACTATCGGCGGGCGATCGAGCAGGCGCCGACGCACGCCGATGCCTACAACAATCTGGGTATCGTTCTTCAGGAGTCGGGATCGCATGAGGACGCTGAGCACGCGTTTGGCGCGGCGATCCGCCTGCGCCCCGGTTTCGTGGCCGCGCTCAACAACGCGGCGACTCTCATGCGTACGCTCGGCCGCATCGCCGAGGCGGAATCTCATTTGCACGAGGCGCTCGCCGTCGACCCGCATCACTCCGTCACGCACAACAATCTCGGCAACGTGCTGAAGGACCAGGGGCGCCTCGACGACGGCATCGATTGTTATCGCCGGGCGCTCACGTGCGACCCCTACAACGTCGTCGCGCACAGCAACCTGGTCTACGCATTGAGCTTCCAGGCCGAGCATCCTCAGCAGCTACTGGACGAATGCCGTCGATGGTCGGCGCGGCACGAGGCGCCGTATCGCGGCACCCACGAGCCGCATCCGAACGATGCGACGCCGTCCCGCCGCTTGCGCATCGGCTACGTCTCGCCGGACTTCCGCGATCATTGCCAGACGCTGTTTACGCTTCCGCTGCTCTCGCATCACGATCACGAACAGTTCGAAGTCTTCTGTTACGCGAGCGTCACTCGGCCGGACGATCTGACGCAGCGCGTAGCCGCTCATGCCGACGTATGGCGCGACGTGCGCGCAGTCGACGACGAGCGGCTCGCCCAGATGATCCGCGACGACCGGATCGATATTCTGATCGACCTGACCATGCATATGGCGGATGGCCGTCCGTTGCTGTTTGCACTCAAACCTGCGCCGGTGCAGATCGCCTGGCTGGCCTATCCGGGGACGACCGGCATCGATGCGATCGACTACCGGTTCACCGACCCGTGGCTCGACCCGGTCGGCAGCGATGCCTGGTATAGCGAAGTTTCCATCCGTCTGCCGCACTCTTTCTGGTGCTATGACGCTTTGACGGATACGCCTGAGGTCAATGCGTTGCCTGCGCTATCGAACGGCTATCCGACGTTCGGTTGCCTGAACAACCCGTGCAAGCTGAGCGATGCGACGTTCAGACTGTGGGGCGACGTGATGCGCGAAGTGGCGGACGCGAGGCTGCTACTGATGGCCCCGAGCGGCGCGGCCCGTGCGCTTCTGCTCGAACGAATGGGACACCATGGGATCGCCGAGGAGCGGGTCTCCTTTACGTCGTTTCGGCCCCGCGCGGACTATCTGCGCACGTATCACCAGATCGACGTCGGGCTCGACACGTTTCCGTATAACGGCCATACGACGAGCCTCGACTCGTACAGGATGGGGGTGCCGGTCGTCACGCGGGTTGGCGGCACGTCAGTAGGGCGCGCCGGACTGAGCCAGTTGGAGAACCTGGGTCTGCGCGACCTCGCCGTGGACAGCGACGCACAGTTCGTCGAGACCGCCGTCCAACTGGTACGCGATCTGCCGCGCCTGAGCGCGATGCGTGCGAGCCTGCGGGCACGGCTCGCGGCGTCGCCGTTGATGGACGGCGCGCGTTTTGCGCGCCATGTCGAGGCCGCTTACCGCCATGTCTGGGGAACGTGGTGCAAGCAGGGGCAACGGAGCACGCCGGCCAGGCGCGACAGCGCTGCAGCAGGGGGAATGACGATGCCAGGTGAAGCCCTCGGAGGGCGAGCTACGCGTGTTTTTCCCGCAGTTACGCGGTAACGGGGAGAAATAGTCGTCGGGTGGGCGCCTGCGGGGCCGGTCGGAGTGCAAGCTTTGTCACAGATGGTAACTGCGGCGAGGTCGGCGGACCCTTGTTTCCGTGCGGATTCAGACCTTGCGCGCGTTCGATCAAGGCTGCGTCGACGCCGCGCCGGTCGTATCGGAATCCGTCGACATCTGCCGATGACGATGGCCGCGCCCGCCGCTGCTGGATGACACCGAACTCGCAGGCGCGGGAGGTGGAGGCGGGTGATTGATGTACTGAAAATTCTGAGCGATCGAAGCGCTAGGAAAGGTCGTTGTCGACGGTTCGATCGCGCTGCTCGGGAATGTCGTGTTCGACTGCGCGAAAACGGGTGATATACAGGCGGCAGAAGCTGCCGCCGCCAGAAAAACAAGCCGGTTCATCGAGTCACCCTCAGATTCATTGCCCACTATTAGCGCAAGCCAGTTTAGGCCGCGCGCTGCGAAAACAGATTGCGGCTTCGCTTACAAGCATTACCCGATATGACGCGGCAGCGTGGGCCTTCCAGGCTGCGGGGCCATGCCGCGCAAACGCGCGCGAGAATGTAAGCGAAAAACTTTCTGTAACGATCTCGTAACCAAGCGCGCCACCGATTGGCATAACGTTTGAATTCCAATGTCATCGAAGCGCACGAACATGATCTCCAGCACCAAGTCGATAAGCCTCGCCGTACCGGCCGCCGTCGTTGCGCTCGCGCTCGGCGGTTGCGCGGTCATGCCGCCGAGCGGCCCAAGCGTGGTCGCGCTGCCGCGCAGCGGCGAGCCGCTCGGGCAGTTCCAGCAGGACGACTATGCATGCCGCGACTACGCGAACCGCTCGACCGACCCGAACGCGGCCGCCCAGGCGGCGACCACCAACAGCGTGAACAGCGCGGCGCTGGGCACGCTTGGCGGCGCGGCGGTCGGCGCACTGATCGGCGCGGCGGCGGGCAATGCGGGCGCGGGCGCGGCGATCGGCGCGGGCAGCGGCTTGCTGATCGGCGGCGCGAACGGCGCAAATGGCGCGCAGTATTCCGCGGCGGGCCTGCAAGCGCGTTACGACGCCGCCTACGCGCAGTGCATGACATCGAAGGGCAACACGATCTCGCAGCCGCCGCAACCGGCCTACTATGCGCCGCAGCCGGCCTATTACGCACCTCAGCCGTACTACTATGCTCCGCCGCCGAGATATGTCGCGCCGCCTCCGGTGATGTACGCGCCTTACCCGTATTACTGAGGTCGAGCGGAGACCTCGCATCGCCGAAATAAACCGTTTGCGCGAGGGAGCAGGCAAGTTTGTTGCTGTAAAGCTTTTGTCATGTCTGGCGGATAGACGCGAAACGATGGCGGCAAGCCGCCCGGCAAAGGGCGTACGTTTGGATGGAGGGTCAGGGACGCCAGTGGTCAGGCGGTTCCGCACAGCCCTCAAACTCCACTCCATCCCTGCCGGCATCCGCCGTTTCTGACTCCGCCGTTCGACGCAGCCCGACGCACGGAGTGAGCCGGACATCGTGCAAACGAGGCGACCATGCAGCGACCGCAAACCGGCACGTTCAATCCGAGAGTGTGGTCCCGCGTGTGCGAGCGGCTGGCGATTGCACTCGTCGCCGGCTGCTTCCTTTCTTGCGGCGGCGGCTCGGGTGGCTCATCGGGTACGGGTTCGGGTTCGTCGGCCGGCAGTGGCACTACCGGCAGCGGCTCGACTAGCGGCAGTGGCGGCACCGGCTCAACCAGTTCGGGTGGCACGTCGATGGGCACGGCGGCGTTCGCTACCGACGTGCTGATGCATCACAACGATCTCGCCCGCACGGGCCAGATGCTCGCCGAGACGACGCTGACGCTCGCGAACGTGAATTCAACGAGCTTCGGCAAAGTCGCGTTTCTCTCCGCGGACGGCAAGGTCGATGCACAGCCACTGTTCGTCACGAGTCTGCCGATTAGCGGCACCGCTCACGACGTGGTCTACGTCGCCACCGAACACGATAGCGTGTACGCGTATGACGCCACCACCTTCGCGCAATTGTGGAAGGTCTCGTTGGTCGGCAGCGGCGAGACATCCAGCGACGACCGCGGGTGCCAGGACATCACGCCGGAAATCGGCATTACGTCGACGCCGGTGATCGATCGCAATCGCGGCGCGAATGGCGTGCTGTATGCCGTGGCGATGACCAAAGACGGCAGCGGTGGGTACCATCATCGGCTGCATGCGCTCGATCTGACCACGGGGGCCGAAGTGCTCGGCGGGCCGACGGAGATTGCGGCGAGCTTCCCCGGCAGCGGCGCGGGGAGCGTCAACGGCACCATCACCTTCAATCCGTCGCTGCATACTGTGCGCGCGGCGCTCACGCTGGTCGGCGGCAACGTCTATATGGGCTGGACCGCGCACTGCATGTCGGGCGCTTACACCGGCTGGTTGATGGCCTATAGCGCCGACACGTTGAAGCAGACCAGTGTGTTCGACGTCGCGCCGAACGGTAGTCAGGGATCGATCTGGATGGCCGGCTCAGGCATGGCCTCGGACGGTACCTCGATTTACGTCGTCGACGGCAACGGCACGTTCGGCACCACGCTGAATGCGCAGGGCTTTCCGGTTGACGGCGACTTCGGCAACTCGCTGATGAAGCTGTCCTTAGGAAACCTGCAGGTCACCGATTACTTCGCCATGAGTAACGTCGTGGCCGAGGCAAATGCCGACAACGATTTCGGTTCGGGCGGCGTGATGCTGTTGCCGGATCAGACAACTGCGGGCGGCGTCGTCAAACACCTGGCGGTGGCGGCGGGCAAGGACAATCTGATCTACGTGGTCGATCGCGATTCGATGGGTAAATTCAGTCCCACGGCGAACAATAACTGGCAGGTGCTGACCGGCACGCTCGCGGGCGGCATCTGGGGCTCGCCGGCTTATTACAACGGTGTGGTCTATTACGGCGGCTGGAACGATAACCTGAAGGCGCTGCCGATCTCCGGTGCGTTTCTCGCGACCACCGCATCGTCAAAGAGTCCGACCACGTTTGCCTATCCCGGTGCGACACCGGCCGTGTCGGCCAACGGCTCGAGTAACGGCATCGTCTGGGTGGCGGAAAACGGCACGACGGGTGCCCTGCATGCGTACAACGCAAGCAACCTCGCGAGCGAGCTGTACAACAGCAATCAGGCGGGCACGCGCGATCAATGGGGCGCGGGCAACAAGTTCATCACGCCGATGATCGCGCGCGGAAAAGTGTTTGTGGGCACGACGAATGGAGTGGCGGTGTTTGGTTTGTTGTAGGCGTTGCGAACTGGAAATGGGAAAGCCCCTGTTCATTGCGAGCAGGGGCGTTTAGTTTCCAGCGGAGTTTGCGTTGTTGCGGCACTTGCATTGCTATCGGTGTACCGGAAGAAATCCGGCGCACGTCACGCAAAGTGAGACGCTTATTCCACCTCGCTCGCTGCCGCTGTCTTACGCGGACGGCGGCTGCGTGGGGCGGTTTTGCGCGCTGCCTTTTTGGCGGCCACGGGCGCTTTTTCTTCTGTGACAGACGCTGCCGGTGCTTCAGCAGGCGCCGCGATCTCCGGGACCTCATCGATCTTTCGCGGTGTTGTCTTCTTCGCTTTCTTCGCGGCTGTCTTGCGCGGTGCGCGTTCCTTGCGGCGCTTAGGTTGGGTGCCGCTCGTTTCCTGTGCTTCTTCTTCGGCTACTGCGACCGGTTCAGTTGCAAAGGCCTCCGGTTCTGCCCAGGTGGCTTCCGGCTGTTCGAAAACGGATTCACTGGCCGACGGCGCGTGGGTGTGCCCCGTGTCAGTTTGAGCCTGTGCATGACGGCTGTGGTCAACCGCCACACGCTCGTCCTGCGCGCTTTCCTGCTGGCCACGGCCGGGCTTGCGATTGCCGCGGCCCCGGCGGCGCGACTCGTGCTTGCCGCCCGACTCGGCGACCACGGTTTCGGCAACCTGTGCTTCAACGATCATCTGCTCTGCCGACTCATTTGCTTCGGACGGCTCGTTCACGTTTTCGGCGCCCGTATTTCCAGCCGCGCCCCGATAAACGTACGCACCTGACTTCTCATCACGGCCGAATTCGAGCAGCCCGCGCGCATGCGCTTCTTCCAGCAGATTGCCGAATGCGCGAAAGCCGTAGTACGTTTCGTTGAAATCCGGCTTGCGGCGTTTGATCGCGTTCTTCAGCACCGACGCCCAGATCTTGCCGCTGTCGCCACGTTCGGACGCGAGCGCGTCGAACGTCTGCACGGCGATCTCGACTGCCTTGGTGCGGCGTTTTTCGAGGTCTTCCTTGCTGCGCGACTTTTCTTCGTCGGGCGTACGTTTGGCCGTCTGCTGCGCGGTCTGTTGCGGGCGCGACGACTCGCGCTTGGCGACCGTGCGCTGGCTTTCGCGCACGAGGTCGTCGTAAAAGAAGAATTCGTCGCAGTTCGCGATCAGCAGATCGGAGGTGGATTGCTGCACGCCGACACCGATCACCTGCTTGTTGTTCTCGCGCAGCTTCGACACTAACGGCGAAAAGTCCGAGTCTCCGCTGATGATGACAAAGGTATTGACGTGCGATTTCGTGTAGCAGAGGTCGAGCGCGTCGACCACGAGCCGGATGTCGGCGGAATTCTTGCCCGATTGGCGCACGTGCGGAATCTCGATCAACTCGAAATTGGCCTCGTGCATCGCGCCTTTGAAACTCTTGTAGCGGTCCCAGTCGCAATACGCTTTCTTCACGACAATGCTGCCCTTGAGCAGCAGACGTTCGAGCACCAGCTTGATGTCGAATTTGTCGTACTTCGCGTCGCGCACGCCGAGCGCAACGTTTTCGAAGTCGCAGAATAGCGCCATGCTGACGGTTTCGTTGGATGACGCCATGAATATCTCCATTGAAGCGATCGTCGAATTCGACGAATCGCGACCATGATAGCGATTCCAGCGGAGGTGATCAGCTTTTGTGTTTCCGGCGCACCGATAGGGGCGGCAAAAACCGTCTGGGGCGAGGACGTTTCTGCCGGTGCGGCCGTGTCGCGCTACATGTCACGGTGACGAGCCGGATCGACTGGATTGCCTAGCGCCGCGCGTGTTTCCAGCACCTCGTCGACAAGGCCGTACTCCTTCGCGCCTTGGGCCGACATGAAGTTGTCACGGTCGGTGTCACGCACGATTTCCTCGATGCTGCGCCCGGTGCGTTCGGCCATCATCGTGTTGAGACGTTCGCGCAGGTAGAGCACCTCTTTGGCCTGGATCTCGACGTCGGCAGCGGTGCCCTGGCTGCCGCCCGACGGCTGGTGAATCATGATGCGCGCGTTCGGCAGCGCGTACCGTTTGCCGCGCTGGCCGGCGGTCAGCAAAAACGTGCCCATGCTGGCGGCAAAGCCGGTGCACAAGGTCGACACCTCGGGCTTGATGAACTGCATCGTGTCGTAGATGGCGAGGCCGTCATACACCGAGCCGCCCGGCGAATTGATGTAAAAAGAAATATCCTTGTCGGGATTCTCGGATTCCAGAAACAGCAATTGAGCGACGATCACACTGGCGGACTGTTCGTTCACCGGACCGACCAGAAAGACGATGCGCTCGCGCAGCAGACGCGAATAGATGTCGTAGGCGCGCTCGCCGCGGCCGGACTGTTCGATCACGGTGGGCACGAGGCCGAGGCCGGTGATGGACGGATAGCTGGAATGCATGCTTGCCTCGTTTCAGGTGGTGCGTTGCCGGTAGCCGGGAGCGATGACCAATTCGAACAACCACGCGCCCATTGCGTTGGTTGTTGCCCGTATGACGAGAGGAAGGGCCGCGGCGTGACAGGAATTTTTTTTCGTTGGGCTGTCACATCGACGGCAGCCCGAGCGTCAAGGTAAAAAGGATGTAGATCAGGAGGTCAAGGCATGACGGAACAAGGAATCGACAAGGCATCCAGCTTCGAGGCCGTGCGTGCCCGCCTGCTCGCGCTGGCGTACCGCATGCTCGGCAGCCGCGCCGAAGCGGAAGACGTGGTGCAGGACGTCTGGCTCAAGTGGCATCTCGCCGATACACAAGAGGTGCAGACACCGGCCGCCTGGCTCACCACAATCACCACGCGCGCGGCGATTGACCGGCTGCGTCACGTGCAGCGCGAACGCGCGTCACAGGCTGCCGGCTGGCTGCCGGAGCCCTGGCTCGACGGGGTGGCGCCGTCGGCGGAGGAACTGGCCCTACGCGCGGCGGAGATGTCGTACGGCGTGATGCTCCTGCTCGAGCGTCTGAAGCCGGATGAGCGGGCGGCATTCGTACTGCATGAAGCGTTCGATTGCGACTATGCGGAGATTGCGAAGATCCTCGACCGTACACCGGCCAGTTGCCGGCAGATCGTCCATCGGGCCAAGACGCGGTTGCAGCGTGCGGGCGAGCCGCTGGAACGACCGGACCCCGCCGCGCATGCACGGATCGTGGAACGCTTGCGCACAGCGCTGGAAGCGCAGGATCGGGCGGGCTTGTTACGGCTCTTTAGCGATGCGCCGGAAGTCGTCAGCGATGCGCCGGTGTGCACGCAGGAACTGGCGCCGGTGGCCTGGATGGAGACGGTAACGGCGCTCGCGCATCAGGCGAGCCATGCGGAGGCGGTGTCGGTCGAAGGCGCAATGTGTATTGCGTTGCTCTTCGAGGGCGAGGTTGTCGGGGTCATCGACGTGTCCACGCTAAGTCAGGCGGACGGGTCGACGAAGATCGTCGCGTTGCGCGCCGTCACCCGCGCTGCGCGCTTGCAGGCAGCCAACCGCTTGCTGGGCCGCGCGGCCGTCATGAAGCTGCTCGCGCGGATCCAGCGGAACGCACTGGCCTCAATTACGATGCGCAGCGACTTCCCAGTTGATGTCGACGCATAGCACCTGGGTGCCGTGCGGCGTATGCGCGGCGATCGAGGCCGTCACGCACAGGTGTGCTTCGTTGATCGAGAGGTAGGGCGGCGTGAGGTGCACCTGGCCCGGTACGCGCATGGCCTGAATGAAGTACGGCCGGCGTTCCCAGCTCGCGCCTTCCGAATGCAGCAGGGGTCGGAAGCGCTTCGCGCGTTGCGAGGCGCGCCCCGCCGGCAGCACGTTGTCGCCGATCTGCCGGCCCGAGCCGTCGAGCACGAAACAGCGTGCCGTCTCGCCGAGCGTGAGCAGCGTCGCGGTCGCCTGGGCTACCGATTCCCCGGCCACAAGTTGGGCAGCCGCCGTTTCCAGCGCCGTGACATAGGGTGCGAGCCGTGCGGACTGTGCGCGTTCGCGCGTGGCAACCCGTTCGCGTAGCGCCGCGGAGAGCGAGTCCATCAGGCCGGCCGCCGCTTGCGGTTTCACCGGCTCGACGCTCGGGCCCGCGAAGTACGCGCCCTGCACGAAGTCGACATTGCATTCGAGTGCGATCAGCGCATCGCGCTCGGTGCTCAGGCCGCCCATCAGCACCAGTTGGCCGGATTCGTGCAGCAGCGAGACGAGGCCCGGCAGCACGCGTTCGATATGCGAGTGTTCGCTCGCTTGCGCGAGAATGCAACGATCAAGCGTGACGATGTCCGGACGCAGATTCCACACGCGGTCGATATTCGAATGCTTGGCGCCAAAGCCGTCCAGCGCGATCAGGAAGCCGGACTTGCGCAGCGAGTCGATGATGTCGGCGAAGCGCGTAGTTTCACCGCCGGCCTGTTCGGATACTTCCAGCACCACCCGTTGCGGCGGCAGGCCCAGCGCCTTGAGGCCGGCGAGCAGTGCGTCGCCGTAACTGGTGTCCATCAGCGCCGCCGGATGCAGGCTCAGGAAAAGCCATTCGTCGTGGCTGTCGAAGGCGTTGAAGTTGCCCAGATGCAGCGATTCGGCGAGCCGTCCGAGCTCCAGCAGGTCGCCGCGCCGCGCCGCCTGCGTGAAAACCTCGTGCGATGGCACCTGCAGCGCATGTTCGTCGTGTGCGCGCAGCGAAGCGTGATAACCGATCGCACGCCGGTGCGACACCGAGAAAACCGGCTGGAACACGCTGAAAACCGTGTAGCCGCCGTACAGGACGGTGCGCCGGGAGCCTTCGTCGCCCGCCATCGGGCGCGGCGGCTGGAAGCCGGGAGGATCGAGTTCGATCATGCTCATCATGTCAGTCGTGTGGAAGTGGCGGCGCGCTTCTCATGCTCGGCACGAGCGGGCACGCGCAAAATGTGAGTTTACAGGATAGGCGAGCAAGAACTATGCGCGTGCGGAAACACTCTGGGCGCGCCCGCTTGCCGCTGTCAGTACGGCGATTGTGCGCTAGCGCGGGCGCGAAGGCGATGATTCGCACTTCGGTGGTGCGGCCCGCGCCCCGTTGCGGGTCGGCGACTAGGCGCGCCGGGTAGCGGGCGGGAAGCGGCAACGCTACCGCAATCGGGCGCAAAACTCAGGTCCGCTCCGAAGGATCGGTCTTTTTCGCGGGCGTCCGGATGTCCGGCGAAAGTTGCGCGAAGATCCACGACGAGCCGGCCGTGATGATGCCGACACACAGGAACGTCGCGTGGAACGCGGGCAGCGAGTTGGCGGCCGTCACGCGCGGCAGGAGGCCGGTGAAGGTCGCGAGCAATGCGCCGGCCACCGTCACGCCGAGGCTCATCGACAGCATCTGCACGAGCGAGAACAGGCTGTTGCCGCTGCTCGCGCCGCCGGTGCCGAGGTCTTTGAGCGTCAGCGTATTCATCGCGGTGAACTGCATCGAGTTGACCGCGCCGAAGAACGCCAGTTGCACGAGCCGCAGCCACAGCGGCTGGCTGGCTGAAGTGAGCGCGAAGCTCGCCATGGTCAGCCCCACCAGCACCGTATTGACGATCAGCACGCGCCGGTAGCTGTATTTGATGATCAGCGTCGTGACAAGGCGCTTGGCCGCCATGCCTGCCGCCGCCACCGGCAGCATCATCATGCCGGCCTCGAAGGCGCTATAGCCGAGACTCACCTGCAGGAGCAGAGGAATCAGATACGGCATCGCGCCGCTGCCGATCCGCGCGAACAGATTGCCGAGCAACCCGACGCTGAAGGTGTGGATCTTGAACAGGTCGAGCGGGAAGATCGGCGCGGGCTCGCGTACTGCGTGCAAACCGTAGGCGACAAAACAGGCGAGGCTCAGGATCAGCAACACCAGCACGGTGGCGTGCTGGATGCCAAACTCCGTGCGGCCGTCGAGCGCGAACGAGATCGCCACCATACCGAAAATCAGTAGCAGATAGCCCTTCAGATCGAACTTGCCGGTGTGCTCGTTGCGGCTATCCGGCATGAAGATGAAGGTGGCGATGCAACCCACGATCCCCACTGGCACGTTGATCAGAAAGATCCAGTGCCACGAAGCGATTTTCACGAGCCAGCCGCCGAGCGTCGGGCCGATCAGTGGTCCGATCAGCCCTGGAATCGCCACGAACGACAAAGCCGGCAAATAGCGTTCGGCCGGAAAGGTACGCAGCACCGCGAGCCGCCCGACCGGCAGCAGCATCGCGCCGCCCACGCCTTGCACGATGCGGTAGATCACCAGTTGATTCAGGGTATGCGCATTGGCGCACAGCAGCGAGCCGACTGCGAACACGAGGATCGCACTGAAGAACACGCGCCGCGTGCCGAGTTTGTCGGCGAGCCAGCCGGACACCGGGATCATCACCGCCATCGTCAGCGAGTAGGCGATCACCACCGATTGCATGCGCAACGGCAACTCGCCGAGGCTCGTCGCCATTGCGGGGAGCGCGGTGTTGACGATCGTGGAGTCGAGCGTCTGCATGAAGAAGCCGGTGGCGACGAGCCACAGCATCACGGTGAGCGAGCGGGCCGAGGGGCCCGAAGTGGTGGGGGCGGCGGGGGCGGAGGCGGGCAGGATCGGCGGCGTGGACATGGAGGGCGGCTAGGCGCGCAGGGACGGGCTGGGACTCGCTATTCTAGGGAAAAGCATGGCCCGGCGCAGCGGATATGCGCTCAGCGTGAAGACAAAGGTGACGAGGTCAGTCCGAGGGAGGCAACGCCACAGCGGCACGGAAAAATGCCTGCGCACGCGGGTCATTGCCGAACGCGGCGTGAATCCTGGTCCACGGGCTCATTTCCATGTTCGGCCGGAAATAGCTGCCAGGCGCCACGGTCACGCCGAGCGGTGCGCCGCACGCCACCAGCCGTTCGGCGTTACCGACGTGCGGCACGCGCGCCCACACGAACTTGCCGCCGACAGGCTTTTCGAACAGCTCCCAGCCGGCGTCTTCGAGTGTCTGGATGGTCGAACCGAGCGCGTCGCGCATGCGGCGGCGCAGCCGTTCCAGATACTTGCGGTACGCGCCGCGTTCCAGCAACGTCGCGGCGACCGCCTCGGCAAAACGCGAACCGCCGATGCTCGTCAGCATCTTGATGTCGACGAGATCCTTGATGATTGCGTGGCTCGCCACCACGCAGCCGATCCGCAACGATGACGACAGCGTCTTCGACAAGCCGCCCACGTAGATCACGTGTTCGAGCTGGTCGAGGGTGGCGAGACGGTCGGTGACGTCGGACTGGAAGTCGGCGTAGATGTCGTCTTCGATGATCGTGAAACCGTGTTCGCGCGCCAGTTGCAGCAGCCGGAATGCCACCGGCGGCGCGACCGTTGTGCCGGTCGGATTGTGGAATACCGTGTTGATGAACATCAGCTTCGGCCGATTCACTTGCAACTGCGCCTGCAGTACATCGAGATCGGGACCGTTGCGGGTACGCGGAATGCCGATCAGCTTCACGCCGTGCAGCTTCAGCAGACCGTTCAGGTTGTAGTAGCCGGGGTCCTCCACGAATATTGTGTCGCCGGCTTTGAGCATGTAGCGCATCAGCAGATCGAGCGCCTGGCTCGCGCCATTGGTGATCAGAATCTGCGAGGCGTCCGCCTGAATCCCCAATTGAGCAATACGGCCTTGCAGATGTTCACGCAAGGTCAGATTGCCGAGCGGGAGCGCGTAATCGACCATGCTCGCGCTGTCGGTGCGCGACACATGGCGGATCGCCTGCGCGAGGCTCTCCGTGTCGCGCCATGCGTCGGGAATGAAGCCGCTGCCAAGCTTGAGCGTCTCACTTTGGTAGTTGAACTGCTGGAGGATGTGCCCCGATTCGTCCTCGGCGCGGCGCGGGTCCGAGGTGCCCTGGCATTGCGCGCTTTGCGGCTGGCGGTCGGCGACATAGAAGCCCGAGCCGTGACGCGAGTCGACATAGCCGAGCGACACCAGCCGGTCGTAAGCCTCGATCACGGGAAACCGGCTCACGCCGTAGTCGGCGGCGAACTGACGGATCGACGGCAGCTTGGAGCCGGGGTGAGCGGTGCGCGAACGAATCCAGGCAGTGACGCCCGTGACGATCTGTTCGGTGAGTGGTACGCCGGTTTCCCGATCGAGCTGGATTTCGAGTTTCATACGGTGCTTTTCCTTCGCCGGGCAGTTGGGGTGCCGGCGCGCCGAGCCTTCGGTGCGGCGTGCGCTGCACGTGCCCATGAAGCGCGATTGCCGCCAACTGTCCGTTTTTTCGACTGAACAGTTCCGATGAAAGTGTTCGGAACTGTGCATGGGTATCTGATGATCGCACGTCAATAATCAATACAACAGGAAAGTTCTTTGAAGGAGAACAGCGATGCGTGAAGTCCGGATTTTCGAAATGGAACATGACGAGCCTGCGGCGGCCTGGCGTGTCGCGCGTCCGTCGGTCTTCAAGGTGATCTCGGGTGAGATCTGGTTGACTGTCGAAGGCGAAAACGGCGATCACTGGCTGGCAACGGGGCAATCGATCGAGTTGCCGCGTGGTGCACTGGCGTGGGTCAGCGCAGGGCGGGCCGGTGCGCGTTTCGCGCTGGCTAGCGGGTCGGAGCGCGCTGTAACGCGGCCGTTGAGCGGTTCGCCGATGTTGAACTGGCTGCCGCGCTGGTTCGGTGTGGCGTGACGGAGTGAGGTGGCTGCGGCAATTGCTTCAGCCGCTGTAACCACTGCGGCTGATGCGGCCACGGATGTGCGCCGCGTCTGTTTCGCGGCCAGTCAAGGCCTCCCTTCAACCTCCCCGATATAGCGCGCGCGTGGCCGGATCAACCGGCCGTCGCGCGTCTGTTCCATTGCGTGAGCAATCCAGCCGACCACCCGGCCGACCGCGAACAGCGTGAACGCGGCGCCGGCCGGCAGGCTGAGTATCCGTTCGATGGCCACGAGCGCAAAATCGACAGTCGGCTCAGCGCCCGTCGTGTCGCGCACAGTGCGCGCGATCGCCTGCAGTTCGCCTAGCGGCGAACGGGCCGGCGCGCAGTCGGCGAGCATCTCGAGCAGCAGACGCGCGCGCGGATCGCCGTCCGGATAAAGCGGATGACCGAAGCCCGACAGCACCGGCCCATGCGCGCCGTGCTCGTGGCGGACAAGGCGGTTCGCCAGATAGCGGTCGAGGTCGGGAGCGCGTGACGCTTCATCGAGCAGCGCGGCAATCCGTACCGTTTCGCCGCCATGTCGCGGGCCGGCCAAGGCGGCCAGACCGCCGGCCACGGCGCCGAATAGATGCGTTCCCGTCGACGTGATGCAGCGGACCGTGAAGGTCGACGCATTCAGTTCATGATCCGCGCAGGCCACCAACGCCGCGCGCAGCAGCCCCGCCTGCTGACGGTTGCGTATATTCCACGCCGACGCCAACTGCTTGTGCAGCGGTTCGTTCGACGGCGCTGCCGAAACCATCGCGGCAGCCAGCAAGCGCATGACCGTGCAGGCGGTATCGAGTTGCGCGTCGCGGCCGAGCGCCCATACCCGCGGCATTTGCGCGGCGGCGGCCGGCAGCAGCACGAGCGCGCGGTCGAGCGGCGCGCTGTCGCTCCAGAGCTTGAGCCACGCGGCCCACTGCGCGGCGGCGAAAGGGACGGCCGGTGCATCGGCGATACGCCTCGCACTGCATTCCCACAACAACGCCGCGATATCCTCCAGGGATGCCGTGCGCGCCAGTTCCATGGCGTCGTGCCCGCGATACAGCAGGCGGCCGTCGGCCACCAGCGTGATCGACGATTCGAGCACCGGCACGCCCCAGTCCAACACCTTTTGCGCGACCTTGCCGGCGCGCTTGCCGTCTTCCTTGCGCCGGGCGAGCCGCCGCACTTCGCCGGCATCGTAGAGCCGGTGCTTGCCCTGCGCATCCGGCGATGAGCTCAGCATGCCGCGGCTGACATACGCATACAGCGTAGGCAGGCTGATGCCGAGCGTGGCGGCGGCTTCGGCAGCGGTCAGGGAATGGGAGGGCGGCATGGAAATGCGTAGAAACCGAAGAAATCAATATATATTGATTATCATAATCAAGATTGATTGTAGCAAGGCGGAATTCTAGACTCGGTTCACTTTCTTCCTGTTCCAACTCGAACGAGACGAACGACATGAGCACCCTGACGCCTGAACTCGCACTCAAACATATCTGGATGACCGCGCAATGCGACCCGACTGCGCTGCGCTCCGTCTCGCTTCCCGGCGCCGATCCAGGCCTGCCGTCGGTCTATCGGGTCGGCGCATTGGCGCAGGCGACCATCGCCGCGAGCGGCCTGGCGGCTGCCGAATACCATCGCTTGCGCACGGGGCGCCGGCAACACGTCACCGTGGAGATGCGGCGCGCGCTGGCTTCATTTCGCAGCGAACGCTATCTGCGTATCGACGACGGTCCGCCGCCCGCTTTGCGTGATCCGGTGATGGGTTTCTACGCGACGCGCGACGGCCGCTGGATTCAGCTGCACACAAACTTTCCGCATCATCTCGAAGGCGTGCTGAAGGTGCTCGGCTGCGCGAACGATCGCGCGGCGGTGGCCGAGGCGATTCGCGGCTGGGATGGCGCGACGCTTGATCAGACGCTCGCCGACGCCGGCTTGTGCGCGGCATTGATTCGCACGCCCGACGAGTGGGCCGCGCTCGATCAGGCGAAAGCGATTGCGGGGCTGCCGTTGTTCGAGATCGAGCGCATCGGCGATGCGCCGGTCGAGCCGCCGCGCGAGGCCGGCGCGGAGCGTCCGCTGGCGGGCGTGCGGGTGCTGGATTTGTCGCGGATCATTGCCGGGCCGGTGGCGGGGCGTGCGCTCGCGCAGCATGGCGCCGAGGTGTTGATGGTCAACGGCCCGCACTTGCCGAACATTGCGCCGCTGGTGATCGACAACGGGCGCGGCAAGCGCTCGGCTGTGATCGATTTGCGCGATGCAGCTGGCCGGGAAACGTTAACTGGCCTCGTTAGCGGCGCCGATGTGTTTTTGCAGGCGTATCGGCCGGGGGCGCTGACGGCGCGCGGGTTCGGTCCCGAGGAATTGGCGCGAGTGCGGCCGGGGATCGTCTATGTCTCGGTTTGCGCTTATGGGCACACTGGACCATGGGCTGCGCGGCGCGGCTTCGATAGTCTGGTGCAGTCCGCGAGTGGGATTGCTTTTACCGAGCGCGAGGCAGCGGGATGGGATGAGCCGAAGCATCTGCCTTGTCAGGCGTTGGATCACGCGACGGGATACTTGGCTGCTTTCGGCGCGATGGCCGCGTTGGCGCGGCGAGCCACCGATGGCGGGAGTTGGCACGTGCGGGTGTCGCTCGCGCAGACCGGCCGGTGGTTGCAATCCTTCGGATTGCTTCCCGACGGCTGGAAGGCGCCGGACGTTTCGATCGACGATGTGCGGGATTGTCTGGGAACCGTGCAGTCGGAGTTCGGGCGAGTACTGGGCGTTCTACCGGCCGAGCGTCTGGAGGAGACGCCTGCGCGTTTTGACTTGCCGCCGGCTCGGATAGGGGCGCATGAGGCGAAATGGGCGTGAAGGCGTTGCGATTGCCCCGAAGGACAAACACCGCGCTTACTTCCTCAACTCCGCCACGAAATCATAGTAATCGTTGCGGCAGTAGGTATCGGTCAGCTCGATCGCCCGCTGATCCGCCGTGTACCCGACGCGCGTGATCAGCAACAGCGCCTCGTTAGGGGCAATGCTCATCTGGTGCGCGATCTCGTCGTTCGCGTTCACCGCGCGAAAATGCTGCAGCGCGCGGACAATCGTCAGTCCGCGATTTTCCAGGTAGGTGTACAACGAATCACCGATCGCCTGAGGATCGGGAATCACTGCGGCAGGGAAGGTGGAATTCTCCACGGCCATCACAATGCCGTCGGCGAGGCGCAAGCGGCGCAACCGGGTCACAGCCGCCGCCGGCGACAAGCCCAGTTGAATCACTTCATCGCGGTTTGCCGGCGAAATTTCTCGCGACAACCACTTCGAACTCGGCGTAAAACCACGTCGCCGCAGCATTTCGCTGAAACTCGACAGACGCGACAGCGGATCTTCATAGCGCGGCGTGATGAAACTGCCCGCGCCTTGCGTGCGGCGGATCAATCCCTGTTCGACCAGCAGGGCAATGGCTTTGCGCGAGGTGATCCGCGAGACGCCGAGCGCTTCGGACAGCACGCGCTCAGAGGGCAGCGCCTCGCCCGCGTTCCAACGGTTTTCGTGAATCGCACTGCCGAGCTTGCGAGCGAGTTGCAGATACAGCGGCGTGTCGTTTTCCGGGTCCGGGCGCAGGTCGCGCCAGCGGTCTTCCGAGGCAGAGGTCATGGGGCTCACGCAAGAAGGGCAAGCGGCAATTCTAAGACATCGGCGCGCTCCGTTATAGCGGGCTTTTGCCTGGTGCCCGATCCGATGCTCGTGCAACCGCTAAACTCGTCCCTACGATTTCCATATCAAGCGCCGCGGATTCGCCTGCGCCGCCGCATCGACATGGACGCGTTGCCCTATGTTTAGCCACTTCGAGGAGAAAGCATGACGACCGATATCGCGAGCGTAAGCCTGCCCGACGGCGAGCGTATTCCGAAACTGGGGCAGGGCACCTGGGAGATGGGTGAACAGCCGGCGCGCCGCGCCTCGGAACTCGCCGCTTTGCGCTGCGGCATCGAATTGGGCATGACGCTGATCGACACGGCGGAAATGTACGGCGACGGCGCCACGGAATCGCTTCTCGGCGAAGCGCTGGCGGGGCTGCGCGATCAGGTCTTTCTCGTCAGCAAGGTGTATCCGCATAACGCCAGCCGGCGCGGCGTGATCGCGGCCTGCGAGCAGAGCCTCAAGCGCCTGAAAACCGATCGGCTCGATCTGTATCTGCTGCACTGGCGCGGCTCGGTGCCGCTCGCGGAAACCGTCCAGGCATTCGAGGCATTGCGCAGCGCGGGCAAGATTCGCCACTGGGGCGTCAGCAACTTCGATACCGACGATATGGAAGAGCTCGTCGCCACGCCGGGCGGTGAGGCGTGCGCGACCAATCAGATTCTCTACAACGTCGCGCGCCGTGGACCGGAATTCGACCTGTTGCCGTGGCTCGCCGCGCGCAACATGCCGGGGATGGCATACAGTCCGGTCGATCACGCGCGCCTGCCGAAACGCTCGCCGCTCGACGATATTGCCGACGCACGGGGCGTCTCGGTGTTTCAGGTGGCACTTGCGTGGGTCTTGCAAAAGCCCGGCGTGTTCGCGATTCCGAAAGCGGGCCGCGTCGAGCATGTGCGCGACAACCATCGGGCGTCGCAACTGCAACTCGACGCGCACGAACTCGCTGCCATCGACACTTACTTCAAACCGCCGCGCAGCAAGCGGCCACTCGAAATGCTGTGAGCGCAGTAGCGGCCGTCAGCGAACTGCAGCCAGCCGTGGAGGCGGCGCTTATGGCGCTGCGGCTCGCTGCGCGGGCGTCATCAATTGCAACTGTGGTGCATGTGCACGGAACCCAGAACGGCGACTTCAGCGGGCGTGTGCTTGAGCGAGTCTTCGTTGACCTGGGCGGCGTCGGCAATGAATTCGTCGACGATCGACGACACCTGCGTATTGCGCAGACACAGCGACACACGCTGCGTTTCGTTGGGCGGCAGCGACGCGCGCTGACCGAGGAACAGCACGCCGTACTGATAGCCGTGGATGATGCCGCGGATCGCGCCGACGCATTGACCTTGCGCGACGTTATCGTTTTTTAGCTTGCAGGTTTGCGCGAGCGAATAGGCGGAGAAGGTGGGATCGACCGGCGGGGCGCCTTGCGACAGGGTTTGCGGCTGCGGCTGGGCCGATGTGGCCGGTGTTTGCGCCGAAGTTTGCGCCGAAGTTTGCGCATTAGCGAGCGATGCGAGGCCCAGAGCGGCGACCATCAGCAGGCCGGTGGCCGTGCGCGCTATGGGGTGGGGGACGTTTCGTTGCATGTTGTGGTGCCCTCATATCGAACGTTGAATCTGATATGAGGCAATCGCTTCGGTTTGGTTCCGGTCACGCGCGACACGATCGATTGTTTTGGTTTTAAACGTGTGCAAGAACAGGAACTGTTTGTCGGCGTTTCGCGGCGGCACGTTGCGTGCCGTCTTGCCGGGCCGCTTGTGGGTGCTGCTGACTTCGACCGGCTTCGGGCGGTGATGCTCGACCGGGGGATCGAGACATCACCGCCGCTGCCGGGGGACTGCGAACGGCATACGCATGTCGTTAGCGACGGGTAGGGCGCGGGGGCCCCCTACCCGGGAAACAGGCGACTGCTAGTGCCCGTTTCCTCCGCCATTGCCACCACCATTGCCGCCGCCACCCTTGCCTCCGTGACCGCCGCCGGAGCCTCCGCCAAAGCCGCCGCCGAACCCGCCACCGAAGCCTCCGCCAAAACCACCACCGGGGCCGCCTTTCCCACCGCCGAACCCGCCGCCGGGGCCGCCACCGCAACCGCAGCCGCCGCTCCCGCTGCTGCCGCCACCACTGCTGCCACCGCCACTGCTGCCACCGCCGCTGCTGCCACCGCCGCTGCTGCCACCGCCGCTGCTGCCACCGCCGCTGCTACCACCGCCGCTGCTGCCACCGCCGCTGCTGCCACCGCCGCTGCTGCCACCGCCGCTGCTGCCGCCACCGCTGCTGCCACCGCCGCTGCTACCACCGCCGCTGCTTCCGCCGCCGCTGCTACCACCGCCGCTGCTTCCGCCACCGCTGCTTCCGCCGCCGCTGCTACCGCCACCGCTGCTACCGCCACCGCTGCTACCGCCGCCGCTGCTGCCACCGCCGCTGCTGCCACCGCCGCTGCTTCCGCCACCGCTGCTACCACCGCCGCTACTTCCACCGCCGCTACTTCCACCGCCGCTACCGCTGCCGTTACCCTTGCCGCCGCCACTGCCCGAGCCCGCTGCGCCGCCGGCGCCATTGCCACTCGCACCTGCGCCACCGCTGCCAGCGCTCGCCGCGCCGTTGCCGCCGCGATGTTGCGCGCACCCTCCGATACTGGTGGTTGTGCAATCGCGCGGACTGAACACAATGGCCGCGTCGTCGGCAGCGGTCGGTTCATCAGGCGCGGTGCCAGTCGCCGCTGCGCCCGCCGCCGAACTGTCGTCCTGCACGCTTTGCGTCGCTGCGTGCGCGCCGCTCGCAGGCAGCGGTGCATCGGCAACCGTCATCAACTTGGGGACCGCATCCGTCGACGCCGAATACGCGACCTGGGTGATCAGCAAAGCTACGCCCGCCGCGATTGCCGTACTCCGTAGTACCCCGAAGTAGTACTGATTGAATTTTGTGGTTTTCATCACGTCTCTCCCGAGGGGATGCCGACACCTCGCTGCCGCCATCTCCCACGCTGAATCGCCGACGCCGGGCCTGTCTGAACGCGAGCCTCGCCGCCCCCCGAGTCTGTTTTGCGGATGCAAGTCAAACACCATCACTGTCTTCCCGGCGCCGTAGCCGGTTTGCTGACAAACGCTTGCCTGCGCTTCAGCAGATACCGTTCAAACGCGCTTCGTCACGTATCGCTTCTTGTCGCTGCGATTCGCGCAAGCGGCGCTCTCAGGCTCTCTTCCGATCTCTTCTGGATTCGAATGTCTGGACAGTACTTAGCGATATCCATGCCACGGTCCGCAAAGCCTTGCGGCTACGGGCGTCGAATAGGGGTGTGCGATGGCCGCGAGGAAAAAACGCAGGAAAATGTTTCGATGATGAAACGCGTGGCCGGAAAGCCGACTTATTGCGCGTTATTCGTTGCGCGCGGCGTTTTCCGGTGCGTTTTCCGAGCCGCTGCCGGAGACCTTGCCGGCGTTGTCGCGCGCGGCGGATTGCAGTACACGCAGGTCGTCGACGGGGATATGACAGCGAATGCGATGCGCGGACGGCTGACCCGCGTCACCGCTGCCGGCTTCGAGGAAGGGCGGGTCTTGCTGTTCGCAGATCGCTCCGAGTTTGCGTGGGCAGCGCGTATGGAACACGCAACCGGACGGCGGCGATGCGGCGCTGGGCAGATCGCCGGACAGCCGTATGCGGGCGGTGTTGTCGTGGGCGTCGAGTGTCGGCACCGAAGACAGAAGCGCTTCGGTATAGGGATGGTGCGGTCCGCCGAAGACTGCGGCTGCCGGTCCGATCTCCAGCAGGCGGCCGAGGTACAGCACCGCAATGCGATCCGACAGATAGCGCACCACGTGCAGATCATGCGAGATGAACACGTAGCTCACGCCGCGCTCGCGTTGCAGATCGGCGAGCAGGTTGAGGATCGCGGCCTGCACGGAGACGTCGAGCGCGGACGTGGGTTCGTCGCAAACCACCACGCGCGGCTCACCGGCAAACGCGCGCGCGATCGCCACGCGCTGCTTGAGTCCGCCGGACAACTGACGCGTGCGCGAGCCGAGATAGCGTTCGGGCAAACGCACGGCTGCTGTCAACGTAGCGAGTCGTTCGTCGATTGCAGCGCCACGCAACGCGGTAAGTCGCGACAACGCACGGCCGATCAGCCGCTTCACCGAATGTGCGCGATTGAGCGCCGAGTCCGGATTCTGGAACACGATCTGCAGCGACTTGACCTGCTCGTCGTTGCGTCGCGTGACGCGTGCGGCGAGGGGGGTGCCGTCGAGTTCGAGCACGCTGCCCGCGTCCGGTGTGAGCAGGCCGAGCATTAGTTTCGCTAGCGTCGTCTTGCCGCTGCCGGATTCGCCGACGAGGCCGAGCGTTTCGCCACTGGCGAGATCGATCGAAACGTTGTCGACTGCGCGCAGCGGAGCGCCGGACACGTGGAATGTTTTCGAGAGATTTTCCGCGCGCAGCACGAGAGCGGGGCGCTCGCTCTCACGCGACTCATCGCCACGCAGGGGCAGTCCTTCCGCGGATGCACGCGGCAGTTCGATTGCGCGTTCGTGGTAATGGCAGCGCGACATCTGATCGCCGTGTGCGGCACTCACGCGATAGGGCGGCGGTGCCTCACGGCGGCAGCGGTCGTCGGCGAGCCGGCAGCGGTCGGCGTAAATGCAGCCTTGCGTGACCGAGCCGGGCAAGGGCAAATTGCCCGCGATGGTGTCGAGCCGCTCGGTGTCCTTGCTGCGTCCCGTGGTCGGCAGACAGCGCAGCAGTCCAACCGTATAGGGATGACGTGGCCGCGCGAACACGTCCTGAGTGGCGCCTTCCTCGACCAGCTTGCCTGCGTACAGCACGCCGACGCGCTCGCACATCCGTCCGATCACCGCGAGGTTATGGCTGATGAACAGCACCGCAGTGCCGAGTTCTTCGCGCAGTTGCGCCACGAGGTCGAGCACTTCGGCTTCGACGGTGGCGTCGAGGCCGGTGGTCGGTTCGTCGAGAATCAGCAAGGCCGGGTTCGAGGCGAGCGCCATCGCGATCACCACGCGTTGCTGCATGCCGCCCGACAACTGATGCGGATAGCTGTCCATTACGCGCTCGGGTGCAGCAATGCGCACCCGCTGCAGAATCTCGACCGTGCGCTGCACGGCTTCGTCACGCGAAACACCGGCGGCTTCGAAGGCTTCCGTGACTTGCCGCGCGATCGTCAGTGACGGATTCAACGCGCGGCCTGGGTCCTGATAGACCATCGAAATCGCGTTCGCGCGCATCGTGCGCAACGCGTCGGCGTCGAGCTTCTGCACGTCCTGGCCGGCGATGATGATCTTGCCGGCCTTCACCTTGCCGTTACGCGGCAGATAGCGCAGCGCCGCCATCGCAACCGTCGACTTGCCGCAGCCCGATTCGCCGACGAGGCCATACGCCTCGCCGCGCCGCACGCGAAACGAGACGTCCTGCAGCACTTCGCGATCACGTCCGCGCATCCGGTATGTGACCGTCAGGCCGACGACGGTCAGCGCATCCGTGCGATCGCTCTTCGAGACGTCGAAGGCGGGGAACGAGGCGGGCGGCGGGCCGTTCATCGGTCGAGCACTCCTTGCACGCTATCGGCGATCAGATTCACGCCGACCACGAGCGAAGCGATGGCGCCGGCCGCGAACACCACGGTCCACCATGCGCCACCCGCCATCAATGCATACGACTCGGACAGCGCGAGTCCCCAATCGGCGGAAGGCGGCTGAATGCCGAAGCCGAGAAACGACAGCGTGGCGACCGCGAAAATGGCGTACCCGAGCCGCACGGTCGCCTCGACAATGATCGGCGGCAGCACGTTCGGCAGAATCTCGGCGAACATGATGTACGGCGCGCGTTCGCCGCGCAATTGCGCGGCGGCGACGTAATCCAGATGCCGTTCGGCGAATACGGCGGCGCGTACCGTGCGCGCGGTGATCGGCGTGAAGGTAATGCCGATCACGAGAATCACGGTGAAGTTCGATGCACCGACCGCGGCCAGCGCGAGCAACGCGACGATCACGAGCGGCAGCGCGAGCACGGCGTCGATTGCGCGGCCCACGACGTTGTCGACCCAGCCCTCGAAGTAACCGACGATCAATCCCAGCGCAGTGCCTGCGACCGTGCCGAGCAGGGTTGCCAAAGGTGCGATGGTCAGAATGTCGCGCGCGCCGACAATCACTCGGGAGAACACGTCACGGCCGAGCTGATCGGTGCCGAACCAATGCGTGCCATCAGGCGGCGTGAGCGAATTGAGCGGATCGGATGCATACGGGTCGATCCGTACGATCCATTGCCCGGCGATCGCACAGACGACCCACCATCCAACGATCAACACGCCGACCACAAACGTGGGCGAGCGCAGCAGCACGCGCAACTGGTCGAAGCGCGGTTCGGTAGCCGGACGTGGCGCAGGCGGCGCGGCCGGCGGAACAATGGTGCTCATTCGGCGCTCCTCACTCGCAGTCGCGGATTGAGCAGGATATGCAGTGCATCGGCGGCGAGGTTGGCGACGGTGTAGACCACGCCGATCGTCAGCACGCCCGCTTCGAGCATCGGAAAATCCTTGGCCTTGGCGGCGTTGTAGATCAGCGAGCCGATACCTTGATAGTGAAACAGCGTCTCGACCACCACGAGGCCGCCGATCATGTAGCCGAGCTGCGTGGCGGCGACGGTGATGGTCGGCAACAGTGCGTTGCGCAACACGTGCCGCCAGATCACGGTACGGCGCGGCAAGCCTTTGAGGATCGCGGTGCGGGTGTAGTCCGCATCGAGCGCTTCGACGGTGCCCGCCCGCGCCATTCTCGCGATGTAGCCGAAGAACACCAGCACCAGCGGCAGCACCGGCAGAATCAGATAGCGCAATTGTTCGAGCGCGCTCGCTTCGGGCGGATACGACGCTTCGATCGGCAACCAACGCAGCCACACGCCGAACACCAGAATCAACACGATCGACGAGACGAACTCCGGCACCACGGTCGCCGACAAACCGGCGATGCTGATGGTGCGATCGAGCCAGCGTCCCGCGTGCATGGCCGACCACACGCCGCCCGCAATGCCGAGCGGCACGACGACGATAAACGCGAGCAGACCGAGCTTGGCCGAATGCGCCAGGGCGTCGGCGATAAACGGCGCAACCGGTTCACGGTACGCATAGGAAAGCCCCATGTCGCCGCGCACGAAATGCGAGATCCATTCGACGTATTGCGTCATGAGCGGCCGGTCCGCGCCGAGCTGATGATTGAGCGCGGCGACCGCGCGTGCATCGGCGAGCGGCCCGAGCACCGCGCGGCCGATATCGCCGGGCAGCAACTGGCCGCCCGCGAACACGATCACGGACAGCAGCCACAGCGTAATCAACGACAAACCGACTCGCGTCGCCAGAAATCGCGCGACACGGCCGGCGTTGCCGCTGGGGACCGGAGAGGCGGAAGGGGTCACCGTGGTCGACATTGTGATCTCCTGCCGAAGAAGTGCCGTGCGCTTATGCGCTCAACTTCACGCGCTCAACACCGCGCGGTCGAAATACAGCTGCGCGAGCGCGGTAAAGCGCACGCCGTTCACACCCTTGCGCATCGCGATCAACTGATCGTAAAAGAACGGAATGATCACGGGCGTTTCGTCGAGCAGCAGCGTCTGGATCTGCCCAGAGATTTTCTTCTGCGTGCTAAGGTCGACTGCCGCGACGAACTGCGCGACCAGGTGATCGTATTGCGGGTTCTTGAAGTGCGCGGCGTTCCACGTGCCCGTGCTGGTGAGCGGCGCGTTCAAAAACACGTTCGGCACTCCGCGATGACCGTAGTCGGTGATGCCGAGCGGCGAGTCGAGCCAATCCGATTTGCCCGGTGTGCCTGCGCCGTAGTACAGCGACTGACTCTCCACCTTCAGATTGATACGCACACCGATCGCCTTCGCTGCGTTCTGCACGACCACCGCGAGATCGGGAATCTCCATGTACTTCTCGGTGGTCAGCGTGACGTCGAAACCGTTCGGCACGCCCGCTTGCGCAAGCAGTTGCTTCGCCTTCGCGATGTCGATCTTGCGTTGCGCGACGCCGGCATCGGAAGACGGAAATACCGGTGCGAACGGGCTGTCGTTGCCTATCTGCGCACGGCCCTTGAACAGACCTCGCACCAGCACGTCGCGATCGAGCGACAACGCCAGCGCCTGGCGCACACGCTTGTCCTTGAACAGCGGGTTGTCGTTGCGCATATGAATCTGACGATGCGCGCTCGACTTCACGCCGATTGCCTTGTAGTCCGGATTGTTCAGAATGCCGGCGCCGCCCTGCACGGTGAAGGTGCCCATCACGTCGGCCTGATGACCTTGCAGCGCGAGCATTTGCGCCTGTTCGTCGGCGTAGAACGAGAACTGTACGCGTTGCGGTAACGCTTTGTCGCCCCAATAGTCCGGATTGCGCACGAACGAGGCGCCGACCTTCGCCTGATACTTTTCGAGCTTGAACGGACCGGTGCCGATGAAGCTCTTTTCATAACCACCCGCATAGTTCGCGGGCAGGATCACGGCGTTGAAATTGTCCGAGGAAACGTAATACGGGAAGTTGCCGTTCGGCGCATCGAGATGGAAGGCGACCGTGTGCTCGTCGACGACCTTCGCACCGCCTTTCGACAGCACGCCCTTCAACACCGAGAGTGCCGCCGAACCGCTCGCCGGATCGGCGAGGCGATCGAAGGTGGCGACGACGTCTTTGGCGGTGAACGCCTGGCCGTCGTGGAATTTGACGTTCGGGCGCAGCGCGAAGGTCCACACGTCGCCCTTATCGTTCGCCTTCCATGACAAGGCGAGCGCCGGCTTCAGCATGAGTTTTTCGCCGTCGTCGTCGATCAGGAACTCGCCGGTCTGGTTCAGCAGCGCGAGGCTCGCGGCATCGTTCACGGTGAGCGGATCGACGGCGCCGGCGGGCGTCAGGTGGGCTACGCGGATTGTCTGGTTCGACGGACTCGCTGCGCCTTGCGCGCGGGCTCGCGGCGTATTCAGCACGCCGCCACCAGCCAGCGACAAACCGATCACGCTCGCATAGCGCAGCAGATCGCGGCGCGTGATGCGGCCGGCGATGAATTCGTCGATGGCGTGATTGCCGTAGGCGTCGGCGGTGCGGCGGGCTAGGTCGAGTTCGAGAAATCGGTCCGCGGGAGTCTTCATCGATGGAGTGTCCAGTCCGTTCTGCTGTCGGTTCTGAAGGGCCGCGCCGGATACGCGCGACAAGGCGACTTATTGCAATGACGAAAAGCTGCAGCGCGCTGCAGTGTCGAAAAGCGGTTTCAGTGTAAGCGATTGCCCGCCGGTTCGGCGCGCTTGCAGCGCGGTCCGGTCTCCGTTTGGCGTATAAAAGGGCCGACGTGTGTCGTCACGACAACGCTCGCAGGCTGTCTCGCACGGCCTGCGCGAAGCGCACGATGCCGCAGCGCGGAAATTGCCGTTGCGCCGTCGCCGCCGTGGAAACCTTACCGATCCTCCGCGTAGGCAAACTGGATTTACCGCGCAACCGTGTCGGCGCGGCGCCAGCGATGGAACAGCACCGAGCCGATCCAGCACGCCATGAAGGTGGCGATGATGCCGTAACCCAGTACGCCGAAGCGTTCGTTGAGGCCCGCCACCGCATGCCAAACACCGCCGTTCAAACCGAGTTTGTCCGACAGCAGTCCCAGCGCTTCGACGCCGCCAATGACGATCGCCACCACCGCTGAAACGAACGTGATGCTCGCGTTGTAGTAGAGCTTGCGTTTCGGATCGTCCATGGCCCAGCCGTAGGCGTGGACCATCAGCACGTTGTCGGTCGAATCGACCAGTGTCATGCCCGCGGTGAAGAGCGCCGGGAACACGAGGATCGAATACAGCGGCAGACCTTTGCCGGCTTCGGACGCGGCGATCGCCAGCAGGCCGATTTCGGTCGCGGTGTCGAAGCCGAGGCCGAACAGCACGCCGACCGGGTACATGTGCCAGCTTTTCGTCACGAGCCGGAACATCGGCCGCAATGCGCGCGACAGCAGACCGGCGGGCGCGATGTTTGCCGTCGTTTCAGCAGCGAGTTCACCGCCGCGTTGGACGTGGCGATAGCGGCGCCACACGTCGCGCAGGATCACGAGGTTCACGCATGCCAGCACCAGCAGAAACACCGCCGAGACGACGGTGCCAATCGGACCGCCGACCGCCTTGAAGGTCTCGAAGCGGCCGTGCAGCGAGTGCGCAGTCCACGCAATGCCGATCGTCGCCAGGATCACGATCGTCGAATGGCCCAGCGAAAACGCCAGGCCCACGCCGAGCGGCCGCTTGCCCGCCTGCATCAGCTTGCGCGTGACGGCATCGATCGCCGCGATATGGTCCGCATCCACCGCGTGGCGCAGACCGAAGCCATAGGCGAGCAGCGCGGTGCCGAGCAGCAGCGGATAGTGGCGAAACGCGATCAGCGCCCACGCCCATGCGCCGAGATTGGCGGCGATCAGGACGGCATACAGCGTGATGAGGCGAGGGCGCAGCGAATCGGTCGGCATCATGAGTTGCGTGAAAGAGGTTTAGTGATCGTGCGGATGCTTGTGAATCGGATCGACCCAGAAGACCGTTTCCGGCGCTTCCACCGCGTCGATATTCAGATTCACCACCACGGCTTCATTGTCGCTGCGCACCAGCACGCATTCGAGCGGATCGTCGGTACTGGCGTTGATTTCCTGATGCGGTACATAGGGCGGCACGAAGATGAAGTCGCCCGGGCCCGCTTCGGCCGTGAACTCGAGATGCTCGCCCCAGCGCATGCGTGCCTGGCCTCGCACCACGTAGATCACGCTTTCGAGCGCGCCGTGATGATGCGCGCCGGTTTTCGCATTCGGATGAATCGTCACGGTGCCGGCCCAGATTTTCTGTGCGCCGACGCGCGCCGCGTTGATCGCCGCCGCGCGGTTCATGCCCGGCGTTTGCGCGGTATTGCTGTCGAGCTGGTCGCCCTTGATGACCTTGACGCCGTGCTCGCGCCAATCGATCGGCGCCGGCGCGTGCTCGTCCTTGTGCTCATCCTTGTAGTGCGGGTGTTCGTGATCCTGGCTCATGGTGTGTCTCCTCATGGGCGTTAGTCCGGGCGGTCGGCACGGCGCCGTTTGGCATTTTTGCACGTTCAAAAACGTGTGTGTTGCCGGCTGCCCCAAGCGGCGTCGCGGACGAAAAAAAAGCCCATCCACAGGGGACGGGCCTTTTGCTGTCTGCTTTCATTGCGTCGCATTGCGGGTTGCAGCACATGACGTGTTGCAACCCGCGGTGCTTACTTCTGCTTCGCGTTGATCACGGCTTCCGCGACGTTGTTCGGCGTTTCAGCGTAGTGCTTGAACTCCATCGTGTAAGTCGCGCGGCCTTGCGTTGCCGAACGCAGCGACGTCGAATAGCCGAACATCTCCGCGAGCGGCACTTCGGCGCGCACCAGCTTGCCGCCACCGCCGGCGATGTCTTCCATGCCTTGCACCATGCCGCGACGGCTTGACAGATCGCCCATCACGTTGCCCATGAAGTCTTCCGGCGTTTCCACTTCGACGGCCATCATCGGTTCGAGCAGCACCGGCTTGGCCTTGCGCATCGCGTCCTTGAAGGCCATCGAACCGGCCATGCGGAACGCGTTTTCGTTCGAATCGACGTCGTGGTACGAACCGAAGGTCAGCGTCACCTTCACGTCGACCACCGGATAGCCCGCCAGCACGCCGGCCTTCAGTGTTTCCTGAATGCCCTTGTCGACTGCCGGAATGTATTCACGCGGAATCACGCCGCCCTTGATCGCGTCGACGAATTCGTAGCCCTTGCCTTGCGCCGACGGTTCGAGCGTGATCACCGCGTGGCCGTACTGGCCGCGGCCGCCCGACTGCTTGACGAACTTGCCTTCGACGTCTTCGACCTTGTTGCGCACCGTTTCGCGGTAAGCCACCTGCGGCTTGCCGACGGTCGCCTCGACGCCGAACTCGCGCTTCATCCGGTCGACCAGAATTTCCAGGTGCAACTCGCCCATCCCGGAGATGATGGTCTGGCCGGATTCTTCATCCGTCTGCACGCGGAACGACGGGTCTTCCTGCGCCAGACGATTGAGCGCGATGCCCATCTTTTCCTGGTCGACCTTGGTCTTCGGCTCGACGGCCTGCGAAATCACAGGTTCCGGGAAAATCATCTTTTCAAGGATGATCACGTGTTGCGGATCGCACAGTGTGTCGCCCGTGGTCGCTTCTTTCAGGCCGACTGCCGCGGCAATGTCGCCGCAGTAGACTTCCTTGATTTCCTTGCGCTCGTTCGCATGCATCTGCAGGATCCGGCCAAGGCGTTCTTTCTTTTCCTTGGTCGCGTTGTAGACGGTATCGCCCGAATTCACCACGCCCGAATACACGCGGAAGAAAATCAGCTGGCCCACGAACGGGTCGGTCATGATCTTGAAGGCGAGCGCGGAGAACGGATCGTCGTCTTTCGGATGACGCTCGATTTCGTTGTCGTGCTCGTCGTGACCGGTAATCGCGGGGATGTCGAGCGGCGAGGGCAGATAGTCGATCACCGCGTCGAGCATGGCCTGCACGCCCTTGTTCTTGAACGCGCTGCCGCACAGCATCGGCACGATCTCGTTGGCGATGGTACGCACACGAATGCCGTGCTTGATTTCCTCTTCGGTCAGCGTCCCACCGTGCAGGTATTTGTCGAGCAATTCCTCGCTCGCTTCAGCGGCAGCCTCGACCATCTTGTCGTGCCATTCCTTCGCGGTGGCCTCGAGCTCGGGCGGAATGTCCCGGTACTCGAACTTGATGCCCTGGTTCTCTTCGTCCCAGTAAATCGCCTTCATCTTGACGAGGTCGACCACACCCTGGAAGTGATCTTCCGCACCGACCGGGATCTGGATCGGCACCGCATTGCCCTTCAGGCGCTCGCCAATCTGCCGTTGCACGCGGAAGAAGTCCGCGCCGACGCGGTCCATCTTGTTGACGAACGCAATGCGCGGCACCTTGTACTTGTTTGCCTGACGCCACACGGTTTCGGATTGCGGCTGCACGCCGCCGACCGAGTCATACACCATGCAGGCGCCGTCGAGCACGCGCATCGAGCGCTCGACTTCAATCGTGAAGTCGACGTGACCCGGGGTGTCGATGATGTTGATCCGGTGTTCCGGATAGTTGCCGGCCATACCCTTCCAGAAAGCAGTCGTGGCAGCCGATGTGATCGTGATGCCGCGCTCCTGCTCCTGTTCCATCCAGTCCATCGTCGCAGCACCGTCGTGAACCTCGCCGATCTTGTGGGTCACGCCTGTGTAGAACAGGATGCGTTCAGTGGTGGTGGTTTTGCCGGCGTCGATGTGAGCGCTAATGCCGATATTCCGGTAGCGCTCGATGGGAGTCTTGCGGGGCACGTGAACCTCCTTGAAATGGCGCGCCTGAAACGCTTGCCGGGCGGCAGTCTGTGCTGCCCGGGGAGCCTTGGATGCTGCTTTGCCAAGAATACTAGGATAGCGCGTCGGCCTGTCTTTTGCAGGAATCTTGCCAGCCGCGTGTGAAGGCCTGCTGGTATGGGCTCGCGCGACGTCGCCGGCCTCTGCCGCATGGTGCCGGGCATCGCACGCCGCACGCTGGATGCAAAAAAGCCGGCGCCTCGTAAAAGGCACCGGCTTTTTTTCAAAAGCAGCTGCTGAAGAATCGGCAGGGTGTCGTCGTGCTCGACGCGCCTTCTTTATTGCGCGGCCGGCAAGCCCTGGATTTTCATGCCCGGTTTGATGCCTTTCGACGAGAACCAGCCCTTGCTCATTTCCAACGCATACACGCCGTTGTTCTTCGGGCAGTGATTGTTGGTGGTCTCGGCCTGCATCTCGTCGATATCGGTGACCGTGCCGTCGGCGCGCATGAATGCGATCGACAGCGGGATCAACGTGTTCTTCATCCAGAAGCAATGCACGGCGTTTTCATTGAAGACGAACAGCATGCCTTCATTCGGCGCGAGCGTCGTGCGATACATCAGACCTTGTTCGCGGTCGGCGTCATTGGCGGCGACGGCTGCGTCGATCACGAACATGCCCGCGGTCAGCTTTGCGCGCGGAAAGTCGCCAGGCTGCTTCGCGCCGGCCGGCATCTGTTGCGCATGAGCGGGGGCAGCGGTGGTCGCGGCGAACGACATCGCGGCGAGCGGCAGTGCAACGGCAACAGCGAAACGCGCAATCAACGAGCGCATGGGAAATCGCACGGCATGACTCCTTGCTGGAATTTAACTCGCGAATGTTACGCGAGCGCGTCAAAAACAAAAAGGCAGATCGCCTTGCGGTGATCTGCCTTTCAACGCCGTAAGAACGGCAATGAAGCTAGTTCTTGACTGCGTTTTTACAACAAACTTACTCCGAAGCGCCCGAAGCTGCAGCTGCTGCTGCTGCCTTCTTGTGCGACTTCTTGTGAGCGTGCTTCGTGGTCTTCTTTGCCGACGAAGCTGCTGCTGCCGGAGCTGCCGAAGCTGCTGCCGGTGCCGAAGCTTGTGCGAATGCTGCCGTTGCGAAGAGGCCAGCGACCAGAGCGGCGATCAGTTTGTTCATTTTGTGAATCCTCAGCTTTAGTTGATTAACCAAATGACCCGGTTATATGTAGAGTCATGTCGGTAAACGTGCCATCCACCTTTCGGTTGACAGCCGCATCGAACATTTTTTTCGACGCGTCTGCTTAGCGCTCAGACTCCCCGTACTCACCGCCAGAGCGGCGTGTGCAAAGGCCCTTAAGGCTGAATGCCGGATAGCTTCGGGCGGCATCTGCGTCGAATAACGCGTGAGCTCGCGCACCGGTTGACGTGAATTTCGTGGAAAATTTATATGCCAACGTGCTGAAGCAAATGAATGGCGGCAGAGCGATCGCGAACGCAATTGTTTCACGCGTTTTTCATATTGGTTTCACGCGCTAATTTGTTTGCGGATACAACGAGTTAGCTTTTTCGCCGCGGGTCGAAATAGCGGTTCGATGCGGATTCAGTGCAGACATGGCGTGCATGCAAATGCGTTCAGGCGATGCCTTCCCATGGGGCCTTCAGCGGCAACTCGACACTCTCTCCTGGCTGCAACCCGAGCGAAAAAATATCGAGTGCCCCGATACCGGCGCGCACGAGACGCAATGTCGGGAAACCCACCGCAGCGGTCATGCGTCGCACCTGGCGGTTCTTGCCTTCGGTGATCGACAACTCGATCCACGTGGTCGGAATCGCGGCGCGATAGCGGATCGGCGGCGTGCGAGTCCAGAGCGAGTCGGTCGGCTCGACGTATTCGGCGCGGCAGGGCCGCGTCACGTAATCGCCGAGATCGACACCGCGTGCGAGCTTCTTCAAGGTGGCATCGTCGACTGCGCCTTCCACTTGTGCCCAATAACGTTTGACGAGTTTGTGACGCGGCTCGGCGATGCGTGCCTGCAGCGCGCCGTTGTCGGTGAGGAGTAGCAGCCCTTCGCTATCGGAGTCGAGCCGGCCCGCCGGATAGATGCCGGGCACTTTCACCCAGTCGGCCAGCGACGCCCGCGTTTCGTGCGGCGAAAACTGGCAGATGGTGCCGAACGGTTTGTTCAGGGCGAGGAGTCGCATAGAGGAATCGATGAAGGTCGAGCGGCGGCCGGAGCGTGCCGCGCAGGCCAGGAAGGGCGCCAGCCCGGTAGTAAATGGCGGAATAATAATGCATAATGACCCGCGTTGAGTCTTATGTCTTATATAAGACATAAGAATAAGCAGCGTTGCTAGTTTTGATTTTCGACAATGTTGGAAAACCCCGAGCCGCATACGGACTCGGGCCTGCGTCGGCGTGGGCTAGAATAGGCGTCCAGGCCGCTCGCAGGCGTCCGGCATTGCGTAGCGAGGAGCACCCAGTTTCCGCAGTCTCCCATCAGCTTTCAGCACAGCCTTCACTGGAGTCCGATCATGCCGTACCAGCACATCAAGGTTCCGACCGGCGGTGACAAGATCACTGTCAACGCAGATTTCTCGCTCAATGTTTCCGACCAGCCGATCATTCCGTATATCGAAGGCGATG
This sequence comes from Paraburkholderia nemoris, assembly GCF_905221015.1. NCBI lineage: Bacteria > Pseudomonadati > Pseudomonadota > Betaproteobacteria > Burkholderiales > Burkholderiaceae > Paraburkholderia > Paraburkholderia nemoris. The sequence goes on along the minus strand of NZ_CAJNBO010000005.1, from coordinate 345,883 downwards.
GAACGGGCCTCGACATCACGCCGGTGATGTTGAAGGTGGTGGATGCCGCGGTAGAAAAAGCCTACGCGGGCAAGAAGAAAATCCACTGGATGGAAATCTACGCCGGTGAGAAGTCGACCAAGGTGTACGGCCCGGACGTGTGGCTGCCGGAAGAGACGCTACAGGTGCTGAAGGAGTACGTCGTCTCGATCAAGGGGCCGCTCACCACGCCGGTCGGCGGCGGTATCCGTTCGCTGAACGTCGCGCTGCGTCAGGAGCTCGATCTGTATGTCTGCTTGCGCCCGGTGCAGTACTTCAAGGGCGTGCCTTCGCCGGTGCGTGAACCTGAGAAGATCGACATGGTGATCTTCCGCGAGAATTCGGAAGACATCTATGCCGGCATCGAATGGCCTGCCGGGTCGGAAGATGCGAAGAAGGTCATCAAGTTCCTGCGCGAAGAAATGGGTGTGAAGAAGATCCGCTTCCCGGAAACCTCGGGGATCGGTGTCAAGCCGGTGTCGCGCGAAGGCACGGAGCGCCTCGTGCGCAAGGCGATCCAGTATGCGATCGACAACAATCGCCGCTCGGTCACGCTGGTGCACAAGGGCAACATCATGAAGTTCACCGAAGGCGCGTTCCGCGACTACGGTTATGCGCTGGCGCAGAAGGAATTCGCCGCGGAGCTGATCGACGGCGGTCCGTGGATGAAGATCAAGAACCCGAAAACGGGTGGCGACATCGTGGTGAAAGACGTGATTGCGGATGCGTTCCTGCAGCAGATCCTGCTGCGTCCTGCGGAATACGACGTGATCGCCACGCTGAACCTGAACGGCGACTACATTTCGGACGCGCTGGCCGCGCAAGTCGGTGGTATCGGGATTGCGCCGGGGGCGAACATGTCGGATTCGGTCGCGATGTTCGAAGCCACCCACGGCACGGCGCCGAAGTACGCCGGCAAAGACTACGTAAATCCGGGTTCGGAAATTCTTTCGGCTGAAATGATGCTGCGTCACATGGGCTGGACTGAAGCGGCCGACCTGATCATCAAGTCGATGGAAAAGTCGATTCTGCAAAAACGGGTCACTTATGACTTCGCGCGCTTGATGGAAGGCGCGACGCAGGTGTCCTGCTCGGGCTTTGGGCAGGTGTTGATCGAAAACATGTAAGCGATTCGCGCTGGTTTTTCCAGCCTGAGTCAAAACCCCGGCGCCGTGAGGCGGTCGGGGTTTTTTTACGGCCGGCGGCGGATGAGTATCGAAAGCATTCGGAAAGAGAGGCGGGTGTCCGATATTTGGGTATTCGCGTTATCCCCGCCTCAAGCAATGGTCACGATTTGCCGTAAATCAGAATGTGCCGCCCCAAAAAAGAAACCCGGCATGAAGCCGGGTTTCAAAAGGACGGGTAACGAACGGTATCAGGCAGGTGCCTGGATGTTCGATGCCTGTTTGCCTTTCGGGCCTTGCACGACCTCGAAGGTTACTTTTTGACCTTCCTTGAGGGTCTTGAACCCATTCATCTGGATGGCCGAGAAGTGTGCAAACAGATCCTCACCACCTTCGTCAGGCGTGATGAATCCGAAACCTTTTGCGTCATTGAACCATTTGACCGTACCAGTTGCCATTCCAACTTCCCCTGTAACTCATGTCACTACCACGAGCCCTCGAAAAGCTCGACGACCGCGCGATGCAGCCGCTCCCTCCTCACAAGCTCACCATCGGCATTTTTTCGATTTATGGCGCAGTGAAAAAAGTGCCAGCTTGATTGTTGAGGCTCTTTATTCGAGTGTCAAGAAAATTTTGAGACGTCGTTGTCGCGTTGCAAACAGGCGTTTTCCAGGGTTTTTCCCGCTTTTGTTTTCTTATGTGCGGTTGCCCAAGCGTGCTGTCTTGAAAAGTCGCATAATCGACTCACATGCTGTTCTGCGGGTCGCACACCGTCCGCTGGCCGGGGGCGTGCCGTCAGCCAGTATGGGCAGGTTGTGCGATACTCGATCCGACTGCGGCGCAGCACGGCCGCGACGCATCACAGGATAGGGGCCGGCTCCGCAATCGGCTCGTCAAATGACGCACCGCTTTGGGGTATTTACCCATCAGGCGGGAGCGAACGGGCTCACCGGCCGGTCGGCCGGGTTTTGACAGGATTGCGGGCCTGTCCTAGTTGTTTAGAATGGGTGTATGGCGATTATCCCGGACAAGCAGGACGGCACCGTACTGGAGCGGCAGGAAAAGAAGCTGAAGCCGCCTTCCATGTACAAGGTAGTGCTGCTGAATGACGACTTCACGCCAATGGAATTTGTCGTGATGATCGTGCAGGAATATTTCAATAAAGATCGTGAAACCGCAACGCAGGTGATGTTGAAGGTGCATCGCGAGGGCAGGGGAGTTTGTGGGGTCTATACGCGGGACATCGCGTCGACCAAAGTCGAGCAAGTCGTTACCCACGCACGGCAGGCCGGGCATCCGCTGCAGTGTGTGATGGAGGAAGCATGATTGCCCAGGAACTGGAAGTCAGCCTGCACATGGCGTTCATGGAAGCACGCCAGGCGCGGCACGAGTTCATAACGGTCGAACATCTTTTGCTGGCACTGTTGGACAATCCAACAGCGGCGGAGGTGTTGCGTGCATGCGCGGCCAATATCGAGGATCTGCGCCAGAACCTGCGCAACTTCATTCATGACAACACGCCGACCGTGCCTGGCACGGACGACGTCGACACGCAGCCCACGCTGGGTTTCCAGCGTGTGATCCAGCGCGCGATCATGCATGTGCAATCCACCTCGAATGGCAAGAAGGAAGTGACCGGCGCGAATGTGCTGGTGGCGATCTTCGGCGAGAAGGATTCGCATGCGGTGTACTACCTGCAACAGCAGGGCGTGACGCGTCTGGATGTGGTGAATTTCATCTCGCATGGCATTGCCAAGACCAGCAGCACGGACGCCGCGAAAGCGAGCGACGCGAATGCCGAGTCCGACGAAGCCGCCGCGCAGAAGGAAACGCCGCTCGCCCAGTTCACGCAGAATCTGAACCAGATGGCGAAAGACGGCCGCATCGACCCGCTGATCGGGCGCGAGTCGGAAGTCGAGCGCGTGGTCCAGGTGCTATGCCGCCGCCGCAAGAACAATCCGCTGCTGGTCGGTGAGGCCGGTGTCGGCAAGACCGCGATCGCCGAAGGGCTCGCCTGGCGCATTACGCGCGGCGAAGTGCCGGATATTCTGGCCGATGCGCAGGTGTATTCGCTCGACATGGGCGCGCTGCTCGCCGGCACCAAATATCGCGGCGACTTCGAACAACGCCTGAAGACGGTCCTCAAGGAATTGAAGGAACGTCCGCACGCAATCCTGTTCATCGACGAAATTCATACGCTGATCGGCGCAGGCGCTGCGTCGGGCGGCACGCTGGACGCATCGAATCTGCTGAAACCGGCGTTGTCGTCGGGCACGCTGAAGTGCATCGGCGCGACCACGTTCACGGAATATCGCGGCATCTTCGAAAAAGACGCGGCTTTGTCGCGCCGTTTCCAGAAGGTCGACGTGACCGAGCCGACCGTCGAGCAGACGGTGGCGATCCTGCGCGGCCTGAAGTCGCGCTTCGAAGAGCATCACGGCGTGAAGTATTCGTCGGGCGCGCTGTCAGCGGCGGCTGAGTTGTCGGCACGCTTCATCACGGATCGTCATCTGCCGGACAAGGCGATCGACGTGATCGACGAAGCGGGCGCGGCGCAACGCATCCTGCCGAAGTCGAAGCAGAAGAAAACCATTGGCAAGAACGAGATCGAAGAAATCATCTCGAAGATTGCTCGCGTCCCGCCGCAAAGCGTGTCGCAAGACGATCGCAGCAAGCTGCAAACGCTGGATCGCGATCTGAAGAGCGTGGTGTTCGGGCAAGACCCGGCCATCGACGCGCTGTCGGCCGCGATCAAGATGGCGCGTGCGGGCTTGGGCAAGCTCGACAAGCCGATCGGCGCCTTCCTGTTCTCGGGCCCGACAGGCGTCGGCAAGACGGAAGTGGCGAAGCAACTGGCGTTCACGCTGGGGATCGAATTGATCCGCTTCGACATGTCGGAATATATGGAGCGTCATGCGGTGAGCCGTTTGATCGGCGCGCCGCCGGGCTATGTCGGTTTCGACCAGGGCGGTCTGTTGACCGAAGCTGTCACGAAGAAGCCGCATTGCGTGCTGCTGCTCGACGAAATCGAGAAGGCGCATCCGGACATCTACAACGTGCTGCTGCAGGTGATGGACCACGGCACGCTGACGGACAACAACGGCCGCAAGGCGGATTTCCGCAACGTCATCATCATCATGACGACGAACGCGGGCGCCGAGGCAATGGGCAAGGCGGTGATCGGCTTCACGAATCGTCGGGAAACCGGCGACGAAATGGTCGACATCAAGCGCATGTTCACGCCGGAGTTCCGTAACCGTCTGGACGCAACGATCAGCTTCCGCTCGCTCGATGAAGAAATCATCATGCGCGTGGTCGACAAGTTCCTGATGCAACTGGAAGATCAGTTGCACGAGAAGAAGGTCGACGCGCTCTTCACCGACGCGCTGCGTGCTCACCTCGCGAAACACGGTTTCGATCCGTTGATGGGCGCGCGGCCGATGCAACGTCTGATTCAGGACACGATCCGTCGTGCACTGGCCGACGAGTTGCTGTTCGGCAAGCTGATGAACGGCGGCCGCGTGACGGTCGACGTGGATGCCGAAGACAAGGTGCAGTTGACCTTCGACGAGCATCCGGCGCCGCGTAATCCGAATCCGGAAGCGGTTGAGGTTGAATAAGTCGGTCGAGTAAGCGTTTCAGTCTGATCTGAAAGCAGAACGGCGCGGGTTGAACCCCGCGCCGTTCTGCTTTTTGCGTTGTGCGAGGCGCTTGTTGCTTGTTGGAAGCAAGCGTCGCTTCAACGCTTATCGATAAGCTCAGTGCTTGCCGGTGCTGCCGAACCCACCCGCACCACGCTCGCTGGTTTCGAAATCGTCGACGATATTGAACTCGGCTTGCACGACCGGCACGATCACCAGTTGCGCGAGGCGCTCCATCGGATTCAATACGAACGTGGTTGTGCCGCGATTCCACGTCGAAATCATCAGTTGCCCTTGATAATCCGAATCGATCAGCCCGACCAGGTTGCCCAGCACGATGCCATGCTTATGACCCAGACCCGAACGCGGCAGAATCAACGCCGCATAACCCGGATCGCCGACGTGAATCGCCAGACCCGTCGGCACCAGTGCGGTTTCGCCGGGTTTGAGGGTCAACGGTTCGTCGAGACAGGCGCGCAGGTCGAGCCCCGCGCTGCCAGTGGTTGCGTAGGCCGGGAGTTGTTCGCGCATGCGCGCATCGAGAATCTTCAGGTCGAGTTTCATGCAGGTTCGAAGGTTTAAGGGGTGGAGACCGGGCGTCCGAGTTGGAACGCGTCGGCGAGAAGTTCATAGGAGCGCAGTCGGGCGCGATAGCTGCCCGCCACGGTGAGCACGATCAATTCGTCAGCCTGGAACTGCTCCTGCAAGGCATGCAGCCGTTCAGTGACGGTTTCCGGTGTGCCGATGATGCTGCGTGGCTTCTCGCGGTCGATCACCAGCCGCTCGCGTTCGCCGTACTCCTGCGCGATGCCTTGTTCGATTGTCGGGATTGGCTCGTTCAGGCCATAGGCCATTTGCACGCGACGCAGATCGACAGCCTTTTCCAGATCGGCGGCTTCCTGTTCCGTGTCCGCGCAAATCACGAAGACGGCGGCGGCGAGATACGGCTGTTGTGTTTCCAGACTGGCTTTGAAGCGCTCGCGATAGGCAAGCGCCACCTGGTGCCCGAAATGCGCGTTGATGAAATGCGCGAACGCGAAGCGGATACCGAGTTGCGCCGCCAGCAGGCCGCCGAATTCGCTCGAACCGAGCATCCACAGTTGCGGGCGTGTAGCGATCTGCGGCTGCAGCAGCACGCCGTGCGCGATGTGACCCTCGGGCAATGTGCCGTGCATCAGGCCGACGAGGTCGGCAACCTGCTGCGGGAAAATGTCGCCGCGGTTGTAGGCACCGGCCGCGACCGCCTGCGCTGTTTGCATGTCGCCGCCTGGAGCGCGGCCGACGCCGAGGTCGATTCGATTCGGGAATAGCGCCTCGAGCATCATGAACTGCTCGGCGACCTTGAATGGGCTGTAGTACGGCAGCATCACGCCGCCGGAGCCCAGCCGAATGCGTTGGGTGACGCTGCCGAGGCGCGCCAGCATGACCTCGGGGCACGGGTTCGACACGCCGCGCAAGCCGTGATGCTCGGCGCACCAGTAGCGCGTGTAGCCGAGATCGTCAGCCAGCTGCGCGAGTTCGACTGTGGCGGCAATTGCGTCCGCCACCGAGTGCCCGCCGATCACGGGCGTTTGATCGAGCACGGAAAGTAGCGTCATGTCAGTACTGCTCCAGATAATTCGGTGCGCTAAAGGCGCTCGCGGCGAAAGCAGTTTGCGCCACCACGCGCAGCTTTAGCGGATCAGACTTGTGTCGGGCAGACGCCTGGCAATTTCCACGATCAAGGCGCGCGCGAGCGTCTGCTTGTCGGCGCGCGGCAGTTTGGTTGCACCGCCTGCTTCGAACAGAATGACCTCGTTGTCGTCGAGACCGAAAGTGAGCGGGCCGAGATTGCCGATCAGAAGCGGCACGTTCTTGCGCGCGCGCTTTTCTTCACCGTGCACTTCGAGGTCGCCGCTTTCCGCTGCAAAGCCGACTGCGAACGGAGGATGCGGCAGCTTGGCGACCGCTGCCAGGATGTCCGGATTCTCGACGAACGTGAAGGTGGGCAATGCGCGCTCGGCGGTCTTCTTGATCTTGTGTTCGCTGGCGTGATCGACGCGCCAGTCGGCTACCGCTGCCACGCCGATGAAGATGTCGGCGTCCGCGACAGAGCGCATCACCGCGTCGTGCATTTGCTGCGCGGTTTGCACGTCCTGGCGGAACACGCCCCACGGCGTTTCCAGCGCGACAGGGCCGGCGATCAGATGCACTTCGGCGCCTGCTTGTTGCGCGGCGCGCGCCAGCGCAAAACCCATCTTGCCGCTCGAACGATTGGTGATGCCGCGCACCGGATCGAGCGGTTCGAAGGTCGGGCCGGCAGTCAGCAACACGCGACGGCCGGACAGGATCTTCGGTGAGAAGAACGACGCGATCGCTTCGAAAGTGGCGGCCGCTTCGAGCATGCGACCGTCACCGACTTCGCCGCAGGCTTGCGGACCCGAATCGGGGCCGAGAACTTCGATGCCGTCCGCGCGCAGCTGCGTGACGTTGCGTTGGGTGGCCGGGTTTTGCCACATCTGTCGGTTCATCGCCGGCACAACGAGCAGCGGGCAATCGCGCGCGACACACAGCGTCGACAGCAGGTCGTCGGCCATGCCGTGTGCGAGTTTGGCGAGGAAGTCGGTGGAGGCGGGCGCAATGACGATCGCGTCGGCTTCACGCGAGAGATCGATATGCGCCATGTTGTTCGGCACACGAGCGTCCCACTGGCTCGTGTAGACCGGCCGGCCGGACAGCGCCTGCATCGTAACGGGGGTGATGAACTGCGTGGCCGCTTCGGTCATGACGACCTGCACGGTCGCGCCGGCCTTGGTCAACAGACGCGTGAGTTCGGCGATCTTGTAGCAGGCAATGCCGCCCGTCATGCCGAGGACGAGGTGTTTTCCTGCGAGTTCTGCGGTTGCCAACGAAAGCCTCCGACAAAGCGTGGTCTACCTATACGCGTTACCGCGAGCCGCGCACGCGCCGCAACTCGTCGAGCACGAGCAGGATCGCGCCGATCGTGATCGCGCTGTCGGCGAGATTGAACGCCGGCCAGTGCCACGTGCGTACGTGAAAATCGAGAAAGTCGATCACATGGCCGTACGCCAGCCGGTCGATCACGTTGCCAAGCGCGCCGCCCAGAATCAGCGCGAGCGCCGTGCAGAACATCTTCTGCCCGCCGTGGCGCTTGAGCAGATAGCAGATCACCAGCGCCGCGACCACGCCGAGCGCGGTGAACGCCCAGCGCTGCCAGCCACCCGCCATCGCGAGGAAGCTGAAGGCGGCGCCGCGGTTGTACACGAGGATCAGGTTGAAAAACGGCGCGACCTCATGCGGAACACCGTAGGCGAACACCTTCTGGACCGCGATCTTGGTGAGCTGATCGAACAGGATCACGATCAGCGCGACGCCGAGCCACGGCGCCAGCGAACCACCGGCAGCTGACGATTTCGACATGGTTTTCGCCATTATGCCGCGCTCCTCACTTCACCGTTGCCGAACAGATTGCTGAAGCAGCGGCCGCACAGGGTGGGGTGCTCGGCGTTGGCGCCGACGTCCGCGCGGTAGTGCCAGCAGCGTTCGCACTTCAGATACTTCGAGGCGATCACCTCAACGCTTTCTTCCGCTTCGCTATCGACCTTCACGACGGTCGCCGCCGACGTGATCAGCACGAACTTCAGGTCGTCGCCGAGGCTCGTGAGCGCGTCGTAACGCGCGCCGCTCGCGCGGATTTCGACTTCCGCCTGCAGCGACGAACCGATCAGGTTCGCGACGCGTGCTTCTTCGAGCGCCTTGGTCACGTCGCTACGCGCGGCGCGCAGCAGCGTCCATTTGTCGAGCAGCTCGCCAGCTTGCGGCACTGCCGGGAACGCGTGATACGTCTCGGTGAAGATCGTTTCGCTGTTCGGCTGGAACACCTTCCACGCTTCTTCCGCGGTGAACGACATGAACGGCGCCATCAGGCGCAGCAGGCCGTGTGCGATGTGATACAGCGCGGTCTGAGCCGAGCGGCGCGCGACGGAGTCAGCCGCCGTGGTGTACAGACGGTCTTTCAGCACATCCAGATAGAAGCCGCCCAGGTCTTCCGAGCAGAACGTCTGCAGCTTGGCGACCACCGGGTGGAACTCGTATTTGTCGTAGTGCGAGAGGATGTCGTTTTGCAGATTTGCCGACAGCGCCACCGCGTAACGATCGATCTCGAGCCAGTCTTCGACCGGACGCGCGTGTTGCGCGAAGTCGAAATCCGACAGGTTCGCGAGCAGGAAGCGCAGCGTGTTGCGGATACGGCGATAGCCTTCCGTCACGCGCTTCAGGATCTCTTCGGAGATCGCCAGCTCGCCCGAGTAATCGGTCGAGGCGATCCACAGACGGATGATTTCCGCGCCAAGGCGGTTCGCCACTTCGTGCGGGTCGATACCGTTGCCGAGCGACTTGCTCATCTTGCGGCCTTCGCCGTCGACGGTGAAGCCGTGCGTCAGCAGCGCGTTGTAGGGCGGGCGGCCGTCGAGCATCGAAGCGGTCAGGAGCGACGAATGGAACCAGCCGCGGTGCTGGTCCGAGCCTTCCAGATACAGGTCAGCCGGGAATTGCAGTTCGTCTTTGTGCGAGCCGCGCAGGACGTGCCAGTGCGTGGTGCCCGAATCGAACCAGACGTCGAGCGTGTCGCGGTTCTTTTCGTACATGTTGGCGTCGTCGCCTAGCAGTTCGCGCGGGTCGAGCGTTTGCCACGCTTCGATGCCTGCCTTCTCGACGCGTTGCGCGACTTCTTCAAGCAATTCCAGCGTGCGCGGATGCAGTTCGCCGGTTTCCTTGTGCACAAAGAACGCCATCGGCACGCCCCATTGACGCTGACGCGACAGCGTCCAGTCCGGGCGGTTGGCGATCATGCTGAACAGGCGCTGCTGGCCCCACGACGGATAGAAGGCGGTGTTCTCGATGCCTTCGAGCGCGGTTTCGCGCAGCGTCTTGTCGGAGTCGTTCGGCTTCACATCCATGCCGGCGAACCACTGCGAGGTCGCACGATAGATGATCGGCGTCTTGTGGCGCCAGCAATGCATGTAGCTGTGGCGATAGTTTTCGGTGCGCAGCAGCGAGCCGGCGGCTTGCAGCGCTTCGACGATCTGCGGATTGGCCGCCCAGATCGACAGGCCGCCGAACAGCGCGAGCGATTCGATATAACGGCCGTCGCCCATCACCGGATTGATGATGTCCGAATCGGCCATGCCGTGCGCCTTGCACGACACGAAGTCTTCCACGCCGTATGCCGGCGACGAATGCACCACACCCGTACCGGATTCAGTCGTCACGTAGTCGCCGAGATAAACCGGCGCCGTGCGCTTGTACGCCGGATGCGCGGAGGCGAGCGGATGATTGAAGCGCAGATTGACGAGCTTCGCACCCGGCGCGGTCGCGATGACGGTGCCTTCCAGTTCGTACTGTTTCAGGCACGCTTCGACACGCTCCTCGGCGAGGATCAGCAAGCCGCGCGGCGTATCGACCAGCGCGTAGACGATTTCCGGATGCAGGTTCAGCGCCTGGTTGGCGGGGATGGTCCACGGCGTGGTGGTCCAGATCACGATGCCGCCTTCATTGCGCGGCAGCGTGTTCAGGCCGAAGGCCTGCGCGGTCTTTTCCGGTTCCGCGAAGCTGAACAGCACGTCGATGGTCGGATCGGTCTTGTCCGCGTATTCGACTTCCGCTTCGGCCAACGCCGAGCCGCAGTCGAAACACCAGTTGACGGGCTTCAGGCCGCGATACACGTAGCCCTTTTCCATGATCTTCGCGAGCGCGCGGATTTCGCCGGCTTCGTTCGTGAAGTTCATGGTCTTGTACGGATTGTCCCAGTCGCCGAGCACGCCCAGACGGCGGAAGCCGACCTTCTGCTTCTCGATCTGTTCGGTCGCATAGGCGCGCGCCTTCTGCATCACTTCGGCGGCCGGCAGCGACTTACCGAACTGCTTTTCGATCTGGATTTCGATCGGCATGCCGTGGCAATCCCAGCCCGGCACGTAGACCGCGTCGAAGCCCGCCAGATTGCGCGCCTTGACGATCATGTCCTTAAGGATCTTGTTGACCGCGTGGCCTAAGTGGATGTCGCCGTTCGCATACGGCGGGCCGTCGTGCAGGATGAACTTTTTACGGCCCTTGGAGGCGGCGCGGATCGTCTCGTAGACCTTGCGTTCCTGCCATTCCTTGACCCATTGAGGCTCGCGTTTGGGCAGGTCGCCACGCATCGGGAACGGCGTGTCGAGCAGGTTGACCGGGTAGCGTGACTGCGGTTTCGAATCGGCTTTCTTGTTGCTCATGATGAGGTCGCGGTGAATTCTTTCTAAGCGCAGCGAGGCTGCGGTATGCGCAAGATGCGCAGGGCGTTGGGCGCGCCCGGCAGGCATGTCGCGTAATCCACGGACGCCCTTCGATGCGCGCAGCAGTGGGTACATGCAGCGCTTCAACGCGCTCGCATGTACCGCGGCGGCTATCTAATTCGGTCGGTGGCCGAAGTGGCGAAACCGGTGGAACGGCTGCCCGGCGTGCCGGCGCCGACGGCCGCGAACCACGCGCGCGCATTGGCGACGTCGCGCGCGATGGCGGCGGTCAGCGTTTCGAGGTCGACGTATTTCTCCTCGTCGCGCAGCTTCTTGAGGAATTCGACGCGCACGAGTTTGCCATACGCGTCGCCGTGCCAGTCGAGCAGGTGGACTTCGAGCAGCACGCGGCCGGAATCGTCGACAGTGGGGCGCAGGCCGAGGCTGGCAACGCCCGGCAGCGGTTCGTCCGCCACGCCATGCACGCGCACCACGAAAATGCCGGCCAGTGCCGGGCGTTTGTGCGCGATCGCCAGATTGAGCGTGGGGAAGCCGAGGTCGCGACCGAGCTTCATGCCATGTACGACGTGGCCGCTGATCAGGTAATCGCGGCCCAGCGCGGCACGCGCCGAGTCGAGATCGCCCGCCACCAGCGCCGCGCGCACGCCCGAGCTGGAAATGCGCGCGCCGGACGGATCGGCCACGGTTGCCATCTGCTCGACTTCGAAACCGTGCAGTTGACCCGCGGCCTTGAGCGAGGCGAAATCGCCCGCGCGCTTGGCGCCGTAGCGGAAGTCGTCGCCGATCATCACCCAGCGAGCATGCAGCCCATTGACGATGATCCGTTCGACAAACGCATCCGGCGACTGGCTCGCGAAGGTGTGATTGAAATGCTCGACCACGACCCGGTCGACACCGTTGGTGCGCAACGCCTCGAGCTTGTCGCGCAGCATGGCGATTCGCGGCGGCGCGCCAGCGGGGTTGAAGAATTCGCGCGGGTGCGGCTCGAAGGTCATCACGCAGACGGGCAGGCCGCGAGCATCGGCGGCGGCCCGGACGTGGGCGAGCAAAGCCTGATGGCCGCGGTGGACACCGTCGAAGTTGCCGATGGTCAGTGCGCAGGGCGCACGGCTTTCGGCATTGGGAAGACCGCGGAAGACTCTCACGATAGCGGGTTTGAGGTAGGGCGGCCGAGATGCCGCAAAACAAACGATTATAAACGCTCAGCGCACGAGACGGCGGCGCGTCGCCGTTTCAGTGTCCCCCGAATGATAAAATCCGCGGATGAAAAAACTCGTCATCCTGATTTCCGGACGGGGAAGCAACATGGAAGCTATCATTCGCGCCTGCGCGGACGAAGGCTGGGCGGCGCAAGTCGCCGCTGTGATTGCCAACCGTCCTGACGCCGCGGGCCTTGCGTTCGCAGCGTCGCACGGCATTGCCACGGCGGTGGTCGACCACCGCCAGTTTCCCGATCGCGACAGCTTCGACACCGCGCTGGCGCAAGAAATCGACAGTTTCGCGCCTGATCTCGTCGTGCTCGCCGGCTTCATGCGGGTGCTCACGGCCGGTTTCGTCGACCATTACGCCGGACGCATGCTGAACGTGCATCCGTCGCTGCTGCCGAGCTTTCCGGGCCTGAAAACCCATCAACAGGCACTTGACGCCGGCGTGCGGCTGCACGGCGCGTCAGTGCATTTTGTCACGTCGCAGCTGGATCACGGGCCGATCGTCGCGCAGGCGGCCGTCCCCGTCGAGGCTGGCGACACCCCCGCCACGCTCGCCGAACGCGTGCTGGCAACCGAACACATTATCTATCCACGCGCGGTGCGCTGGTTCGTCGAAGGGCGTCTTGCTCTCGATGGCTTGCGTGTCACGCTTACGCCGCCGGAGCCGCAATGGCTCTTTGCCGGTCACACCGCCGGAGAGGGCGCATGAGATTACATGGTTTTTTGATTGGACAAACCGAGACTTTGCTGGCTGAAGTCCTGAAGCTGAACGGCCCGGCCGACGCGACGACGAGCCGCTTTTTCCGCGCGCATCCTAAGCTCGGCCACGGCGAGCGCGGCGTGATCGCCGAGGCGGTCTTCGCCGTACTGCGCCGCCGGATGGAATTTGCCCATCTGGCCGAAGGCGGCGCGGGCAGCCCGGCGCGCCGCATGGCCTTGCTGGGACTGATGCAGACGGCCGGCCGCACGGCCCTCAAGCCGTTCCTGACCGATACCGAATCGCACTGGCTCGAACACGTCGCGAAGATTGACCCGGAGAGCCTGCCGCTGCGGATTCGCCTGAATCTGCCCGACTGGATCTATCAGGCGCTTTCCAAGCGCTTCGAACCCGCGGAACTGGCGCAACTGGCCGCCGCGCTGAACTATCCGGCGCCGCTGGACCTGCGCGCGAACCCGATCAAGGCAAGCCGCGACGACGTGCTGAACGCGCTGTCGAAGGCCGGCATCGAAGGTGGCGCGACGCCTTTCGCGCCGTTTGGCGTGCGGGTGGTCGGCAAGCCGCCGCTTACCAAGCTGGATGCGTTCCAGCACGGCTGGGTTGAGGTCCAGGACGAAGGCAGCCAGTTGCTCTGTTCGCTGGTCGCCCCCAAGCGCGGCGAAATGATCGTGGACTTCTGCGCTGGCGCCGGTGGCAAGACGCTGGCGCTGGGCGCGGCGATGCGTTCCACCGGGCGTCTGTACGCCTTCGACGTCTCCGAGCGGCGTTTGGCCAAGCTCAAGCCGCGCCTCGCGCGCAGCGGGCTGTCGAACGTGAATCCGGTGCTGATCGACAGTGAACACGACGCAAAGATCAAGCGTCTGGCCGGCAAGATCGACCGCGTGCTGGTCGATGCGCCGTGCAGCGGCCTGGGTACGCTGCGTCGTAACCCGGACCTGAAGTGGCGCCAGTCGCCGGAATCGGTCGCTGAACTGGCGCCGAAGCAGGCGTCGATTCTGGCCAGCGCCTCGCGTCTGGTGAAGAAGGGCGGCCGTCTTGTTTACGCAACCTGCTCGATTCTGGAAGCGGAAAACGAAGCCGTTGTGCAGCAGTTCCTGGCCGACCATCCGGACTTCGCATTGGTGCCGGCGCGCGACGTGCTCGCTGAGCAGCGCATCGAGCTGGAAATGGGCGATTACCTGTCGCTGTGGCCGCACCGCCATGCCACCGACGGCTTCTTCGCAGCCGTGCTTGAACGCCAGAGCTAAACGCAACCGGCTATCTGCCGGCGCAACCGGGTTCCTTGTCTGATCCGAACCCCGCTGCGCCGGCGATTTCGGCGACATCATGCAAAACCGCATTTTTCCCCATATGTTCGGCGACCTCGCGCGCGACTTCGGCCAGCCGGTGATGCTGTGGCAGGTCGGCGTCCTGCTCGTGACGCTCGCCATTGCCTGGCTGCTCGCACGCCTGTTGCGCCGTACGCTCGATCTGCGGCGCCAGACGCGTTACCAGACCCTGCGTTTCGGCGCGGAGAGCCTGAACCGCGCGTTCTTTCCGCTGATTGGCGCGACGCTCGTGTGGGTGGCACAGGCGATCACCAGCCAGTTCATGCACACCGCGCTGCTCGATCTGGCGCTGGTGCCGCTGTTTGGTATCGGTCTGATTTACATCGTGTTTTTCTTCGCGCGGCGGGTCTTCAGTCAGGACGGCGCGAACCATCCGTGGCTGTTCCTCGTCGAGAAGATCGTTTCGCTGGTCGTCTGGATCGGCATGGTGCTCACCGTGATGGGCATCCAGGACGACGTGATCACCTGGATGGGTAGCGTGCGCTTCCGGGTCGCGAATGCGCACATGACGCTGCTTTCGCTTACCACTGGGCTTCTGTGGGTATGCGTGACGATGATCGTCGCGATGTGGCTCGGCGCCACGTTCGAAGATCGCCTGATGCGTTCGAAGACGCTCGACGCCAATCTCAAGGTGGTCGTGGCGCGAGTCGGGCGTGCTGCGTTCGTGCTGGCGGCGGTGCTGATCAGCTTGTCACTGGTGGGTATCGACATCACGGTGCTGGGCGTGTTCGGCGGCGCGCTGGGTGTCGGGCTCGGGTTCGGCTTGCAGAAGATCGCCAGCAACTACGTCTCGGGCTTCATCATCCTGATCGACCGCTCGCTGCGCATAGGCGACACGATCAATGTCAGCGGCTTGCAGGGCATGGTCACGCAGATCCGCACGCGGTATACGGTGGTGCGCGGGCTCGACGGCATCGAAACGCTGATTCCGAACGAAAAACTGATTACGGACGTGGTGCAGAACCAGTCGTCCTATCTGACGCGCGGCTACGCCAAGGCGGCCGTGCAGGTCGCCTACTCCACGGACGTGGAGCAGGCGATGGCGTTGCTCGCCGAGGCCGCACAGGGCGTCGCGCGGGTGCTGCAGGAACCAGCGCCTACGCCCTATCTGGTTGGTTTCGGCCCCGACGGCATCAACCTCGAACTGGGTTTCTGGATCGAAGATGCGGCAACAGGCACGTCAGGCGTGCGCTCGGCCGTGAATCGCAACATCTGGCGTCTGTTCTCCGAACACAGCATCGCGATTCCCTTAGCGCAACGCGAAGTGCGAATCGTCGGCAACGTCAGCGGCGCAATGCCGCAAGCGGTAACAATGACTGCTTCCGCGGCCAATCAGGCTGACAGCGCCCACTGACGGGCACTTCGAACGCGCCGGAGGTCCAAAAAAGACCTCCGGCGCGTTCCATCTGGTTGACAGCGCACAAAAAATCCCTATTTGTTACAAACACTTGGAACGCTTCAAGTAGAATATCGTCCAATCCCGCTGTATGCTTTCACTTTCTTGACACGCGCATTTCGCGTGTGTCTGGCGTCTCTTGTTCCACAGGTAAATTGCCTTGTTGAATTCCTTGCTCGATTTCCTTGCTCACGGTTTGCTGCACTTCTCGTGGTGGCAACTTGTGCTGTACACGCTGGTCGCGACGCACATCACGATCATTGGCGTAACGGTCTATCTGCATCGCTGCCAGGCGCACCGCGCGCTGGAGCTGCATCCGATCGTCAGTCATTTTTTCCGCTTCTGGCTGTGGATGACCACGGGCATGCTGACCGGCCAATGGGCCGCGATTCACCGTAAGCACCACGCCAAGTGCGAGACCGAAGAAGATCCGCACAGCCCGCAAACGCGCGGCATCTGGAAGGTGCTGCTCGAAGGCGCGGAACTGTACCGTTCCGAAGCCAAGAATGAAGAAACGATGCGCAAGTTCAGTCACGGCACGCCGAATGACTGGATGGAACGCAACGTCTACACCAAGTACCCGATCCTCGGCGTGAGCCTGATGATGGTGCTGAACGTCGCGCTGTTCGGCGTCGTCGGCCTGACGATCTGGGCCGTGCAGATGGTGTGGATCCCGTTCTGGGCGGCTGGCGTGGTGAACGGCCTCGCGCACTGGTGGGGTTACCGCAACTTCAACTCGTCGGATGCCAGCACCAACATCTTCCCGTGGGGCATCATCATTGGCGGTGAAGAGCTGCACAACAATCACCACACGTATGCGACGTCGGCCAAGCTGTCGAACAAATGGTACGAGTTCGACATCGGCTGGATGTACATCCGCATCATGTCGGCGTTCCGTCTGGCCAAGGTGAAGAAGATCGCGCCTACGCCGCGTCTGACCACCGGCAAGCTGGTACTCGATCAGGACACGTTGCAAGCCGTGCTGGCAAACCGCTATGAAGTGATGGCGCGTTACGGCAAGGCGCTCAAGCGCGCTTATCGCCAGGAGTTGGCGCATCTGAAGGAAGTGGGTGCGCGCGAGAAGTATCAGGTGATGCGCGGTGCACGTAGCTGGTTCCACAAGGAAGAAGCGGGTCTCGATGAGCCGCAGAAGCGCCAGTTGCCGCAGATCTTCGCGAACAGCCAGAAGCTCAAGACCTACATCGACATGCGCAATGAACTCGCGGCGATGTGGGAGCGCTCGAATGCGTCGCGCGATCAACTTCTGGTCCAGTTGCAAGACTGGTGTCATCGGGCGGAACAGAGCGGTATCAAAGCACTGCAAGACTTTGCAATGCGCCTGCGCCGTTATGCTTGATCGCATGCCTTAGCGCGAAATCTATTAAAATTTCGTTACGTCACAAAACCCCGCGTTGGCGGGGTTTTGCTTTTTGGGCCGCGGCAATTTCAACGACACGCGATTGACAGTCCGCGGCGGCAGAGCGAAGGCAGAGGAGATCATGGATCAGCAGGCGATCAGGACCGTCGAATACGACCGGCCACAGGCGCAGGGCACGACCTGCGGGATCGGACAGGCGTGGGCGAAGGTGCCCGACGTGCCGTCGGCGGAACAGAAGGTGGCGCTGAAAGAGCGCATCCGCGCATTGCTTAAGCGCGAGAAAGCTGTGCTCGTCGCGCACTACTACGTTGACGCGGAACTGCAGGAACTCGCCGACGAAACCGGTGGTTGCGTGGCCGACTCGCTGGAGATGGCGCGCTTCGGCCGCGATCACGAGGCGCAAACGCTGGTGGTGGCGGGTGTGCGTTTCATGGGTGAGACCGCAAAAATCCTGAGCCCGGACAAGCGCATTCTGATGCCGGATCTCGACGCGACCTGTTCGCTCGACCTCGGCTGTCCGGTCGATGAATTCTCGGCGTTCTGTGACGCTCACCCGGATCGCACGGTGGTCGTGTACGCGAACACCAGCGCGGCCGTCAAGGCCCGTGCGGACTGGATGGTGACGTCGTCGATTGGGCTGGAGATCGTTGCCGATCTGCACGCCCGCGGCGAAAAAATCATCTGGGCGCCGGATCGGCACCTTGGCAGCTATATCCAGAGCAAGACCGGCGCGGACATGCTGCTGTGGCAGGGCTCGTGTCTCGTGCACGACGAATTCAAGGGCATCGAACTCGACCTGCTGCGCGCCGAGTATCCGGGCGCGAAGGTGCTGGTGCATCCGGAGTCGCCGGCGAACGTGGTCGCGCAAGCGGATGTGGTCGGCTCGACCACGCAGTTGATCGACGCCGCGCAGAGACTCGACGCGACGCATTTCATCGTGGCGACCGATCTCGGCATTCTCCACAAGATGCAGCTCGCCGCGCCGGGCAAGACGTTGATCGCCGCGCCCACGGCCGGCAACAGCGCGACCTGCAAGAGTTGCGCACATTGCCCGTGGATGGCGATGAACGGCCTCGCCAATCTGGCTGACGTGCTCGACCGCGGCCACAACGAGATCTTCGTCGATCGAGCGATCGGCGAGCGGGCGCGCCTGCCGATCGACCGGATGCTCGACTTCGCGGCGCGTCACAAGAAACGCGTGCAAGCGAGCGGCGATCTCGCACGCGACGCGCAACTGTATTCGAACGTGGGAGCGGCGTAATGGGGGCGGTTGAAGGGGCAGTTGAGCGCAATCAGGTCGAGGCGGTGTCGCCGCTGTTCGCGGAGATTCATGCGCAGTACGGCGCGGCATTCGATGCGGCACTGGCGCGCAACGTCGCCGACGCGCTGGCCGAAGACGTTGGCGCAGGCGATCAGACAGGCCGTCTTGTTCCTGCCGACGACGTGCGCGATGCGCGCATCATCGTGCGTGAAGATGCCGTGCTGTGCGGCGTGCTTTGGTTCAACGCGGTGATGCGCCAGGTCGATCCGCGCATCGAAGTGCAGTGGCGTTATCGCGAGGGCGATCGGATGGCAGCGGATACGCCGGTCTGCGAGCTGCGCGGCCCTGTTCGTGCGCTGTTGACTGCAGAACGCAATGCGTTGAATTTCCTGCAACTGCTGTCGGGCGTGGCGAGCGCAACGCGCCGCTATGTCGACGCAATCGCCAATACTCAAACGCGCATCCTCGATACGCGTAAGACGCTGCCGGGCTTGCGGCTCGCGCAGAAATACGCCGTGCGCTTGGGCGGCGGTGCGAATCAGCGGCTCGCTTTGTACGACGGCATTCTGATCAAGGAAAACCACATCGCTGCAGCGGGCGGTGTCGGGGCCGCAATGGATGCGGCGCTCGCGCTGAATGCAGGCGTGTCGATTCAGATCGAAGTCGAAACGCTCGCACAATTGGAAACCGCGTTGGCGCATCGCGCGCAATCCATTCTGCTGGACAACTTTTCGTTCGACGCGATGCGTGAAGCAGTGCGTATCACGGCGGGGCGAGCGGTGCTGGAAGTGTCTGGCGGTGTGAACTTCGAGACGGTGCGTACCATTGCGGAAACAGGCGTCGACCGCGTGTCGATCGGCGCGTTGACCAAAGATGTGCGTGCGACGGATTACTCGATGCGAATCGTCTGAACCGTGCACGCTTAAGCGTTCGCCATCCATGAAAAAGCCATCGCAGGGAA
Source organism: Paraburkholderia nemoris (assembly GCF_905221015.1). Taxonomy (NCBI): domain Bacteria; kingdom Pseudomonadati; phylum Pseudomonadota; class Betaproteobacteria; order Burkholderiales; family Burkholderiaceae; genus Paraburkholderia; species Paraburkholderia nemoris. The sequence continues at coordinate 326,560 of NZ_CAJNBO010000005.1, read as the reverse complement.
ACCGGCGATGGCTTTTTCACTTCAGCTTCAGCAATCACACGTTGCGGTTACGCACGTGCTCCGGCGATAGCACAGTCGGCAGCGCTTTAGGCAAGGTGGCCGGCCAATCACGGCTGAAATGCAGGCCGCGGCTTTCGCGCCGTGAACGAGCGCCTTCGACGATCAGCGACGCCACGTCGACCAGATTGCGCAGTTCAAGCAAATCGCGGCTCACCTTGAAGTTCGCGTAATACTCGTGAATCTCGTCACGGAGCAAGGCAAGCCGATGTTTGGCTCGCGCCAGCCGCTTGTCCGTCCGCACAATGCCGACGTAGTTCCACATCAGGCGGCGCAGTTCATCCCAGTTGTGCGCGACCACCACTTCTTCGTCCGGATCGGACACACGGCTTTCGTCCCAGTCAGGCAGCGGCGCATGGACGGCGGCGCTGAAGCCTTCTTCCTCGATGGCTTGCGCGGCGGAGCGCCCGATCACGAGACACTCGAGCAAGGAATTGCTGGCAAGCCGGTTCGCACCGTGCAGGCCCGTGCATGACGTTTCGCCGACAGCATAGAGACCGGCGAGATCGGTCTTGCCGGCCAGGTCCGTCACGACGCCGCCGCACGTGTAGTGCGCGGCAGGCACAACCGGAATCGGCTCTTTGGTGATGTCGATGCCGAATTCCAGGCAGCGGGCCAGAATCGTCGGGAAGTGCTCGCGCAGGAATTCGGGCGGCTGATGGCTGATGTCGAGATAGACGCAGTCGATGCCGCGCTTCTTGATCTCGAAGTCGATTGCGCGCGCGACGATGTCGCGCGGCGCGAGTTCGGCGCGCTCATCGTGGTTCGGCATGAAGCGCGTGCCGTCCGGCAGCTTCAGAATGCCGCCTTCGCCGCGTACCGCTTCCGAGATCAGGAACGATTTCGCATAAGGATGGAACAGGCAGGTGGGATGGAACTGGATGAATTCCATGTTCGACACGCGGCAGCCTGCGCGCCACGCCATCGCGATGCCGTCGCCGGTCGCGGTGTCGGGGTTGGTGGTGTACAGATAGACCTTGCCGGCGCCGCCGGTGGCGAGCACGGTATGCGGCGCTTCGATTGTCACGGTGCGGCCGCTTTGCAGATCGAGTGCATACAAACCGTGGCAGCGACGCCCCGGCAAACCGAGACGGTCGGACGTGATCAGGTCGATCGCGTAGTGGTCCTCGAGCAGGGTGATGTTCGGATGCCGGCGTACACGTTCGCTGAGCGTGGTGACCACGGCATGGCCGGTTGCATCCGCAGCATGAATGATCCGGCGATGGCTGTGGCCGCCTTCACGTGTCAGATGAAAGCCGAGTTCGGCGGCGTCGTCTTTGGTGAACGGCACGCCTTGCTCGATTAGCCATTCGATCGCAGCGCGCCCATGCTCGACGATAAACCGTGTCGCTGCTTCATCGCACAGGCCGCCACCGGCGATCAGCGTGTCGCGCACATGATTTTCGATGCTGTCTGCCGAATCCAGTACGGCGGCGATTCCGCCTTGCGCCCAATCGCTCGCGCCTTCGGTCATCGATCGCTTGGCGACCACCGCAACCCGCCGGGTCTCCGCAAGGTTGAGCGCGACGCTCAACCCCGCCAGACCGCTACCGACAATCGCTACATCGAATTCCATCGCCTGCATCTCCGTCTTTCGTTTTGCCAGACGGCATGCTGTGCGCATGCCGCTAAAACGAGAAAGGATACGCGTCGCGACGAATGAGGGAAAGCTGGCCGAACGGGATAAGACTGTCCTAAGTGGGCAAAGGACAGCTAGTCAGTGTGATATTGGGAAGTTGAAAACAAAAAAGCCTCGCACGAATGCGAGGCTTTTTTGCGAATCTTTTTGCCTTCGTCAGGCAGGAGCCAAGATTTATTTAATCTTGGTTTCCTTGTAGTCAACGTGCTTACGGACGACCGGATCAAATTTCTTGATCAGCATCTTTTCCGGCATGTTGCGTTTGTTCTTCGTCGTCGTGTAGAAGTGACCCGTGCCTGCGGTCGATTCCAACTTGATCTTGTCGCGTGCGCCTTTTGCCATGATTTACTCCTTAGGCTTCACCGCGTGCGCGCAGATCTGCGAGCACAGCGTCGATACCGTTTTTGTCGATCAGGCGCAGGCCGGCGTTCGAAACGCGCAGACGCACCCAACGGTTTTCGCTTTCCACCCAAATACGGCGGTTTTGCAGGTTCGGCAGGAACCGGCGCTTGGTTTTGTTGTTCGCGTGGGAAACGTTGTTGCCGCTCATCGGCGCTTTCCCAGTTACTTGGCATACGCGTGCCATGAGAGCACTCCTAATACGCTAATTCTGAGTTCGAACGCCGTGAAAGTTTCCCGAAAAGAGCCGCGCTGAGAGTTTATTGAAACTCGAGGCACGTTTCCTTTCCGGAACGCCTTGGTGGCTTCGGAACAGGGGGGTTGGAAATAGGCAAACCGGAATTCTAGCAGAAAAAAAGCCGCAAAATCAAACCTTATTTGCGATGCTGAACTCGGCACGACGTTGCCGCGACCCTGGTTGGCGCCGTGTCAGGGCCAGCCGGCGCGGGCAAAGGAGTACGTGCGATCCGCGCCGATCACCAGATGATCGATCAATTGCACGTCGATCAGCGCAAGGGCTTCGCGCAGCGTATGTGTCAGCCGGCAGTCGCTCGCGCTCGGCTGGACGGCGCCGGAGGGGTGATTATGCGCGACGATCAGGCTGGCCGCATTCAGGCTCAACGCCCGCCGCACGATTTCGCGCGGATAGACGGCCATGCGCGTGAGCGTGCCCCGGGCGCTCTCCTCGCAGCGGATCAGCCGGTGGCGGGCGTCGAGAAAGAGCGACACGAAGACTTCCTGGGGACTGCCGCCGATGCGTAGGCGCAGATAGTCTTGCACGGCTTCAGGCGAGTTCATCAGCGAGCGGTCACGCATTTTATCGACCAGCGAACGCCGCGCCATTTCCATGATGGCGATCAGCTGAGCCTTTTTCGCCGGTCCGATGCCGCGCAGGCCGCTGAAGTCCGAGTAAGTTGCGTCGAGCATCGCGCGTAGCGAGCCGAAGCGGTCGAGCAGGGTGCGCGCAACGTCGAACACGTCGTGCCCCGGCAGGCCCGCGCCGAGCACCAGTACGATCATTTCGGTGTCGGACAGGACGCTTGGCCCTTCCTCGATTAGCCGCTCGCGTGGCATGTCGTTCTTGTGCCATTTGCCGCGTACAAGCGGTCGGGCCAGGGGTGTTGCACCGTTCGTGGTGGCGTCGGCGGAGCTGACGCCGGGTTCAGATGCGGGATGACCAGTCGCGGCGCCAGCGCGTGGCGACGCCGGGGCGGGTGCCGAGGGTGCGGCGGCGTCGGGCGCGGCAGACTCCGGCAACATTGCCTCAAGTGTCGCTTCGTCTAATGTGCAGGCATAGTCAGCCATATAGATATGCGTCCTCCAGTTCGGGTTTGTGCGGCGCGCGGCGCGCGGCCGTGCCGCGATGCGCGCGACGGCCAAGCCGCCGCTCGCTATGTGGCTTACAATAGACGCTTTGCGCACGGCACCCCGAGGGTTTGCCACGCGCGTCAACTGCGGCGTCAACTGCGCCCGCGGCGCACGCGTGCAGCGCGCTTCGACTGAGCGAGCATTGCATGAGCATCATCGACATTTCCGAAGTGAAACCCGGTTCACACGTTACGCTTCACTACCGGCTTTCCCTTGCCGATGGCGCCGAAGTCATCAATACGTTTACCGACAATCCGGCCACGCTGCTGCTCGGCGCGGGTCAACTGGCGCCGCCGCTGGAAGACATTTTGCTGGGTTTGAAGGTGGGCCACCATTCGACCTTTCAGCTAACGCCGGGTCAGGCGTTCGGTCCGCGCAATCCGGAGCTGATCCAGCGGGTCTCGCTGGCCACGCTGCGCGAAAACAGCATGATCGGCGAGGATTTTTCGCCGGGTGATCTGGTCGAATTCAACGCGCCGGGTGGCGGCCGCTACGCGGGCGTCCTCAAGGAAGTTGGCGAGACGTCGGCGTTGTTCGATTTCAACCATCCGCTTGCCGGCCAGGCGCTGGCGTTTGAAGTGAAAATCATCGGGATTCTGTAAACATGAGCATCACGGATACGACTCTTGCCGAAGCCGAGATCCTGCTGGCGCAGCCGCGTGGGTTCTGCGCCGGCGTCGATCGGGCTATTGAAATCGTAGAGCGGGCCATCAAGCTGCACGGCTCGCCGATTTACGTGCGCCACGAAATCGTCCATAACGCCTATGTCGTCGAGGATTTGCGCAAGAAGGGCGCGATCTTCATCGAGCAACTGGAAGAAGTGCCGGCCGGCAATACGGTCATTTTCAGCGCGCATGGCGTGTCGAAAGCGGTGCGGTCGGAAGCCGAGTCGCGCGGCCTGCGGGTGTACGACGCCACCTGTCCGCTCGTGACCAAGGTGCATATCGAAGTCGCGAAAATGCGCCAGGACGGCTTCGACATCGTGATGATCGGCCACAAGGGCCACCCTGAAGTCGAGGGCACGATGGGGCAGGCGGGCGAGGGCATGCATCTGGTGGAAGACATCAAAGACGTGCTGGCCTTGCAGCTGGCCGATCCCGAGCGGATCGCGTTCGTGACGCAAACCACCCTGTCGGTTGACGACGCGGCCGAGATCATCGGCGCCCTGAAAGCGAAGTACCCGGCGATCCGCGAGCCGAAGAAGCAGGACATCTGTTATGCCACGCAAAACCGCCAGGACGCGGTCAAGTTCATGGCGCCGCAATGCGACGTCGTGATCGTGGTTGGCAGCCCGAATAGTTCGAATTCGAACCGGTTGCGCGAGCTGGCCGAAAAGCTTGGCGTGCCTTCCTATATGGTGGACTCGCCGGACCAGATCGATCCGGTATGGGTCGAAGGCAAGCGCCGGATCGGTGTGACGGCGGGCGCCTCGGCGCCGGAAGCGCTGGCGCAAGCGGTGATTGGCCGGTTGCGTGAGCTTGGCGTGCGCAACGTGCGCGCGCTCGACGGCATTGAGGAAAACATCGCGTTTCCGCTGCCGCGCGGGCTCGGTCTGCCTGCCTGACAATCAGCCGACGTTTCTGAAAGGAAAGCGCGCCCTAGGGCGCGCTTTTTTTACGTCCGCAGATTCGTGGGCCCGTCAAAAATAAAGTGCCAGATCATCGCGTTGGGCCGTTTTAAGTGTTCTCCCACACAAATTCCTTTGAATTGTGATTTGGCTTTTAAGCAATTTTTCGACGATGTGGCCCCGTTTAAATCGTTTCAAACGTGTTGCCTCGATTTTTGACGCACTAAAATAGTGCGCGCATCCTGATATCAATCGAAACGTAATACTTAACGCGAACCACGGTGCAATCAGGGATCGGGCCAGATCGCTGCAACACTTGATGCCATTGGGCGCAGCGATGGTGCAACTGATGCACGGAAAATAGTCGCAACCGGGTTGCGCCTTTTGCGGAATTCCTCTCTCAAAATAAGGTTGCAATGCAGGAAAACCCCACCGTTTCAACAATATTGCCCGTCGCATAATTGGAGTTACAATGCGCGCGTTCTCAAGGCCTCCGGGTCCCGAACAATAGATTTTGCAAGGCGCAGGAGACCTACTTAATGCGAGTCAAGTTTGCTTACGCCGTGTCCATCGTGACCGCGGTTGCGATGTTGACCGCGTGCGGCAAAAAGCAGGATGGCGAGGCGGGAGCAGGTGCATCGGCTGCCACAGCGGCAGCGGCACCGGCGAGTGAAGCAACTGTTGTGAAGATCGGTCATGCGGCCCCATTGACGGGCGGCATTGCACATCTTGGCAAGGACAATGAAAACGGCGCGCGTCTGGCGGTCGAGGAAATCAATAAGCAAGGCTTGACCATCGACGGTCACAAGATCCAGTTGGAGCTCGACGCACAAGATGATGCAGCGGACCCGAAAACGGGTACGGAGGTCGCTGAAAAATTTGTCGACGATCACGTTGTCGCCGTGGTCGGACACCTGAATTCAGGTGTCTCGATTCCAGCGTCGAAGATCTATAGCGATGCCGGGATCGTGCAGATCTCGCCGTCGTCGACAAATCCGGGGTACACGCAGCAAGGTTTCAAGACGACTTATCGGGTGGTCGCGACCGATGCCCAGCAGGGCCCGGCGCTGGCCAACTACGCGACGAAAGTGCTCGGCGCGAAACGCATCGCGATCGTCGACGACTCGACCGTATACGGTAAGGGGCTGGCCGACGAGTTCGCGAAGACGGTACAGGCGAGCGGGGCGAAGATCGTCGCGCGTGAAGCCACGAATGACAGGGCTACGGAGTTTCAGGCCGTCCTTAGAAAGATCAAGAGTGTTCAGCCGGACGTGATCATGTTCGGCGGCATGGACGCAACGGGCGGGCCGTTCACCAAACAGGCGGCGGCGCTCGGTATCAGGGCAAAAATCCTTGGCGGCGACGGTGTGTGTACCGACAAGGTGGGCGAGCTGGCGGGAACCGCCGTGCAAAACCTGGTCTGTTCGGAGGCGGGACTCGCGCTTTCGAAAATGGACAAGGGAGCGGACTTCGAACAGAAGTACGTGGACCGCTTCCACACACCGGTGCAGATTTACGCACCGTTCACGTATGACGCTGTGTACGTGATTGTCGATGCAATGAAGCGCGCTAATTCGATCGAGGCGCCCAAGGTGCTGGCTGCGATGCCGTCCACCGATTACAACGGGGTAATCGGCCACATCGCGTTCGACGACAAGGGTGATTTGAAAGAGGGCGCCATTACGCTTTACGACTTCAAGGACGGCAAGAAAGCGGTTCTCGACGTCGTGAAGATGTGATGACGGGACGTACAGCCTGACGGCACCGAAACCACCCAACGGTGCCGTTTTTGCATCCGCCATCGATTCGTCCCCGACTGCATCCCAGTCGTAAGGCGAAACGGGCAGCGGATAACCCTTACCGGTCTTTTACATCAGTACCCGCAGTGCCGTTGAGATTGGCGTACCGCATCACCGCCCACCGGCTGATGAAGAACGCGAATCCAGTCGCACGGGCTAAGGAGCATTAAATGGATATCTTCATCCAGCAGGTCCTCAACGGACTGGTGCTTGGCAGCGTTTACGCCATCATCGCACTGGGCTATACGATGGTTTACGGCATCTTGGGCATCATCAACTTCGCGCACGGCGATGTGTTGATGGTGGGCGCGATGGTTGCGCTCTCAGCCATAGGCGTGCTTCAGAACCACTTCCCCGGCCTCGGCAATGTGCCGACGCTCATCATCGCGTTGATCATCGCGGCAGTGGTTTGCTCGCTGGTCGGCTACACGATTGAGCGCGTGGCCTACCGGCCGTTGCGTAAAGCACCGCGTCTCGCCCCGCTGATCACCGCGATCGGTGTGTCGATCCTGCTGCAAACCCTCGCGATGATGATCTGGTCGCGCAACCCGCTGCCGTTCCCGCAGCTGTTGCCTACTGACCCGATCAACGTGATCAAGGCCACCGACACGACGCCTGGCGCCGTGATCTCGATGACCGAAATCGTGATCATCGTGGTGGCGTTCCTCGTGATGGGCGGTCTGCTGCTGCTGGTCCACAAGACCAAGCTTGGCCGCGCGATGCGTGCGATCGCTGAGAACCCGGGCGTCGCCAGCCTGATGGGCGTGAACCCGAACTTCGTGATTTCGGCGACCTTCATGATCGGCTCGGCGCTGGCCGCTCTCGCCGGCGTGATGATCGCGTCCGAATACGGTAACGCACACTTCTATATGGGCTTCATCCCAGGTCTGAAGGCCTTTACCGCGGCGGTGCTGGGCGGGATCGGCAATCTTGGCGGGGCAATGGTGGGCGGCGTGCTGCTCGGCCTGATTGAACAGTTGGGGGCGGGGTATATCGGCAACCTCACGGGCGGTGTATTCGGCAGTAACTACCAGGACGTGTTCGCATTCATCGTGCTGATTATCGTGCTGGTGTTCCGTCCGTCGGGCCTGTTGGGCGAACGTGTTGCTGATCGAGCATAAGGAGTAGACAGACATGACCTCAATTCAACCGATCGAGCCGTCCACGACGCTCATCCCTGAAAAGAACCTGACGAAGACGCTGACCGTCGGCATCATCACCGCGATCTTCGTGATCGCGGCACCGATGATCATCGGCGCGGCAGGCGGCAACTACTGGGTCCGCGTGCTCGACTTCGCGATGCTGTACGTGATGCTCGCGCTGGGTCTCAATGTCGTGGTCGGTTTCGCCGGCCTGCTCGACTTGGGCTACATCGCGTTCTACGCCATCGGCGCGTACACCGCGGCGTTGCTGAGCTCGCCCCACCTGACCTCGCAGTTCGAATGGATCGCGCACCTGTTCCCGGGCGGCCTGCATACGCCGATCTGGATCATCGTGCCGATCGCGATGGGGCTGGCCGCGACCTTCGGCGTCCTGCTCGGCGCGCCGACCCTGCGTCTGCGTGGCGACTATCTCGCGATCGTGACCCTGGGCTTCGGGGAAATCGTGCGGATCTTCATGAACAACCTCGACCGTCCGGTGAACATCACCAATGGTCCGAAGGGGATCACGGGGATCGATCCGGTCAACGTCGGGGGTTTCAGCCTCGCGCAAACCCACTCGCTGTTCGGCCTGCAGTTCCCGTCGGTGTACTCGTACTACTACCTGTTCGTGTTGTGCGCGCTGTTCGTGATCTGGACCTGTACGCGTTTGCAGCACTCGCGGATCGGCCGTGCATGGGCCGCTATTCGTGAAGACGAAATCGCCGCCAAGGCAATGGGCATCAACACCCGTAACGTGAAGCTGCTGGCTTTCGCGATGGGCGCGTCGTTCGGCGGCCTGTCGGGCGCGATGTTCGGTTCGTTCCAGGGCTTCGTGTCGCCGGAATCGTTCACGTTCTGGGAATCGGTCGTGGTGCTGGCGTGCGTGGTGCTGGGCGGTATGGGCCACATCCCTGGCGTGATTCTCGGTGCGGTGCTGCTCGCCGTGTTCCCGGAATTCCTGCGCTCGACGATGGGTCCGCTGCAGAACGCGATCTTCGGTCATGAAATCGTCGATACCGAAGTGATCCGTCAGTTGCTGTACGGCCTCGCGATGGTCGTGATCATGCTGTACCGCTCGGAAGGCCTGTGGCCGTCGCCGAAGCACGAAGACAAGATTGCGAAACTGGCGAAGCGCAGCGGCAAGAAGCCGGTGCGTGCCTAAAGGACAGGAGAAAAATATGAGCGATAACATTCGACTGTCCGTCAAGGGCGTGAACAAGCGCTTCGGCGGCCTGCAGGCACTGTCCGATGTCGGCCTGCAGATCAAGTCGGGCCAGATTTACGGCCTGATCGGCCCGAACGGCGCCGGCAAGACGACCTTCTTCAACGTGATCACGGGTCTGTACACGCCGGATTCGGGCGAGTTCAAGCTCGACGGCACGGAGTACACGCCGACCGCCGTCTATCAGGTGGCGAAGGCGGGGATTGCGCGTACGTTCCAGAACATCCGTCTGTTCGGTGGCATGACCGCACTGGAAAACGTGATGGTCGGCCGTCACGTGCGTACCAAGCACGGCCTGATCGGCGCGGTGTTCCAGACGCCGGCCGAGCGCAAGGAAGAGCGCGAGATCAAGGAACGCGCGATCGAACTGCTGGAATACGTCGGCATTGCGCAGTACGCGGACTACACGTCGCGCAATCTGTCGTACGGTCACCAGCGCCGTCTGGAAATCGCCCGCGCGCTGGCAACGGATCCGAAGCTGCTCGCACTGGATGAACCGGCTGCCGGCATGAACGCAACGGAAAAGGTCGAGCTGACCAAGCTGCTCGACAAGATCCGCAGCGACGGCAAGACGATTCTGCTGATCGAGCACGACGTGAAACTGGTGATGGGTCTGTGCAACCAGATGACGGTGCTCGACTACGGCAAGGTGATTGCTCAGGGTCTGCCTTCGGACGTGCAGAAGGATCCGAAGGTGATCGAAGCTTATCTGGGTGCGGGGGTCCACTAATGGCAACGGCAATGTTGAAAATCAAGGGCCTGCAGGTCAATTACGGCGGCATCCAGGCAGTCAAGGGTATCGATCTCGAAGTTGCGCAGGGCGAACTGGTCACGCTGATCGGCGCGAACGGCGCAGGCAAGACCACGACGATGAAGGCGATCACGGGTCTGAAGCCTTACTCGGCAGGCGATATCGAGTACATGGGTGAGTCGATCAAGGGCATCCCGGCGCACGAGCTGCTCAAGCGCGGTCTGGCGATGGTGCCGGAAGGCCGCGGTATTTTCTCGCGCATGTCGATCGTCGAGAACATGCAGATGGGTGCGTATCTGCGCAACGATACAGACGCCATCAAGGCCGACGTGGATCGTATGTTCGGCTTCTTCCCGCGCCTGAAGGAACGGGCGACGCAATACGCGGGCACGCTCTCGGGCGGCGAACAGCAGATGCTGGCAATGGCGCGCGCGATCATCAGCAAGCCGAAGCTGTTGTTGCTGGATGAGCCGTCGATGGGTCTGTCGCCGATCATGGTCGAGAAGATCTTCGAAGTGGTGCGGGCGATCTCGGCCGAAGGCATGACGGTGCTGCTGGTCGAGCAGAACGCGCGTCTCGCGTTGCAGGCGGCGAACCGCGGCTACGTGATGGACTCGGGTCTGGTGACGATGTCCGGCGACGCGAAGCAGATGCTGGATGATCCGAAGGTGCGGGCTGCTTATTTGGGTGAATAACCCGGGCTAAGTTTACCCCAGCCGTAAAAAAGGCTGCATGCGCTTCAATCGCGCATGCAGCCTTTTTCTATTCAGGCGATTGCCTGCGCTTAAGCCGCCGGTGTTTCCGCCAGTTCGCCTAATCGTTTGCCGAGACTGATCACCGCATCCGCGCGATACCCGAGCGCTTCATAGAACGCGCGCACATCGTCCTTCGCGGACAGCACCTGCAAGTTCAGCTTCGGGCAGCCACGTTCGGTCAACGCGTTTTCGACATGGGCGACGAGGCGCGTACCGATGCCATGACGTCGCAACGATTCATCCACCGCGAGCGAATACAGCCAGCCTCGGTGCCCGTCGTAACCACCCATCACCGTGCCGACGATACGCTCGTCGAACACTGCGACAAAGAACAGTTCCGGTTGAGTCGCCAGCTTGTTGGCGATCGACAGATGCGGATTGCGCTGTGGTCTCGTTACGTCCCGATACTCGGGGAACGCTTCCTGCCACAGCGCGACCACGGCGTCGGTGTCGCTCGCTTCGAAGCGGCGGATCGATAGCGTTGCGGTCGTCGTCATACGCGCTTTCCTGTGTGATTACAGCGTGTCGAGAATCGAACGCAGCATCGCCATCATCTGGTCGATTTCTTCGTTCGTGACGTTCAGGGCCGGCATGAAACGCAGCAGGTTCGGACGCGCCGCGTTCAGCAACAGGCCGTCAGGCTGCATCACGCGAGCCTTCTCGACGATCTGATTGCCGATGTCTTTGCCGAGCAGCAGCGCGCGCAGCAGACCCTCACCGCGTTCGCCTTCGAAGCCGCGTTCTTCCGACAGTTCGAGCAGCTTCGAGCGCAAATATTCGCCGCGGGCGCGCACACCTTCGAGGAAGCCGGGCGCGGTCAGTTGCGAGATCACCGAGTAGCCGACCGCGGTCATCAGCGGATTGCCGTTGTACGTACCGCCCTGGTCGCCCGCTTCGAACACGGCGATTTCGGCTTTGGCGAGCAGTGCCGCGAGAGGCACGCCGCCGCCGATGCCCTTACCGAGCGTCATGATGTCCGGTTCGATGCCCGACAGTTCATACGCGAACAAAGTGCCGGCACGGCCGCAACCGCTTTGCACTTCGTCGACGATCAGCAGCAGGTTGTGCTGTTTGGTCAGCGCGCGCAGTTGCTGCATGAACTCGCGCGTGGCGGGAATCACGCCGCCTTCGCCCTGAATCGGCTCCAGCATCACCGCGACGGTTTTCGCATTGATCAGCTTTTCGACCGATGCGATGTCGTTCAGATCCGCCTTCGGGAAACCCGGCACTTGCGGTGCGTAGATCGTGTCCCAACCCGGCTTGCCGCTTGCCGACATGGTGGCGAGCGTGCGGCCGTGGAAGCTGTGATCGAACGTGATGATTTCGAACGCGCCGTCCTTGAACTTCTTGCCCCACTTGCGCGCGAGCTTGATTGCGCCTTCGTTCGCTTCAGCGCCGCTGTTCGCGAAGAACACCTTGTCAAAGCAGCTATGCTGGGTGAGCAGTCCGGCGAGCTTCGCCATCGGCTCGTTGTAGAAGGCCGGCGACGGATTCAGCAGCAGCTTCGATTGCGTGTTCAGCGCTTCGATCATGCCGTCGTTGCAATGGCCGAGGCTGTTGACCGCCCAGCCCTGGATGAAATCCAGATATCGCTTGCCGTTATTTTCGTAGAGCCACGAGCCCTTGCCGTGCGTGAAAACGATTTCGGGTCGGTTCGTGATGTACATCAGCGACTCGATCGGGTACTCATTGAAATTCATGACGGCAAGCTCCAGACAGCGGGGTGAAGGGTGAGTGAGCGGTTGGCCTCAAATGAAGCAGCGGCCGGTGAAAACAAAAAAAGCAAACAAAAAAGCCACGGCATGCCGTGGCTTTCATGATTCGAACTGCTTGCGCCGTTGTGCGGCGCGAATCCGTGACGAAGCCAGCGGCGCCCCTAAGGGAGCGGCGAGCGGCGACGTCGGAGTTCGGACTGGATGCGGTTCATGCGCGAAAGAATACGACAAGGAAAGCGCTGGTGTAAACCATGAATTTGCACAAATTCGCGTCAACGCGGATTTATGCAAGTCTGCCAGCGTGCCTGTTTCGTTTTGATGAACGGGTTAATCGAGTGACGATCAACCCGTTTATCGCCTCAAACCGCGTTCGCCAGATCCGCCGCGCTCGTGAAGGAGTCCGCGTAGAACTCGTCTTCCGGCAGCCCATGATGCTGGGTGAAATCGCGCTGTGCCGACTCGACCATCACCGGTGCGCCGCACGCGTACACCTGGTACGGCGACAGATCCGGCAGATCCTCGATCACGGCGCGATGCACGAAGCCGACGCGACCCGTCCACGCATCGCCCGCGTCCGGTTCCGACAGCACCGGCACGAACTTGAAGTTCGGAATCTCGCGAGCCCATTGCTCGGCGAGCTCGAGCAGGTACAGATCCTTCTTGCGGCGCGCGCCCCAATAAAGCGTCATCGGCCGGTTCAGATTCTTGAACACCGCATGTTCGACGATCGCCTTCAGCGGCGCGAACCCCGTACCCGAAGCGAGCAGCACGATCGGCTTGTCCGAATCTTCACGCAGGAAGAAGGTGCCGAGCGGGGCTTCGAAGCGCAGGATGTCGCGCTCTTTTATCGTGTTGAACACGTGGTCCGTGAATGCGCCGCCCGGCATATGACGGATGTGCAATTCGATCGGGCCTTCGTTGTGCGGCGCGCTCGCCATCGAATAGCTGCGGCGTTTGCCGTCTTTCAGAATGAATTCGAGGTACTGGCCGGCCAGATATTGCAGACGCTCGTTAGCGGGCAATTGCAGCTTCAGCACGACGACGTCGTCGGCCTTGCGCTCGATCGCGTTCACGCGGCACGGCAGTTTCTTGACCTGCACGTCGCCTACGCCGGCTACTTCGCGGATATCCACTTCGAGATCGGAGCAGGCCGTCGCGCAGCAGAAGAGGGCCATGCCGCGCGTCTTTTCGTCGTTCGACAAGGCCGACGACGAATGCTGACGCTGTTCAACCTGGCCGCTGACCACGGTGCCTTTGCATGAGCCGCAAGCGCCGTTCTTGCAGCCGTACGGCAGACCAATGCCCTGGCGCAAGGCCGCGATCAGGACCGGTTCGTCCTGTTCCACCTGAAACTGCCGGCCGCTTTGCCGGAGCGTGACGTTAAATGCCATAGAGTGTTCGAAATCGAAAAGTCGGTAATCGTTATCGGACCCGCTGTGCAACTGTGCGGTACCTGCCGCGCTTGACGGCTACAATGCGTCCACCATGAAAGCGACACGAAATTTACGCCGGCCGCGCGTGTTGATTGTTGGCTGCGGTGACGTCGGCATGCGCTGCGTGCCCCTGTTGCGGCCACACGCGCATGTCTTCGCGCTCACCAGCCACGCCGAGCGCAGCGCCGAATTGCGCGCCGCTGGCGTCACGCCGCTGGTCGGCGACCTCGACGCGCGCCGCAGCCTGAAACGGCTTGCGGGCCTCGCGCCGACGGTGCTGCATCTCGCGCCACCGCAAAAGACCGGCGACGATGACCGCCGCACCCGTGCCTTGCTCGCTACGTTGAGCGCGCGCCGTGATCGGGCGATGCGTGCCGCGCGCGGCGCGGTGACGCCGGTCGGGCGGCTGCGCCGCGGGTTGCGCAACATAAGTGCCTCATGGGCGGAATCTGAAGCAGCCAATATTGTACCCGACAGGGTGCGCTGGACCGCCGCTCCGCACGTGCCTGTGAGGCTGGTGTACGCGAGCACGACCGGCGTCTACGGCGATTGTGGCGGCGCGTGGATCGACGAGACGCGCGCGGCGCAGCCGGCCAATGCGCGCGCCAAACGCCGCGTGTCGGCCGAGCGGCAATTGCGGCGCGCCACCGCGCGAGGCGTGGTCGCCGCCAGCATCGCGCGGATTCCGGGCATCTATGCGAGCAACCGCCTGCCGCTCGCGCGGCTGGCAAAGCGTACGCCCGCCCTGATCGACGCCGACGACGTCTACACCAACCATATCCATGCCGACGATCTGGCCGCGATCCTCGTGCGTCTCGCCACCCATGGGCGGCCGGGGCGCGTGATTCACGCGTCCGACGATACGTCGCTGAAAATGGGAGAGTACTTCGATGCGGTGGCCGATGCGTTCGGTCTCGAGCGCGCGCCTCGCATCACGCGCGCAGAGGCGGAGCAGCAGATCGAGCCGACCTTGCTGTCCTTCATGCGCGAATCGAGGCGGCTCGTGAATCGCCGCCTCAAAGAAGAGTTGCGCGTGCGCTTGCGGTATCCGAGTGTCGAGGATTTTTTCGCGAAGCGTGGAAATTGAAAACGCGCCGGCAGGCGGCGCGTTTTCAAGGTATTCGGCCACGAGCAAATTAAATGCTCGCCGCGCCAGCCATGACCTGGCCAGATCTCACTCGCGTCGGCGACGCTCTGCCGCGCGGGCTTACGTCAGCGCCGGCAATGCCTCCAGCAACAGGAAACACAGCATTGCGCCGATCAGCGCGCCGATCAGGTTCGGATGATATTTGTGCCGCAGCCGCATCATGACCAGCAGTCCGCCGACCAGGACGATCCCGAGGCACGTGAAAGCAATCATCACGGGCGAAATTTGAATAGTGTCGTGGATGACCATGGCGCCCTCTCCCTGAGACCTTTGTAGTCTTCGTTTAAACGAGTATAGAGCGACTTGTAAGGAAGAGCATGCTGCGATGCAGCGTGCAATCAGGTGTCCGCGAGAGCCTATGTGCGGGGGCGCACACGATTCTCCTGATGCATCAAGGCTCTAAAGGGGACCTACCTGTTTACCCGCTCCGTAAAGATCCGAGGTCGGTTTCGTCGAGCCATTGCCACGCGCCTTCCGCGAGCGTGGCGGGCAACGCAAGTCCGCCAATCCGCTCGCGATGCAGCGCTTCGCAACGGTTGCCCGCTGCCGCGATCATCCGCTTGACCTGGTGATATTTGCCTTCCATCACGGTGAGCGCCAGCGCGTGCTCGCCGCGCGCCTCGGCGTCGACGGCGACGATCGGCTTGGGCTCGCCGTGCAGCAAGACGCCGTCGCGCAAGGCGCGCAACTGGACGTCGTCGATGGGATGACGCGTGGTCGCGATATATAGCTTCGGCACTTTGCGTTTCGGCGACGTGAACATGTGCACGAACTTGCCGTCGTCGGAGAGCAGCAGGAGGCCCGTTGTGTCCTGATCGAGGCGGCCCACGCACTGCACGCCGCGTTCGGCGAACTGCGGCGGCAGCAGGCTGAACACGCTCAGATGATGCTGCGGATCGCGCGAACATTCGTAGCCGGCCGGCTTGTTCAGCAACAGATAGGCGTGCTCGCGATACGGCCAGACGACCCCGTCCACGCTGAAGCAGAACGTGCTGTCATCGGTTGGGAAATCGGCGTCGGCATCGGCGCTGACGGAGCCGCCGATGCTCACGCGGCCGTCGCCTATTAGCGCCCGGCATTGGCGGCGCGAGCCGAAACCTTGGGTGAAGAGGATGCTTTCGAGATTCATGGCGAGCGAAGAATAACACCGCAAGAAGCGGAGCGCCGCGCAGCGCCTTAGCGACCACGATGAACACTCCTAATCCCGTCGCAGGAGTTCATCGATGCACGCCGCTTCCTCTTCGTCGTCTTCATCCGCGCTTCGTCTGCCGGCCGCATTCCAGCGGCTTGCGTGGTCGAATCTGGTCGCGCAATCCGCGGAGCAGGTCAGCCTTGCCGCCGCGCCGCTCGTCGCCGTGTTCGCGCTCGGCGCCGGCGCACGCGAGACCGGTCTGCTGCAAACCGCGCAGACCCTGCCGTTCCTGTTGTTGTCGATTCCGCTCGGCGTATGGGCTGACCGCCGCTCGCGCCGCACGTTGATGACGCTAGCTGAAAGCGTGCGTGTGATCGCGATGTTGTGCGTGCTGCTGCTCCTGATGACGCATGCGCTGAGCTTGCCGCTGCTCGCCGCGCTCGGTTTCATTGCCGCGACCGGCACGGTTGCCTACAACGTCGCGGCGCCTTCGCTGGTGCCCTCGATCGTGCCGCGCGAGGCGTACGCCCAGGCCAACGGGCGGCTCGAACTGGCGCGCAGCGTCGCGTATTCGGCGGGACCGGCGCTCGGCGGACTGCTGGTTGGCTGGATCGGCGCGGGATGGGCGTATGGCTGCGCGGCCGGGCTATCGGCGTTGGCCGTCGCCTTGCTCGCGGGGCTGCGCGAACCGCCGCGAGCAGCTGCTCCCCAGCGTCATTTCCTGCTGGAACTGCGTGACGGTACGCGCTTCGTGCTGCGCGACGCGCTGCTGCGTCCGATGCTCGCCACCGCGATCTTCTTCAACCTCGGTTTCTTCGTGCTGCAGGCGGTGTATGTGCCGTACGCCGTGCATCGTTTGGGCTTGAGCGCTTCGATGGTCGGTGTGACGCTCGGCGCGTACGGCGTCGGCATGGTGTGCGGCGCGCTCGCTGCGCCGGCCATTGCGCGGCGTCTTGCGTTCGGCCGCGTGTTGATTATCGGGCCGTCGTGCGGTTTGCTCGCCTCGCTCGTGATGGTGGCAACGATCGTCACGCCGTCTTTCTGGCTCGCGATGCTGAGCTTCTTTCTGCTCGGCGCCGGACCGATTCTGTGGGTGGTCGGCTCGACCACACTACGTCAAGCGATCACGCCTGAACGGATGATGGGCCGCGTCTCGGCGCTCAACAGCACTGCGACCTATGGCGCGCGGCCGCTGGGCGCGTTGCTCGGTGCGGCGATCAGCGCGCGCTGGGGGATGGACGCGTGTCTGGTCGCGGCTGCGGCGGCCTTCTTTGTGCAGGCGTTGATCATCGTCATGTCGCCGGCGGCGCGGCTCGCGCACATTCCCGAAGGGGTTGCGGTCGCTCAATGAAAACTGGTTTTCATCGGATGGCGTGCCGTGTACCCCGATGTGGATGCAGGTGTCCGTGAAAACCCTCGAAAATGAAAATGAATTTTTTTCGGCGAGATTTCTATGTAAATATACTTTCATGCATTTTGCTTACATCCCGAAGGAAGTCCTCTTTGAGGACAGTTACCAGGCCGCCTTGCTCGCATGATCCATCACTCGTCCGTTGCTTCGAATCCCGCCGAGCAGGCCATCGCCACGCGCATCGCCGCGGCGATGCCGACCCTCACGCCGATTCATCGGCGCATGGGCGAATACGTGCTGGCGAATCTGTTCCGCGCGGCAACCATGCGAATCGACGAACTGGCGAGTGTGGTCGGCGCGTCGGTGGCGACGGCGAATCGCTTCGCTCGCGCGCTCGGCTTCGACGGTTATCCGCAGTTTCGTGAAGCGCTCGTACGTGGTTTCGAAGCGACGCTTGCGCCGGTAGAACGGCTGCGTAGCGCGCAGGAATCGCTCGCTTCCGGCGACGATCTGATTGACGCGTCGCTCGAACAAGCTGCTACCAATCTGCAATCCACGCGTTCTGCGATCGACAGCGCCGCTGCCAAGGCTGCTGTAGAAGCGATCATTTCCGCGCGTCGTGTCTTCGTGCTCGGCGCGGGTTCGAGCGCGTTCCTCGCGGGCCTGATGGAGCACGGGCTGATGCCGTATCACGATAACGTGCAGTCGCTCGCGTTCGTTGGTGGACCGTCGCATGCCGCGCGACGTCTGTTCGCCTCGAACGACGGCGATCTGGTGATCGGGATCGTGTTTCCGCGTTACGTCGAAGACACGATCGAACTCGCGCGTCGTGCGGCAAGTCGCGGGGCACGCGTGCTTGCTTTGACCGATGGCCCACGCTCACCGCTCGCGCAATTCGCTGATCTCTCGCTCTATATCCGCTCCGAACGGCGACTCGCGGCCAATGCCGATTCAGCCGTGCTGGCCGTCATTGAAGCGCTGTGCGACGCGGTCGCCTACCGGGCGAAACGCTCGGTGAAGGCTGCCGCCGAAGTCACCGAATTCGTGCTGCCGTGGCTCACCGATCCGCAAGCCGCAGTCACCGGCACGAGCGAGCAACCCGCGCACGCTTCTACCCGTACCCCCCGCACTACCAAAGCCAAAAAATGAACACCAACGCAGTCATTGCCATTCACGGCGGGGCAGGCACGATCCTGCGCGCGTCGATGTCGGCCAGCGCCGAAGCCGACTATCACGCTGCCTTGCACGCTGTGCTCAGCGCCGGACAACGCGTGCTCGCCGACGGCGGCAGCGCGCTCGACGCCGTTAGCGAAGCCGTCCGTCTGCTCGAAGACTGCCCGCTCTTCAACGCAGGCCGCGGCGCAGTCTACACAGCGGCCGGCACGCATGAACTCGACGCGGCCATCATGGACGGCAGTACGCTCGACGCCGGCGCGATCTGCTGCGTGACGCGTGTACGCAATCCGATTCTGGCGGCGCGCCGTGTGCTCGAACGCAGCGAACACGTCTTGTTTACCGGCGAAGGCGCCGAAGCCTTCGCGGCCGCGCAAGGACTCGAATTCGTCGAGCCCGAGTATTTCCATACTGAAGCGCGTCATCGCCAATGGCAACTCGCACGCGGTCAGCAGCGCGCGATGCTCGATCACGACGGCGCGACGCTGGCCTCGGCGCCATCGTCGAGCGACGACGATCCCACGCCGCACGAACCGATCGATCCGAACCGCAAGTTCGGCACCGTCGGCGCGGTCGCGCTCGACCAGCATGGCCACGTCGCAGCCGCGACATCGACCGGCGGCGTCACCAACAAGCAGGTGGGCCGGGTCGGCGATACGCCGCTGATCGGCGCGGGCTGCTACGCGGACGACGCAACCTGTGCGGTCTCGACCACCGGTTCCGGCGAGATGTTCATGCGCATGGTGGCCGCCTACGACGTCGCGGCGCAGGTGGCGTACCGCAACGTCTCGCTCGAAGAAGCGGCGCACGACGTGGTGATGAACCGCTTGCCGAAGATCGATGGACGCGGTGGTCTGATCGCCGTCGATGCACGCGGCAACGTCACGCTGCCGTTCAACACCGAGGGCATGTATCGCGGTTTCGCTCGAATCGGCGAGACGCCGGTGACGGCGATCTATCGCTGATGCGGACTTGCTGCGCCGTCGCCTGAACTGCCGCTGAGTTGCCGCTTAAGTTTTCGTTTGAACCACCGTTAGCCGCGTCCGAATCCAAAGGAACCATCGTGCCGACTTCATCGCACACCGCTCGTCCGCTTATCGAAACCTTGCCGCCGCAACGCGTGCTTGCGGTCGACGATCTGTCGGTCGCCTTCCGCAGCGGCGACAAGACCGTCAACGCGGTGCGCAATCTCTCGCTGACGGTCGAGCGTGGCGAGACGCTGGCGATCGTCGGCGAATCGGGCTCAGGCAAATCGGTGACATCGCTCGCGTTGATGCGGCTGATCGAGCATGGCGGTGGGCGCCTTGCCGGCGGCAGCATCGCTTTCCGGCGCCGCGACGGCAGCGTGCTCGACCTCGCGAAAGCGTCGTCCGGCACGATGCGTTCGATTCGCGGCGCCGACATCGCGATGATCTTCCAGGAGCCGATGACCTCGCTCAATCCGGTGTTCACGGTGGGCGATCAGATCAGCGAAGCGATTGCACTGCATCAAGGCAAGAGCCGTTCTGCCGCGCATGCCGAAACGCTGCGTCTGCTCGAACTCGTGCGTATTCCGGAAGCGCGCCGGGTGGCCGCACGTTTTCCGCATCAGCTATCCGGCGGCATGCGCCAACGCGTGATGATCGCGATGGCGCTGTCGTGCAAGCCCGCACTATTGATCGCCGACGAACCGACCACGGCGCTCGACGTCACGATCCAGGCGCAGATCCTGCAATTGATCCGCGGCCTGCAGGACGAGATGAACATGGGCGTGATCTTCATCACGCACGACATGGGTGTGGTGGCCGAGGTGGCCGATCGCGTGCTGGTGATGTATCGCGGCGAGAAAGTGGAAGAGGGTGCGTCGGATACGCTGTTCGCTGCGCCGTCGCATCCTTACACGAAGGCATTGCTTGCGGCGGTCCCGCGCCTTGGCGCGATGCAGGGCACCGATCAACCCGCCAAGTTTCCGATTCTGACCGTCGAGCAGGCGGCGCTCACTGGCACCGACGAAGCCGTTCGTCCCGCGGCCGCCGTCGCGCAAGAAACCCAACCGCTGGTCCACGACAGCACGCCGCCGATTCTGCGCGTGCGCGATCTGGTCACGCGTTTTCCGGTCAAGAGCGGTGTGTTCGGGCGTTTGACGGGCCGCGTGCATGCGGTCGAGAAAGTCAGCTTCGATCTGCGTCCGGGTGAGACGCTCGCGCTGGTCGGCGAATCGGGTTGCGGCAAATCGACGACGGGTCGTTCATTGCTGCGCCTTGTCGAAAGCCAGAGCGGCTCGATCGAATTCGACGGCAAGGAAATCAGCTCGCTCACGGGCCCTGCGCTGCAAGCGCTGCGCCGCAATATCCAGTTTATTTTCCAGGACCCGTTTGCTTCGCTGAATCCGCGCTTGACGGTCGGCTTCTCGATCATGGAGCCGCTGCTCGTGCACGGCGTCGCTCAAGGCGCGGAAGCACAGGCACGCGTGGCGTGGCTGCTCGAAAAGGTCGGCCTGCCGCGTGAGGCCGCAGGCCGCTATCCGCACGAATTTTCAGGCGGGCAACGGCAACGCATCGCGATTGCGCGTGCGTTGGCATTGAATCCGAAAGTCGTTATCGCCGACGAATCCGTCTCCGCACTGGACGTCTCCGTGCAGGCGCAGATCGTCAACCTGATGCTCGATCTGCAGCGCGAACTCGGCGTTGCGTATCTGTTCATTTCGCATGACATGGCGGTGGTAGAGCGTGTCAGCCATCGCGTAGCGGTGATGTATCTCGGCCAGATCGTCGAGATCGGTCCACGCCGCGCGGTGTTCGAAGCGCCGCAGCACCCGTACACGAAGAAGCTGATGGGCGCGGTGCCGGTCGCCGATCCGGCGCGCCGCCACGCGAAACGCATGCTCGCCGCCGATGAGATTCCGAGCCCGATCCGCGCGCTAAACGACGAACCGAGCGTGGCGCCGCTGATCGCGGTCGGACCGGATCATTTCGTCGCTCAGCATCGGGTCGGCGGGGCTTACTAGACGCGAAAGACGCCGCGTACCCATGCGCAGACCTGAACCACGCACTAAACCTGAAGCAAAAACCATTTTCTCTCGCAGCACATAACCCTGTTTCAATTCGCAGCCTGGAGCCAACCTCATGAACCTGCTGGTCCCGTCTTCTCCGTTTCGTTTGCGCGCGCTGGTCAGCGGCGGCGCGGTGGTGTTCGCGATGCTCGCGGGCAGTGTGGCGCACGCCGATACGACGGCCGTGATGGCCGTTGCGTCGACCTTCACGACGCTCGATCCGTACGATGCTAACGACACGCTGTCGCAAGCCGTCGCCAAGTCGTTCTATCAAGGTCTGTTCGGTTTCGACAAGGACATGAAGCTGGTCAACGTGCTAGCCGATAGCTACGAAGCGAGTCCGGATGCCAAGGTTTACACGTTCAAGCTGCGTCATGGCGTGAAGTTCCAGGACGGTACCGACTTCAACGCCGCCGCAGTGAAAGCGAACTTCGACCGCGTGACCGATCCGGCGAACAAGCTCAAGCGCTACAACATGTTCAATCGTATCGAGAAGACCGAGGTGGTCGATCCGTACACGGTGAAGATCACCCTGAAGGCGCCGTTCTCGGCGTTCGTCAACGTATTGGCGCATCCGTCGGCGGTGATGATTTCGCCTGACGCGCTGAAGAAGTACGGCAAGGACATCGCGTTCCATCCGGTCGGCACAGGTCCGTTCGAACTGGTGAAGTGGGACCCGGCTGGCGACCTAACCGTGAAGAAGTTCGCGGGCTACTGGAAGAAGGGCTACCCGAAGGTCGATGCGATCGACTGGAAACCGGTGGTCGACAACAACACGCGAGCTGCGTTGATGCGCACCGGTGAAGCGGACTTCGCGTTCCAGGTGCCGTTCGAACAGGCGGCGCAATTGCAGTCGAGCCCGAAGGTCGATCTGATTGCTTCGCCGTCGATCATCCAGCGCTATATCAGCATGAACGTCAACCAGAAGCCGTTCGACAATCCGAAGGTGCGTGAAGCGCTGAACTACGCGGTCAATAAGGATGCGCTGATCAAGGTCGCGTTCGCCGGGTACGCGACGCCGGCTGAGGGCGTGGTGCCGCAAGGCGTCGAGTATGCGACGAAGCTCGGCCCCTGGCCGTACGATCCGGCGAAGGCGCGTGAGTTGCTGAAGGAAGCGGGCTATCCGAACGGTTTCGAAACGACGCTGTGGTCCGCGTATAACTACTCGACCGCGCAGAAGGTGATTCAGTTCGTGCAGCAGCAACTCGCGCAAGTTGGCATCAAGGCGCAGGTCGAAGCGCTCGAAGCGGGGCAACGCGTCGCCAAGGTGGAAAGCGCGCAGGACCCGGCAACTGCCCCGGTGCGGATGTACTACGCGGGCTGGTCGTCGTCGACGGGTGAAGCGGACTGGGCGATCACGCCGCTGCTCGGATCGGTCTCATTCCCGCCGAAAATGGTCAACACCGCGTACTACAAGAACGACACAGTCGATACCGATCTGAAGCAGGCGCTCGAAACCACCGACCGCACGCAGAAGGCCGCGCTCTATACCGACGCGCAAAAACGCATCTGGGCCGACGCGCCGTGGATCTTCCTCGTCAAGGAGAAGGTCGTGTACGCGCGCAGCAAGCGTTTGTCGGGTGCGTATGTCGCGCCCGACGGCTCGTTCAATTTCGACGAGATCGCGATCAAGTGATGAGCTGACCGTTCGGCGCCGTGTGTTCTTCACGAACGCACGGGCCGGACGGTTGCGTACTGCTCAGAAAGATCTTTCGTTGCCCGCATCATTGCCGGATTGGGTTTCATGCTGAACTTCCTCGTCAAACGTATCTTTGGCCTGCTGCCGACGCTCTTCATCGTCGCCGTGCTGGTGTTCCTGTTCGTGCATCTGTTGCCCGGTGATCCGGCGCGTCTCGCGGCCGGTCCTGAAGCGGATGAGGCGACCGTTGCGCTGGTGCGTGCGGATCTCGGCCTCGATAAGCCGATGCCGCAGCAATTCGCCAACTTCTTCGTGAAGATCGCGCACGGCGACTTCGGCACGTCCACGCGCAGCAAGCGGCCGGTCAGCCAGGAAATCGGCGAGCGTTTCATGCCGACGCTGCTGCTTACGCTCGCGAGCATGGTGTGGGCGGTGGTGCTCGGCATGGGGATCGGCATCGTCTCGGCGGTGTGGCGCAATCGCTGGCCGGACCGGCTTGGCATGACGCTCGCGGTGTCGGGTATTTCGTTTCCCGCGTTCGCGCTCGGCATGCTGCTGATGGAAATCTTTTCAGTGAAGCTCGGCTGGCTGCCGATCGTCGGTGACGGGTCGTGGAAGAGTTACGTGCTGCCGTCGCTCACGCTCGGCGCGGCAGTGGCGGCTGTGATGGCGCGTTTCACGCGTGCTTCGTTCGTCGAGGTGATGAATGAAGATTTCGTGCGCACTGCACGCGCCAAGGGTGTGCCCGAACGGCTCGTGATCATCAAACACTGCTTGCGCAACGCAATGATTCCCGTCATCACGATGATGGGGCTGCAATTCGGTTTTCTGCTGGGCGGCTCGATCGTGGTCGAAGTGGTGTTCAACTGGCCGGGGCTCGGGCGCCTTCTGGTGGATGCCGTGGCGATGCGCGACTACCCGGTGATTCAGGCGGAAGTACTGTTGTTCTCGCTTGAATTCATCATCATCAACCTGGTTGTGGACGTGCTGTACGCCGTCATCAATCCGACCATCCGTTTCAAGTGAGGCCCGCATGAGCATCTCAGCCACCGAGGCGAATGCGGCCAAGGCCGCCCTCGTAGAAAACGCGATCCGTACGCCATGGAGTGAATTCTGGCGAAAATTTCGTAAGCAGCATGTGGCGCTGGGCGCCGGCATTTTCGTGCTGCTGCTGGTTGCGGTTGCGATTCTCGCGCCGCATATCGTGCCGTATGATCCGGAAAATTTCTTCGACTACGACGCGTTGAACGCGGGGCCCTCGGCCGCGCACTGGTTCGGTGTCGATTCGCTGGGCCGCGATATTTTCAGCCGCATTCTGGCGGGTTCGCGTATTTCGCTCGAGGCCGGTTTTCTGTCGGTGGCGATCGGCGCGGTGATCGGCACGTTCTTCGGTTTGCTGGCCGGTTACTACGAAGGCTGGTGGGACCGCATCACCATGCGTGTCGCCGATGTGCTGTTTGCTTTCCCCGGCATTCTGCTGGCGATCGGTGTGGTCGCGATTCTCGGCAACGGCATGATCAATGTGATTTGCGCGGTGGCGATCTTCAGCATCCCGGCATTTGCGCGGCTCGTGCGCGGCAATACGCTGATGCTTAAACAACTCACCTATATCGAAGCGGCGCGCAGTATCGGCGCATCGGACTGGACCATCATCGTGCGGCATATTCTGCCGGGGACGATTTCGTCGATCGTGGTGTACTTCACGATGCGGATCGGCACGTCGATCATCACGGCGGCGAGCCTGTCGTTTCTCGGACTCGGCGCGCAGCCGCCGATGCCGGAGTGGGGCGCGATGCTCAACGAAGCGCGCGCCGATATGGTCACCGCGCCGCATATCGCGCTGTTTCCGAGTCTGGCGATTTTCCTGACTGTGCTGGCATTCAATCTGCTCGGCGACGGTTTGCGCGATGCGCTCGATCCGAAGCTCGACCGGCCATGAGTCTTACCGAAACTGCCGACGAGAACGCGCCGCATATCGGCGTGTTACCGAGCGGCCCACGTGGCACGATTGCCGACGTAGAAGGCGTGACGGTTGGACATTGCACGCTGGATGAAGGCGCTGTGCAAACCGGCGTGACCGTGATTCGTCCGCATTGTGGCGATCCTTTTGTGAGCAAGGTGCCTGCTGCTGCTTCGGTGATCAACGGGTTTGGGAAAAGCATCGGGCTCGTGCAGGTCGAGGAGCTCGGCGTGCTGGAAACGCCCATTGCGTTGACCAATACCTTTGGCGTCGCTGCCGTCGCACAAGCGCAGATTCGCGCTGCCATTCAAGGCAATCCACAAATCGGACGCGAATGGTCGACGGTCAATCCGCTGGTGTTCGAATGTAATGATGGATACCTGAACGATATTCAGGCTTTGGCGGTAGGTGGACGGCATTACAGCGACGCGTATGACGCGGCAAGCGTCGACGTTGCGAGCGGTTCGGTTGGCGCAGGCCGCGGTATGTCCTGCTTCGATCTGAAAGGTGGGATCGGCAATGCGTCCCGTGTTGTTGAGGTAGCAGGGCAGACTTATACGGTCGGTGCGCTGGTGTTGGCGAACTTCGGCCGCCTGCCGATGCTGACGATCGACGGCACGCCGCTCGGTCGCGTGCTCGCCGAACGCGCTGTCACATCAGTGACCTCCGCGGCCTCGGCGAGCTCAGCAGCTTCGCCGACATCAGCGCCTCCCTCAAAACCCGAACAAGGCTCGATCATCATGATCGTCGCCACCGACGCGCCGCTCGACGCTCGTCAACTCAAGCGTCTCTCGTTGCGCGCCGCGGCCGGTCTCGCACGAACCGGGTCGGTGTACGGCCACGGCAGTGGCGACATCGCGTTGGCATTTTCAACGGCCTACACCGTGCCGCACGAATCCGATTTTGTCGCCTTGCCGCCCGTGCTTGCCGACGCGCGCCTCGATGCGCTATTCCGTGCCTGCGCGGACAGCGTCGAGCAAGCGATCATCGATGCACTATGGAGCGCCACTTCGGTGACGGGCCGCGACGGACATCGTCGCCTGTCGCTGCACGACGCCGTATCCGACCTCACTCAACTTCTCAAGCAATCTTCCTGATGAAAGTCCTGATTTCCGTCGACATCGAAGGCGTGGCCGGCGTGTTCCATCCCGAGCAAACGCGCGCGGGCAACGGCGAATACGAAGCCGCGCGCCGCTGGATGACGCTCGAAGCCAACGCCGCAATCGAAGGCGCGTTCGCGGGTGGCGCGACGCACGTGTGGGTCAACGATTCGCATGGCGGCTTTCGCAATCTGCTGCCCGATCTGCTCGATGCGCGCGCCCAGATCGTGCTCGGCAAACCACGCACGCTTGGCATGATGGCCGGCCTTGAATACGGCGCGGCGCTGGTGTTCATGATCGGCTATCACGCGAGATCGCAAACGCACGGCATCCTCGCGCACACGATCAACAGTTTCGCGTTCTCGCGCGTCTCGCTGAATGGTGTCGAAGTCGGTGAAGCAGGATTGTACGGAGCGCTCGCGGAAGAATATGGCGCACAGGTAGCGCTTTTATCCGGCGACGATGTATTCGCCGAGGAAACCGCGCCGCGCTTTCCCGGCGCGCGTTTCGTGGTCACCAAGAGCGCGACCGGCCATGCGAGCGGCGTCACGCAAACACCGCCAAGCGCTCGCGATGCGATCGAAATTGCCGCGCGCGAAGTGGTGCGGCATTACATCGACAAGGGTCATTCGCAGCAAGCTACGCGCGCTGCCGCGAAGCCCGTCGAATGCGAGCTGCGCGTGCAAACGACCGCGCTCGCCGATCTGTTCTGCCAATGGCCGGCGCTCACACGCGTCGACGCCGTCACGTTGCGCTTTGGCGCGGAGTCGGCGGAACATGCGGTGCGCATGCTGAACTGCCTGTCGGCGATGTCGTTCATGCTGCGCTGAACCGTGTGACCGAGGGCGTGACCGGCGACAGCCTACTGTTGCCGGCTCAACTCTCGCGCGGCCCGATCGATCACATCCGCAACCGCCCCCGCATGCGACACCGGCACGAGATGGCTCGATGAGATCGGCACGATCTTCGCGCCCATCCGGTTGGCCATGAACTGTTCGACTTCGGGCGAGATCGCACGGTCCCGCGTCGTCACGATGTACCACGAAGGCTTCTCTCTCCACGCGACCTGGCTGACCGTTTCGCTGAAGGCTCTGGCGGCGATCGGCTGTTGCGCGGCGGAGAGCACGCGCGTCAGATTCTCGGGCACGTCTGCAGCGAAGTCGGCGTGATATTTACTGCGATCGAGCCACAGGAAGCCCGTCGAGTCCGCGGTGATGCCTTGACTCGCGGGCGCCGGCGCCGCGCGCTTCATCAGGTCCATCGTAGATTCGTGCAGGTCCGGTGCAATCGCCGCCACATAGACGAGACCGGCGACGTTCGGCGCGTTCGCGCCGGCCTCAGTAATCACGACACCGCCCCATGAATGTCCTACGAGGATAGTCGGGCCATCCTGACGCGCGAGAACGCGGCGGGTGGCGGCGACATCGTCGGCGAGCGACGTGAGCGGGTTCTGCACTGAACTCACGTGATAACCCTTCTGCTGCAATTTCGCGACGACACCGTTCCAGCTCGACCCGTCGACGAACGCGCCATGAACCAGTACGACGTTGCGTACAGGGCCGGTCATTGGTGCAGCGGGTGGTTTGGCGGCAGTCGCCTTGGGAGTGGCGGGCGTGGCAGGTGTGGCGGCGGGTGTTGCCGGCATTGCGGCTGGCGCCGCGGGTGGCTCCGGTGCTTCCGGTGCGCTTGACTCCATGCCCGGCATGTCGGTCGGTTCTGCCGTGGGCGCCGCGGTTTGCGCGAGGACACCCGCCGCAGCGAAGCAGAGACACAAAGCAGCGGCGCAAAGCAAACGTTTGGGCGACATGTTGAATCTCCGAAGGCAGAAACCTCGACTAGGGCAACATACAGAAGCCCCACGCCAGTGACAATCACTATCCTCGCCGTTAAGTGCGGCGCAGAACCAAGCGCGGGTTGCTCCCAGTATTTAGGTAATATCGGCCGCGGTAAAATTTCAGGTTCTGCCGGGGCAGACCACAAGTCTGATCGGGCGATCGATATCCATACACTGGGGCGCAATTTTGAATAGTGCACAGCAGCAAGACGGCCTGAAGCGCGGGCTTAAAAATCGTCACATCCAGCTGGTCGCGCTGGGCGGGGCGATCGGCACGGGCCTGTTTCTCGGCTCCGCCAGCGTGTTGAAGGCCGCTGGCCCGTCGATGATTCTCGGCTACGCGATCGGCGGCATCATCGCCTTCATGATCATGCGCCAACTCGGCGAAATGGTCGCGCAGGAACCGGTTGCCGGCTCGTTCAGCCACTTCGCGTACAAGTATTGGGGTGATTTCCCCGGCTTTCTGTCCGGCTGGAACTACTGGGTGCTGTACGTGCTCGTGAGCATGGCCGAGCTGACCGCGGTCGGCACCTATGTGCATTACTGGTGGCCGGGCGTGCCCACGTGGGTATCGGCGCTGGTGTGCTTCGCCGTCATCAACGCAATCAATCTCGCCAATGTCAAAGCGTACGGCGAAACCGAATTCTGGTTTGCGATCATCAAGGTGGTGGCGGTGATCGGCATGATCCTGTTCGGCGGCTATCTGCTGATCAGCGGCCATGGTGGTCCGCAAGCGTCGATCAGCAATCTCTGGGCCGACGGCGGCTTTTTCCCGCATGGTTTTCATGGTCTGTTCATGATGCTCGCGGTCATCATGTTTTCGTTCGGCGGGCTCGAGTTGATCGGCATTACGGCTGCTGAAGCGGCTGATCCGCAAAAGAGCATTCCGAAGGCCGTGAATCAGGTGATCTACCGGATTCTGATTTTCTACATCTGCTCGCTGACGGTGCTGCTTTCGTTGTATCCGTGGAATCAGGTCGCGGCTGGCGGCAGCCCGTTCGTGATGATCTTCTCGCAGATCGGCTCGACGCTGACGGCGAACATCCTCAATGTGGTGGTGCTGACCGCGGCGCTGTCGGTCTACAACAGCGGCGTGTATGCAAATAGCCGCATGCTCTACGGTCTCGCCGAACAGGGCAACGCGCCGCGCGCGCTGATGAAGGTCGACCGGCGCGGGGTGCCGTATATGGCGATTGGTTTGTCGGCGCTCGCCACGTTCACCTGCGTGATCATCAACTACCTGATTCCGGCCGAAGCGCTCGGCCTGCTGATGGCGCTGGTGGTGGCTGCGCTGGTGCTGAACTGGGCGCTGATCAGCCTGACGCATCTGAAGTCGCGCACGGCGATGGTGGCAGCGGGCGAAACGCTCGTGTTCAAGTCGTTCTGGTTCCCGGTCAGCAACTGGATCTGCCTCGCTTTCATGGCGCTGATCCTCGTGATTCTCGCAATGACGCCGGGCCTGTCGGTCTCGGTATGGCTCGTGCCCGCGTGGCTGGTCGTGATGTGGGGCGGCTACGTGTTCAAGCGCCGGCGTGCAGCGACGCATGGCGGCGCACAGGTGGCAGGGCGGTAAGACGGGGAGTGGGCGCCGGCGCGGTTGGCGTCGGACCGCCCTATGTCGAGAAGAGCTTCGATATGTGGCGGAACGTCACATATTGCTTATGCAATTATTGCCTAAGCTGATAAGTGCAATGTCGCACGTCAGGAGCCGAACATGAACACCACCATCGAACACGACGCACGTCTGGAATTGTTGCTGTCGATCGCGCATGAAACGCTCGGCATCGCGACGTTCGAACTGAGCGGCAAGCCGAGCGCCGACTTACGCATCGTGCGCGTCGATAGTCTCGCGCGAGCGCTGGAAGCGGCCTACGACGCCGGCCTCATGGTCGGTCATCGAGTGAGTTCGAATAAATGTTCGGCCGACCACCTTCAGTAGTGCGCTTTAGCCGCTTCTCAGAAGGCAACAAAAAACCCCGCGCAGCATGGCTGGGCGGGGTTTTCTGATCTTTATACGGTATTGCTGGAATTTCTTTTGGTGCCCAGGGCCGGAATCGAACCGGCACGCCTTGCGGCGGGGGATTTTGAGTCCCCTGCGTCTACCAATTTCACCACCTGGGCAGGTCTTGCAGCGCACGCGCCAGAGTACGGCTCGCGGCGAAGACGCAGATTATGGCGGAAAATTCGACGACGGGCAAGCCGCTCGCTTTCTTCGCATTCTCAGCCTTTAAACCGTGCGAGAAAATCGTTCGAGCGTTTGGTGACCGAGATAGCGGTCGAACACCATCGCGATGTTGCGCACGAGCATGCGTCCGGCCATCTGCACTTCGAGCTTGCTGTCGCTCACCGACACCAGCCCGTCCTGCTCGAAGCCGCGCAGGCGCTCCAGTTCCGGTTCGAACGTAGCGGCAAAGCGGATACCGTACGCGGCCTCGAATTCGTCGAAGCGCAGTTCCAGATTGCACATCAATTGCGTGATTACATCGCGACGCAAACGGTCGTCTGCAGTGAGGCGCACGCCGCGTGTGATCGCGAGCTTGCCTGCATCGATTGCCGCGGCGTAGCCTGGCAGGTCCTTGATGTTCTGCGCGTACACGTCGCCGACTTTGCCGATCGACGACGCGCCGAAGCCGATCAGATCGCATTCCGCCCGCGTGCTGTACCCCTGGAAATTCCGATGCAGCGTGCGCTGCGCTTGTGCGCGCGCGAGCTCGTCGGTGGGGAGCGCGAAATGATCCATGCCGATGTAGACGTAGCCCGCGTCGGTCAAGCGCTCGACCACCCGTTGCAGGATCGCAAGGCGTACGGCAGGCGAGGGCAGCGTGGCCTCATCCATCTGCCGTTGCATCTTAAAGAGCTGTGGCATGTGCGCATACGCGAACACCGAAAGACGATCGGGCGCGAGTTCGATCATCGTGTCGAGCGTGCGGCTGAAGCTATCGACCGTTTGATGCGGCAGCCCGTAAATCAGATCGACGCCGATCGAGTGGAAGCCCGTATCGCGCGCGGCCTGCATCACCGAAGCAGTCATCTCGAGCGGCTGAATGCGATTGATCGCCTGCTGCACCACCGGATCGAAATCCTGCACGCCGAGACTGAGCCGGTTGAAGCCGAGCATACGCAGATGTGCAATGGTTTCGGGCGACGCTTCGCGCGGATCGACTTCGATCGAATACTCGCCTTCGGTATCGGGCAGCAACGTGAAGTGTTCACTCGCCGCGGCCATCAGTTCCGCCATTTCATCGTGCGACAGGAACGTGGGCGTGCCGCCGCCCCAATGCAATTGCGACACGGGGCGTCGCGTGTCGAAACACGCGGCCTGCAAAGCCATTTCGCGCTTCAGATGTTCGACGTAAGGACGCGCGTGCGCGCGGTTCTTTGTGGCGACTTTGTTGCAACCGCAGTAGAAGCACACGGTGTCGCAAAAGGGGATGTGGAAGTACAGCGAGAGATCGGTGGTAGAGGCACCTGGGTCCGCGGTGGCGCGCAGATAGTCGGCGGGATCGAAATCGTCGCGGAACTGCAAGGCCGTTGGATAGGACGTATACCGTGGACCGTTCGCGCTGTATTTGGCGAGCAGGTCGGGGCGGAATAGCGTGTTGGCAGTGGTCATAGGGCGCTCGGGTTTGACGCCACTCTTGAAGAGGCACGAGCCGGCGGATTCTCGGGACCGGTTCGAACAGCGCAAACGCCTCTCGAGCGTGGCCTTTCGTATCCAGCAAGTTTACGTGAGCGCCCCTTCGGCGAATTGTGTAAAAAGGTCGCACGGATGCGATGGCACAATGCGGGTCTGGCGCTGCGTTGTATGTTGTGTTGCCTGTTTTCGAGTTCAGGAAAAATGTCGTGAGTGATGTGCCAAACAGCGTTGTGAAGCGCGAGTCCCCGTTCCATGTGGCCGGTCATGCATGCCGTCCCGATTGCGGCGCGTGTTGTATCGCGCCTTCGATTTCGAGTCCGATCCCTGGTATGCCGAATGGCAAACCGGCGGGCGTGCGCTGCGTGCAACTCGGCGATGATCTGCGCTGCGCGATCTTCGGTCAGCCGGAGCGGCCGGCGTGCTGTTCCGGTCTGCAACCGCAGATGGAGATGTGCGGCACGAGCCGCAGCGAGGCGCTCGCGTGGCTCACCCAGCTTGAAGCGCAGACTCAACCGCAACCGGCGCTGCGCCAATAGCGCGCGTGAACGATTCCGCCACGTCATCCATCCGGACAAACAACCCAACGCAACCGCATGCTCGAGAAGGCTTCCACAGGAGATTTCGCATGACTCGACCCGCTGCGCCGACCCGGCGCCGCTTCCTGCTTGCCGCGCTGACAGGCTGCACCGCGCTTGGCATCACCGTGTCGCTGGCGGCCTGCGCGACCTCGACCTTCCCGTTTATCCCCTCGCATTACACGTTCTCGCAGCAGCAGGTGCAGGACGCGGTGCAGCGCAAATTCCCCTATCAACGCACGGTTTCGCAAGTGTTCGACGTCGCGCTAACCAACCCGGTGGTCGGTTTCCTGCCGGACGCAAACCGCGTTTCGGTGAAGCTCGACGCCCGGCTCGCGAGCCCATTCATGCCGCAGCCGGTCGACGGCGTATTCACACTGTCAAGCGAACTGGCCTACGACGCCGCCAGCAAATCCGTCGTGCTGAAGTCACCGAGCGTCGACAACGTCAGCGTAAGCGGCCAGGCGCAGGCCTACACGCAGCAGATCAATGCAGCGGCAGCCGTGCTCGCTACGCAGTTGCTGACCAACTATCCGATCTACACCTTCAAACCCGAACAGCTGCAATTTGCCGGTGTGAATTACGAACCCGGTACAATCACCATCCTTACAAACGGCATACGCGTGCAAATCGTCGAGAAATGACGCTACGCGCGGCCGGCAGGGCCGCGCACACCGTGCCGCCCCTGTTCGTTTCGACTATCTATAACAACGAGGGTCACGGATGGACTGGCTATTGGCTTGCAAGGCGCTGATTCTGGGCGTCGTCGAAGGGCTGACGGAATTTTTGCCGGTGTCGAGCACCGGCCATTTGATCGTCGTGGGCAGTCTGCTCAATTTCACGGATGACCACGCGAAAACCTTCGATGTCGTGATCCAGCTCGGCGCGATTCTGGCCGTGTGCTGGGAGTTCCGGCGCCGTATCGGCAGCGTGGTGGTCGGCTTGCCTAGCCGGCCCGATGCAAGGCGCTTTACGCTGAATGTGATCATCGCGACGATTCCGGCGGTTGTGCTCGGCCTGCTGTTCGAGAAGGCGATCAAGGCGGCGCTGTTTTCGCCCGTGCCGGTCGCGTTCGCGTTAGTGGCGGGCGGGGTGGTGATTCTGTGGGCGGAAGCGCGTCAGCGCGCGCGAGGCGACGTGGCGGCACGTGTCCAGAACGTCGACGATTTGAGCCCACTGGATGCGTTGAAAGTCGGCCTCGCTCAATGTTTTGCGTTGATCCCGGGCATGTCGCGCTCAGGTTCGACGATCATCGGCGGGATGCTGTTCGGTCTCGACCGGCGCGTTGCTACGGAGTTTTCTTTCTTTCTCGCGATTCCGATTATCTTTGGCGCGACGGCTTACGAGCTCTACAAAGACTGGCATCTGCTGTCCGTCGACGCGCTTGGCAGTTTTGCGCTCGGCTTCGTGGCGGCCTTCATCAGCGCCTTCGCTTGCGTGCGCTGGCTGCTGCGCTATATCTCCGCGCACGATTTCACTGTGTTCGCGTGGTACCGGATCGGCTTTGGACTGTTGATCCTGCTGGTGGGTTACAGCGGCGCGTTGAGCTGGGCAGACTGAATCTCCGCTTGTCTTTCGCGTCATGAAAAAAGGTCCGCGTTTGCGGACCTTTTTGCTTTTGGCGAGCACAACTGCAGTGCGGTTTTATACCGCGCTGCGCTTCCTGAACACCAGATCCCACACGCCATGCCCGAGTCGCAGCCCACGGCGCTCGAACTTCGTCACCGGACGATACTCGGGACGCGGCGCGTAGCCGTCAGCGGTATTTTCGAGCGCAGGATCGGCGCCCAGCACCTCGAGCATCTGCTCGGCGTAGTTCTGCCAGTCGGTCGCGCAATGCAGATAGGCGCCCGGCTTCAGACGCGAAACCAGCAAAGCGACGAACTTCGGCTGGATCAGCCGGCGCTTGTGGTGGCGCGCCTTGTGCCAAGGGTCGGGAAAGAAGATATGCACGCCGTCGAGGCTGTCCGGCGCGATCATCTGCTCAAGCACTTCGACTGCGTCGTGCTGAATGATGCGGATGTTCGACAACGTCTGCTCACCCATCAGCTTTAGCAGCGCGCCAACGCCTGGCTCGTGTACTTCAACGCCGAGGAAGTCGTCGTCGGGACGGTGCGAGGCGATCTCCGCAGTGGTCGCGCCCATTCCGAAGCCGATTTCCAGCACACGCGGCGCTGTGCGGCCAAACACGCTATTCCAGTCGGGTTGCTGCGGCGTGAAGGGCACGACGAAACGCGGACCGAGTTCGTCCATGGCGCGGCGCTGGCCGGTCGATACGCGACCAGCGCGCGTGACAAAGCTGCGGATGCGGCGTCGATGCAGGGCTTCGTCATGCGGGGTGTCGGCAGTCGCGTCGGCGTCGGCCGGTTGGCCTTCGGCTTCTGCTTCGGTGGAAGGCGGCGGGAGTTCGTCGGGCAGGCCCGCGTCGTTTGGATCGTGGATCATTATCGATACTGCTACTAGGGTGAGGGCCTGGCGGCTTGCATGGCGTGTTGCGAGGCGCCTTTTGCGTTTGTGCTTACGCTTGCCGCGGCATGGGCCGCAGTTTGCAGGCGCGGTTCGCTCGAATCGCCATGCCGGGCCGCTGCCACTACAAAAAAGCCGCCTTCATGGGAGGCGGCTCGTGCTGGATTCTGCTGAAGGCTCAGCAGGAAGGTGGAGCGGGCGTTGCAAGTGCGCGTAAGGTAGCACACCCGAAAAGGGTGCGTCCAGACGGTGGCCGGCTTGAAGCGGCGCGGAAATCGGCACGAAGATTACGTTTTCATAACCGTGACAGCCATTCGTATGATTTAATCGCGCTGTAAGCCATTCCGTTGCAACGATTATCAAAACGAAAATCCACCATGGGCAAACACGCACACAATCATCGTCAGGCAAAAGCCGCCAAAACGGATTGGGTCGCTATCGATCCAACTGCGGTTCCAACTACTTCCCAGAATGCGCTTCGCAAGGCAATGGCCATTGAGGGCGTGCCGCTCACGCAATTCAACGATTTACTGTGGCTCATGGCGCAGGAGTCGAGCGGTGTGGTCGACGTGCGCAATGGGAAGTCGTCCGCACGCGGGCTTTATCAGTTGCTGCGGCCTCAATATGAATTGAATCCGAATGGCGAAAAATCTTTCGGTAATGCGGTTGAAGAATGTCAGGGCGGGATTCGCTATATTCTCGGGCGATATCACACTGCGGCATCTGCGCGGCTGTTCTGGGAAAAACACCACTGGTATTGAGCAATGAAAAAGTTTCTATTGATGGGCTTTGTGTCCGCCATGTGCTGGATGGGCGTCGCACAGGCCGCTGATGCCGGCGTGCCGCGCTTTGAAGATTTCGCGGTCAGCGACACCTTCGCGGGCAAAGCGGCGAAAGTGCGGCTCGTATCCGCGGACGACAAGGAATATGCGACGCGTATCCGCGAAGCCAGCCGGCAGAAGCCGAACTTCGCCGGGCACTACGTGCTGGCAAGCTGGGGCTGCGGGGCGTCCTGCGTGTCCAGCGTGGCGATCGACGCGAAGACCGGCCGCGTCACGTGGCTGCCTTTTACGGTGTGCTGCTGGGACGTGGATGTGCAGGAGCCGATCGAATTCCGGCGCGACAGCCGCCTGCTGGTGGTTCACGGCAGCAGGAATGAAGCGGGTAGCGGGACGTACTACTATGCGTTGGACAAAGACGAATTCAAGCTGGTCAAGGCGGTTGAGAAAGCTGCGAAGAACTAGCTGCGACTCGCGCAATGGCGTGTTGACGCCACGCGGGCTCATCTTGCCTCATCTTGCGTTTGTGCGACTTCTCGAATGACAGACGGGGAGGACGTAGCGGGTGGGAAATGCGGCAAGGTGCTGCAGATTCAGATCCTTTCGCGAAGCCACCTGGTTAATCGCCAGGCTGGCTGAAAAGAATCTGGAGCGGGCGATGGGAATCGAACCCACGGCTCTAGCTTGGGAAGCTAGGGTATTACCATTATACGACGCCCGCAGAGCGCACGATTCTACTCGGGAAGGGGCGGTTAGCGCAAATCGCGCTGCCGCCACCCTTGTTCGCAAGGCGCACGGAGCGCCGTTCAGATCACGAAGTAGGTTAACTGAACGGCCGCACGCGTGACCACCATCAGCAGTACCTGCACGATCACGAACAGCAGGATCGGCGAGAGGTCGATGCCGCCGAGTTGCGGCACCACGCGGCGCAGCGGATTCAGGAACGGCGCGGTCAGCTGGTACAGAATCGGCATGGCCGGCGAGCGCGGATTGAGCCACGACAGCAGCGCCATCAGGATCGTCATCCAGATGATCAGGTTCAGCGCCCACTTGATGACGGTCAGTACCGCAACGATCAGCAGCGTGGGCACGAGCGTGAGCGGATCGGCGCCCGTGAGCACCACCATCAGCACCACATAAACGATCGCTGCAATCAGCGCTGCGACGAGACTCGCCCAGTCGATGTTGCGGGTGCTGTGCAGAATGTGCCGCAAAGGCAGCACGATCCAGTTGGTGGCTTGCATCACGGCGTTCGTCACGGGGTTGTACGGCGGCATGCGCACGACCTGCAACCATGCGCGCAGCAGCAGCGCGGCGCCGAACAGCGTAAAGACGGTATTGAGCAGAAAACGGGCGATATCGCCAAACATCTCGTGTCCTTATCCTTCGGAAGGCGGCCGTCGACCGGCCGCAGGGTGCCGGCGCTGACCGATCGGTGCGCCGGCGGGTTCATTTGGATTGCCTGCGCCGTTCCGGGGAGGGCGCGTTACGCGTCACAAATGAGGACGCAGTGCTTCAATTTCCAGATGCTCGAGTAGGCTAATCGGCGAACTGCATGCCGCCAGACCACACCCCCCACGGGATATCACACAGAAATCTTGATTTCGCTGATCAGAATCGTGCCGTTGCCGCCGTCGGTGTAATTCGGGATGTCGGCAACCAACTGCTCCGAGGCCGACTTGAAGACTTTGTAGAAGTCGTCCGTGCTATCGAACAGGAAGTGGCCTGCGGCGACATACGGCGGCGGCGTTCCTGGCGGCCCGGCATTGATGCCGACGTCGACCGACCAGCCTCTCAGCGACGGCCCGAACAGCCTGGCCGCGAGCGGCATGTGCGTGACGCAGTAATAGTCCACGTCGAAGTGGCCGTTTTCCCGATACGGATAAAGGATGCTGACCTTGATCATTGTGCGTTCTCGTCTGTTGGTCCCGAGGCGCGGCGCTGGCGGATTGCGCGCGGCGCCGGACGTCACATTATCACGGCTTACTTGACGCTTGCACCTGCTGCGGCCTGATTCAGCGACCGGTTAAGCGATTCTTCCACCGCCTCGGCAATCGTCTCGATCGCGGCGGGCGGTTTGACGCGCCGTTCGGCCAGTCCGACCGCGCGCCGCGTCAGCAAACCGTACAGCGCCGCATGATCGCCGCCAAGACCTTCGAGCAACGCCAACTGCTTTTCCACAACGCCCGTATCGCCGCGCGACACGGGGCCCGCAAGCGCATTGGGCAGGCCCTTGTCGCGAGCGGTTTCGATCGTGCCGGAGAGCATCGGCAGCAGCGCGCGCAGCGCGTCGTCTTCGGCAAAACCCAGCGTGCGCCATAGCGCCACGCATTCTGCGAGGCTGCACAGCGCGAAGCTGGCGGCATAATGCGCGGCCGCGTGGTACAGCATGCGGCCGCCCGCCGGGATCGACAGCGGATGGCAGCGCAGGGCGACGGCCAGCGCCGTCAGCGCCTCCATGAGCGCGCCGTCGGCCTCGATCGTCACCGAGCAGCCGGCGATCCGCTCCAGGTCGGCGAGATCGCCGCTAAAGAGGTACAGTGGGTGAAAGCCGCCGATCGAGGCACCCTGGTCACGCGCCGGGGCCAGCAACTCCACCGGCGAGGCGCCGCTGCAATGTACGAGCGCTTTGCCGTATGGGCCGCTTGCCGCGTCCGCCGTGAACCGCAGTGTGTGCGCTGTCGTACCGATGCTGTCGTCGGGAACGGCTACAAAGACGATATCAGCTGCGTCGACAACCTGTTGTGGATCGTCGAATGCGGCGCAATGTTCGATTTGACTGGCGAGCCGGCCGGCCGAGGCCGCCGAGCGGCTCGCCACCGCCGTGACAGGATAGCCGGCGCGTGAAAAGCTCAGCGCGAGACAGCGCGCGAGCCGGCCCGCACCGATGAAGCCGAGGCGCGGCAGAGAGGGCTGGGACATGGTTGCGTGCTCCAGGCGGGACACTTGAACGGGAATGCAGCAGTATCGCGCATCCGTCCGGCAGCGGTGTGTCCGGGTGCGGGTATTCCTCTGATCAGTCCGCGTGCGATATGGCGCGTCCGGTCGGTCATCCGGCCACAGACGCCCCGCGGGTCCGAAAACTGCTCACAATTTCCTTCATGAGCCGGTTTTGCAGTTGCTGTTCTGGGTTTTTCGTCTCGCAGTCAGATTCGGGAGGTAACGATGAATATTTTTTCTTACCGAAAGCACTTGCGGTTCCTGACGCACTCACAGCGCCGTCGCTGGTGGGATCAGAAAAAGCGCCTGACGCCACGCGTGCGCATCAGTGGCGCGTATGTTCCGCCCAACGTCTCCCGAGAATTCGCCTATGTGAAGGTAGGCTGACAATACCGTCTGCTGATGGGTAAGAAATGCCCGGTGCGATTGCACCGGGCATTTTTCGTTTGGGCCGTCAGGATTGAAGCTAATTTGTAATCAAAGATTACTGACAAGCGAGAACCGGGAGCCGCAAGACCCGCAAGGCAGTGGGTTCACGCGCGCTTCACCGCTGGCAAACCCTTAGTTCTCAGTCTGTTGCGCGGCATGTACTGGCGGCCTCGCGCCGGCGCACTTTCCAACCTATTGCCGCCAATTGCAATTTGCAACAAATGCGAACATCTATGCATGGTCTTTTTCGATACATTGAATTCATAGCATGCAAGGCATGCGAAGTCGGCGACCTTAGTGGGCCGCGCCAGGAGAATAAAAGTGAAAAAGATCGTTCCGTTTGTCGTTGCCGCCGCACTCGGCGTGGGGTTCGCTACTGCTGCTGAGGCGCACGTTTCCGTCGGTATCGGTATTGGCATTCCGGTTGCGCCCGCGTATCCGGTTTATGCCGCGCCGCCGCCGGTCTATTACGCGCCGCCGCCTCCGCCGGTGGTGTATGCGCCGGGCTATTACGCACCGCCGCCGGCAGTCGTGGTGGGTGGGTATTACGGTGGCTACGGCCGTCCTTATTATCACCACGGCTATTACGGTCGCGGTTACTACGGCCACGGCTACTATCGCCGTTAATCGCAAGACGCGCGCAGAGATGTGTTGACGGCGTAACGCCGGCTTGATCGCCGGGTTACGCCGTTTGTGTTTCTACGCAGGCATACCAAGCGACGTACCAAAGCATCGTCGAAGCTGGGAGAATGGCTGTTTCGCCACCGCTCTGGAGAGTTTCGTCAATGCAAGCGCTTCCCGCTCCCACCTTCGACGACGTACTCGACGCCGCTGCGCGTCTCGAAGGCGTCGCCCATCGCACCCCCGTTCTAACCTCGAGCACGTTCAACGAGCGCACGGGCGCGTCGGTGTTCTTCAAGTGCGAAAATTTTCAGCGCATGGGCGCTTTCAAGTTTCGCGGCGCCTACAACGCGATTTCGCACTTCGACGCGGAGCAACGTAAAGCGGGTGTGTTGACGTACTCGTCGGGCAATCACGCGCAAGCTATCGCGCTATCGGCGCGTCTTGCCGGGATTCACGCCACGATCATCATGCCGCACGACGCGCCTGCTGCCAAAGTCGCGGCGACCAAGGGCTATGGCGGCGAAGTGATCAGCTACGACCGCTACACCGAGAATCGCGAAGAGATCGGCCGGCGGCTCGCCGAAGAGCGCGGCATGACGCTGATTCCGCCGTACGACCATCCGCATGTGATCGCCGGGCAGGGCACGGCAGTGAAGGAGTTGATCGAGGAAACCGGCCCGCTCGACATGCTGTTCGTTTGTCTCGGCGGCGGTGGACTGATCGGTGGCAGCGCACTGTCGGTGGCGGCACTGAGCCCGGCATGCACCGTCATCGGTATCGAACCCGAAGCGGGCAACGACGGTCAGCAATCGCTCGCACGCGGCGAGATCGTGCATATCGACACGCCGCGCACGATTGCCGACGGCGCTGCTTCCACGCATCTCGGCGACTACACGTTCGCGATTATCCGGAAGCTGGTCGCGCAGATCGAAACGGTCAGCGACGAACAGTTGATCGAGACCATGCGTTTCTTCGCACAGCGCATGAAGATCGTGGTCGAGCCGACCGGTTGCCTCGCCGCGGCGGCCGTGCTCAATGGCATCGTGCCGGTGAAGGGCAAGCGCGTGGGTGTGGTGGTGAGCGGGGGCAACGTCGATCTGGCGAAGCTGGCGCAGTATCTCGCCTGATAGGCTGCTTGATCGTTTTTGCACCGCGCTGCGCACGTTGAAATTGAGGGAAGACGGCTCGCTAAGGCGAGCCGTTTTTTCTAGCTTGCTACCTGTGCGGTCTGCACGATCAGATCGCGATACCCGTTCACGATCACGCTATACGAGAAGTAGGCGAACAGCAGCGCCGACAACACATGGCACGCGCGCAGCAAACCGGTGCCGGCGCGTTTGCGTCCATGGCTGCCAAGTCCGCAGATAAAGATCGTCCAGCACAAGCCGCCGAGGAAGAAGCCGCCGAGGAATACCGGTGCCGTCGTCGCGCTGGTGGCGCCGGCTTTTGCGATCAGCGCGCCGCCGACTGCGGCGAACCACAGAATCGCCGATGGCGACGACATCGCCAGCAATGCGCCGCGCACGAAACCGCGCCACGGGGAAAGATGCGGCGCGTTGGCATCCGCTTCGCCGGCAACTGCAGGCGCCGTCGCCGGGAACAGCGCTTCACGCGCCATCTTCCATGTGAGAAACAACAGGACCGCCGCGCCGCCAATCCACACGACCCAGCGCACCGATTCGAATTGCAGCAGCGCAGCCATTCCCGCGAG
This sequence comes from Paraburkholderia nemoris, assembly GCF_905221015.1. NCBI lineage: Bacteria > Pseudomonadati > Pseudomonadota > Betaproteobacteria > Burkholderiales > Burkholderiaceae > Paraburkholderia > Paraburkholderia nemoris. The sequence continues at coordinate 285,185 of NZ_CAJNBO010000005.1, read as the reverse complement.
CGCGAGCGCCGCGTAAACGAGATCGCCGAAACAGGAACCCAGGCCCAGCCAGAAACCCGGTTTGAAGCCGTGCGACAGCGTCAGCGAAATCATCGCGACGTTGACGAGACCGATATCCAGACACAAGGACAACGACAGAAAAAAACCATCCGACATCATTGAAAAGGCATGCATCCGCGCAACTGCTCCATCAGTTTTGTTATTCAGACTTGTTCAAGCGCGAGCGATCCGGCTGGTGAACGGATCGCTTCGATGCCGACAGAATCAGGAATTCAACGGTGTGGCCGGTGTGATTCGAGGCCTGTTTTTACAGTCCCAACTCGCTCCACAAGCTGTCGATGCGTTTTTTGACCGCGCCGTCCATCTCGATCGGGCGGCCCCATTCGCGATCGGTTTCGCCGGGCCATTTGTTGGTGGCGTCGAGTCCCATCTTCGATCCGAGACCCGCCACCGGCGAGGCGAAATCCAGATAGTCGATCGGCGTGCGATCGACCAGCACGGTGTCGCGCGCCGGGTCGATACGCGTGGTGATCGCCCAGATCACTTCCTTCCAGTCGCGGATATTCACGTCCTCGTCGACCACGACGATGAACTTCGTATACATGAATTGCCGCAGGAAACTCCACACGCCGAACATCACGCGTTTGGCGTGGCCGGGGTAGCTCTTCTTCATCTGCACGATCGCCATCCGGTAGCTGCATCCTTCGGGCGGCAGATAGAAGTCGGTGATCTCGGTGAACTGCTTCTGCAACAGCGGCACGAACACTTCGTTGAGCGCGACGCCGAGCACGGCGGGTTCATCGGGCGGTTTGCCGGTGTAGGTGGAGTGATAGATCGCGTCGCGCCGCATGGTGATGCGTTCGACCGTGAAGACGGGAAACCACTCCTGCTCGTTGTAGTAGCCGGTGTGGTCGCCATAGGGGCCTTCCAGCGCGTGCTCGTAAGCGGCGGACGCGCCCTTGGCCGGACGCGGCGGCGCGCCCGCGGGAGCAGGCGAGGGCGTGCCTTCCTGGGGATAGATGAAGCCTTCCAGGACGATTTCCGCGCGCGCGGGCACCTGCAAATCGTCGACGCCCGGCGTGATGCACTTGGCGAGTTCGGTGCGGCCGCCGCGCAGCAATCCGGCGAACTGGTATTCGGAGAGCGTGTCGGGCACCGGCGTCACCGCACCGAGGATGGTCGCCGGATCGGCGCCCAGCACCACGGCCACGGGATAAGGCTTGCCCGGATTCTGCAGCGCGAACTCGCGGAAATCGAGTGCGCCGCCGCGATGCGCAAGCCAGCGCATGATAAGTTTGTTACGCCCGATCAGTTGCTGGCGATATATGCCTAAATTTTGTCGGCTCTTATTCGGGCCTTTTGTGACGGTCAGACCCCATGTGATCAGCGGCCCCGCATCGCCTGGCCAGCAGGTCTGAATCGGCAGCTTTGCGAGGTCGACGTCGTTGCCTTCCCAGACGATTTCCTGGCAGGGTGGCGCGCTCACTGTTTTGGGCGCCATGTCCCACACCGCCTTCGCGAGCGAGAACAGTTTGCCGGCGTCCTTGAGCCCCTTCGGCGGCTCCGGTTCCTTCAATGCGGAGAGCAGGCGGCCGACGTCGCGCAGCGACTCCAGCGCGGCGCCATCGCCTTCGCCTGCTTGGGCGTCGATACCCATGCCGAGCGCCACACGGCGTGGCGTGCCGAACAGGTTGCCGAGGACCGGAAACGCGTGCTGCTGCTGGCTCTCAAACAATATCGCCGGACCGCCGGCGCGCAGGACGCGGTCGCACAGTTCGGTCATTTCCAGGACGGGCGAGACGTTTTGCGAGATGCGGCGCAGTTCACCGATCGTTTCGAGACGGCCGACGAAATCGCGCAGGTCTTTGTATTTCATCTGGTGCGGTAGAGGGCCGCGCAAGCGGCAAAAAGGTAGGGCGCCGCAGGGCTTCGCGGTGCCAGAACGATTGTCGATTTTACCTGTGTTGGCAGGCGCACGTAGATTGGCCAAACGGCCGACTTTGGAAGGACTAATTGAGATAGCTCAAGAAGCGCGCACCACGCGGTTCTTAACGGACTGAACACTGTTCATTATTACAATTAGTTATACATTTGCCTATCTATAGTGTTGACGATCTATAAAACCCTGCATAGAATCCGTCCACATTGGTTGCAGGGCGTGAACGTTTTTACCGCCGCCCCGGTCCCTTCAGACGCAACGCGTCACCGCTTACCGACCCCCTGTACGGTATTTGTCGGTCTTACTGAAGTCCTCGCCAGCGCCTGTTGACGCTGGTTTTTCGCGTGGGAGCCTCCGCCTGCATGTTTTTTTGGCATGCCGCGGGCCTCTTTTCAAGATGGCTCCCCACAAACGGTATTTGCCGTTTTCCCGACGTCGCTGCTGCCCTAACCAGACAGAGCGCGCGATGTCTTGACTCTGCGAATGTGTGTTACCGCCTGTTCGACTGGTGGAGTTCGCGGATCATGCAACATGGGAGATCTGAATGAACGCCTGGTTATCGTGGCGTCCCGATGAGCGTATTGCGCAAGTTGTGCGTGGTGCGTTGCGTCGCGGGACGCGAATGAGTCATCACCTGTTCAGCATCGTCGGCGGAATCGCCGTCGTGCTGGCCGTTACGCTGTGGCTGATGCCGGCTTTGCGCGGCACCCTTGCCGCCAAGCTGATGCCGGTCATCTCCGCCGCTGTGCAAGCCGGTCCCGCCCGTCTGCTGCAGGGCCACCCGCTGCCGGCTTTCGGGCCGCCTGGTGCGTCCTCTGACGAGGCGCTGTCCGCGAATTCGGCCGGTAGCGACACCGTCAGCGGTGCGAACAACGGCAACAACGGCAACAATGGCGTCACCGCCAGCAATACGAGCTATGACGGCGCCTTCGACGGCACCGGCACGTCCGGTATGGGCGTGGCTGCATTGAACGGCCTCGATCCGCGCACCATGCAGAGCGTCTCCGCGCTGGCACGGCTGATCCCGGCGCAACGCGTCTCTGCCGATGCACGCGACGATCGTGTGCTGGTCTCGACCCGCGAGCAGAATCTGGTTTCGTCTTACCTGGCGCGGCGCTATCGCGTTGCTCAGGAGCCCGTTAGCGAGCTCGTGAAGGCAGCGTTCGACACCGGCCGCGAAGTCGGTCTCGACCCGCTTCTCCTGCTGTCCGTGATGGCAATCGAATCGGGCTTCAACCCGTACGCCGAGAGCGGCGTGGGCGCGCAGGGCCTGATGCAGGTGATGTCCAAGGTTCACTCGGACAAGTTCCAGTATTTCGGCGGCCAGAGCGCGGCGCTTGAACCGGTTGCGAACATCAAGGTGGGCGCGCTGGTGCTGAAGGATTGCATCGCACGCGGCGGTTCGCTGCCGGGCGGCCTGCGTCTCTACGTGGGCTCGACCTCGCAGGACGACGGCGGCTACGGCGCCAAGGTGATGGCCGAGCGTGGCCGTCTGCGCGACGTGGCGCGTGGCCGCAAGGTGCCGATCAACGCACCGCAGGCTCCGGTGTTGACGGCGTCGAACACGACTACGGCTGCAGCGGCGTCGACCAACGGCAAGCGCGTACAGATGACGCTCGATGCCGGTCATCCGCTGAGCGCGGCAGCGCCGGTGAAGACACCGGTGTCCGAGCAGGACGACGCCAGTTCCAATGCGACCAAGCACGTGGCATCGGCTTCGGAGTTGGGCGCTTGAGGTTGACGTAACCCGGTTCGCCGAGCCAGAGCGCGGCCGATACAGAAAAGGACACCCGAGGGTGTCCTTTTTCTTTTGTGGCTTGCGCTGTGGCGGCCTGCGGTGGTGGCGTGCGCGGCCGTGAAGCGTGTGTCACAGGCATTGATTGCAATCCGCCTCGCCGTCGCCGAGCCCTTTGGCGACTCAAAGCCGCAGAGCGCTCCGGAGCCTCTATCCGGTCAGTGCCGTCCGAAGAGCTTCGCCAGCCGCTCGACAGCTTCTTCCAGCTTCGGCAGGGCGGTTGCATACGACAGCCGGATGTAGTCCTTTGGCGCGTGCGTGCCGAAGTCCATGCCGGGCACCAGCACCACGCCCGCGTCGTGCAGCATCGCTTTGGTGAGCGCCGCGCTGTCTCCGGCCGCCGGATGCGCGACGGTGCGGCAATCGGCGTACACATAGAACGCGCCGTCCGGCATCACCGGCACCGAGAAACCCAGCGATTCGAGCGCCGGCGCAATGAAGTCACGGCGGCGCTTGAATTCGAGGCGGCGCGCTTCGTAGATGGCGATTGTGTCCGGTTCGAAGCAGGCCAGCGCTGCATGCTGCGCGAGTGCTGACGCGCAGATGAACAGGTTCTGCGCGAGCTTTTCGAACGAGCCGACCATGCCAGGCGGCACCACCAGCCAGCCCAAACGCCAGCCGGTCATGTTGAAGTACTTCGAGAAGCTGTTGACGGTGATGACGTCTTCACCGAACGAGAGCGCCGAGACGGGCTTCGCGTCGTAGCTCAGGCCCTGGTAGATCTCGTCGACGATCGTAAAGCCGCCACGCGCCCGCACGGCCTTGACGATGCGTTCGAGTTCGGCCGGTTCGATCGACGTGCCCGTCGGGTTAGACGGCGACGCCAGCAGCACGCCGCGGGTGTGTTCGTTCCACAGGCGTTCGACGTCGGCGGCGGTCAGCTGAAAGCGTTCGGCTGGCCCGCTCGGCACCATCACCGGCTTGCCTTCGGCCGCGATCACGAAGTGGCGGTTGCACGGGTAGCACGGGTCGGGCATCAGTACTTCATCGTCGCGATCGACCAGCGCCGCGCAAGCCAGCAGCAGCGCGGCAGATGCGCCGGCGGTGACGACGATCCGTGCAGGATCGACGCTCACGCCGTAGAACTCAGCGTAGTGCGCCGAGATCGCTTCGCGCAGCGCGTGCAGGCCAAGTGCGTTCGTGTATTGCGTGACGCCGCGGCGCAGGGCGCTCGCGGCCGCCTTGATGACCGGCTCGGGCGCGGTGAAATCGGGTTCGCCGATTCCCATGTGGATGATGTCGCGCCCTTCGCGCTCGAGTAGAGCGGCTTCCTTGGCCAGTTCCATCACATAGAAAGGCTGGATGGCGTCAACGCGGGCAGCAAGCCGCACCAAGGGTTCGGTCACGGAGTTCATACGATCAAATCCAGTTCAGAAGCAACAACGGGACGGCGCCTGAAGCGCTCGCCCCGCTTCAAGCTCAATGCTTGCGGGCTGCCTGCGTTTCGGCAGCGCGCAATTGCGCCGACAGCTTGTCCAGCACGCCGTTCACGTACTTGTAGCCGTCCGCGCCGCCAAACGTCTTGGCGAGTTCGACCGCTTCATTGATGACCACGCGATACGGGATATCGACGTGATTCTTCAGTTCGAACGCGGCGACCAGCAGCACAGCGCGTTCGACCGGCGAAAGCTGATCGATCGGGCGGTCGAGGCACGGTGCGATATCGGCGGAGAGTGCTTCCGAATCGCGGATCACGCCGTGCAGGATGGCGTCCAGATGTTCGTGGTCGGCCTTGTCGAAGCCCTGCGCGCCGCGCAGCTGCGCGTCGATTTCACCGCCGGGCGAACCCGACAGCAGCCACTGGTAAAGCCCCTGCGTGGCCAGTTCGCGGGAGCGTCGGCGTGCGCTCTTCATGCCTCTTCCTCTTCTTCGTCTTCTTCCTCGTCGTCACCGCCGAGCTGTTCGAGCGCGACCGAGAGGTTCGCCATTTCGACGGCCACGCGCGCTGCGTCACGACCCTTCTCGGTCATGCGCGCGACGGCTTGTTCGTCGTTTTCGGTGGTCAGCACGGCGTTCGCGACCGGGATGCCGAAGTCGAGGCCGATGCGGGTGATGCCCGCGCCGCTTTCGTTCGACACCAGTTCGAAGTGGTACGTCTCGCCGCGAATCACCGCGCCCAGCGCGATCAGTGCGTCGAATTGCGCGCTTTCGGCGAGCTTTTGCAGCGCCAGCGGGATTTCCAGCGCGCCCGGCACGGTGACCAGCAGCACGTCTTCGCCGGTCACGCCGAGGCGTTCGAGTTCTTCGATGCACGAATCCGCGAGACCGTTGCAGACTGGTTCGTTAAAGCGCGCCTGGACGATGCCGATACGCAGTCCGTCGCCGTCGAGATTCGGTTGGTATTGTCCGATTTCCATGTGAATTCCGTAGTGTTTTGAGTTGGCGCTTAAGCGCGTGAATGGTCGGATCAGCCTTGTTGCGGAGCCTGTGCGGTGCTGCCCGGCATCGGCACGAAGCCGGTGACTTCCAGGCCGTACCCCGACATGCTGCCCAGCTTGCGCGGGTTCGACAGCACCTGCATCTTGCCGACACCCAGCTCACGCAGGATCTGCGCGCCGATGCCGTACGTCTTGAAGTCGACCGGCCGGCGTTTGAGCGCCTCGGCTTTCTCTTTCGAATCGAACGCCTTGAACACGTCGACCAGATGCTCCTTCGAATCGCCGCAGTTCAGGAGCACGATCACACCGAGGTCGCGCTCGGCGATTTCTTTCATGGCCGCATCCAGCGTCCACGAGTGAGTCGATTTGCCGACTTCGAGCAGATCCAGCATGGACAGTGGCTCGTGCACGCGCACCAGTGTTTCCTGCTCAGGGTTGGGCGTGCCGCGCACCAGCGCGATATGCGGCTGGCCGCTCGGCTGGTCGAGATACATCACCGCGCGAAACGCGCCGTGCGCGGTTTGCATGGTGCGTTCGCAAATGCGCTCGACGATCGATTCGGTGCGGCTGCGGTAGTGAATCAGATCCGCGATCGTGCCGATCTTCAGATCGTGCTCTTTGGCGAATTCCATCAGGTCCGGCAGGCGCGCCATCGTGCCGTCGTCTTTAATGACTTCGCAGATCACCGCGGCCGGCGTGAGGCCTGCCAGCGCAGTGAAGTCGCAGCCGGCCTCGGTATGGCCGGCGCGCACCAGCACGCCGCCGGGCTGCGCCATGATCGGGAACACGTGTCCTGGCTGCACGATGTGCTCGGCCTTGGTGTCCGGTGCGACCGCCACGGCGATCGTGCGGGCGCGGTCGGCCGCCGAGATGCCCGTGGTCACGCCTTCGGCTGCTTCGATACTGACGGTGAACGCCGTGCCGTACTGCGTGCCGTTGCGATAGGTCATGAGCGGCAGGTTCAGCAGCTTGCAGCGTTCCTGCGTGAGCGTCAGACAAATCAGGCCGCGGCCGTAGCGGGCCATGAAGTTGATCGCTTCCGGCGTGACGAATTCGGCGGCGATCACGAGGTCGCCCTCGTTTTCGCGGTCTTCTTCGTCGACGAGGATCACCATCCGGCCTGCTTTCAGTTCGGCAATGATCTCTTGAGTGGAGGCGAGCGTCATGTTGGCGGAGTTTTTCGAAGAAAGCGCGTATTTTACGCCACGCGCGCCCTCAAGTCGCCTGGGCCGGATGGCATAGGCCGTTTGGCGAGGCACTTAGGGCTGTCCGGCGGCGGTTTGACAGGGCGGCGTTGCTATAATTCGCCGCGCCCGCGAAGGCCACCTCCAGTAAACAACTTCCCCGCTAAACCCGTTCGAGAAAGATCATGCCGCACTATCGCTCACGCACATCGACTCACGGCCGCAACATGGCCGGCGCCCGCGCCCTGTGGCGCGCTACCGGAATGAAAGACGACGATTTCGGCAAGCCGATCATCGCAGTGGTGAACTCGTTTACCCAGTTCGTGCCGGGCCATGTGCATCTGCGTGACCTGGGCGCGCTGGTCGCGAAGGAAATCGAAGCGGCCGGCGGTGTGGCCAAGGAATTCAACACCATCGCGGTAGACGACGGCATTGCGATGGGCCACGGCGGCATGCTGTATTCGCTGCCTTCGCGCGAGCTGATCGCCGACTCGGTGGAATACATGGTCAACGCGCACTGCGCCGACGCCATGGTCTGCATCTCCAATTGCGACAAGATCACCCCGGGCATGCTGATGGCCGCCATGCGCCTGAACATTCCGGTTGTGTTCGTGTCCGGCGGTCCGATGGAAGCGGGCAAGGTCAAATCGCCGACGGACGGCCAGGTGATCGCCAAGATCGACCTGATCGACGCGATGGTCAAGGCCGCGGACCCCAAGATCAGCGACGCTGAAGTGGCCGAAGTCGAGCGCAGTGCCTGCCCGACGTGCGGCTCCTGCTCGGGCATGTTCACCGCGAACTCGATGAATTGCCTGACCGAGGCGATTGGTCTCGCGTTGCCGGGCAACGGCACGATTGTCGCCACGCATGCATGGCGTAAGGGCCTGTTCGAACAGGCCGGGCGCCTCGTGGTGGACCTGTGCCGCCGCTACTATCAGGAAGAAGACGCGTCGGTCCTGCCGCGCAGCATCGCCACCAAGCAGGCATTCGAGAACGCCATGGCGCTCGACGTGGCCATGGGCGGTTCGACCAATACCGTGCTGCACCTGCTGGCTGCCGCGCAGGAAGCCGGCGTCGATTTCACGATGTCCGACATCGACCGCATCTCGCGCAAAGTGCCGTGCCTGTGCAAAGCGGCGCCCGCCACCGACAAATACCATATCGAAGACGTGCACCGTGCCGGCGGCATCCTCGGTATTCTCGGTGAACTGGCTCGTGCGGATCTGCTGGACCTGTCGTGCGGCAACGTGCATAGCGGCACGTTGGGCAATGCCATCGCCAAATGGGACGTCGCCGGTGGCGCGGGTGAAGAAGCGCAGAAGTTCTTCCGCGCGGCCCCGGGCGGCATTCCGACCACTGTCGCGTTCAGCCAGGAAGCCACGTTCGCGTCGCTGGATACCGACCGCAAGACCGGTTGTATTCGCAGCAAGCAGGACGCGTATTCGAAAGACGGCGGTCTCGCCGTGCTCTACGGCAACCTCGCGGAGAAGGGCTGCATCGTCAAGACCGCCGGTGTTGACGAATCGCAGTGGATTTTCTCCGGGCGCGCGCGCGTCTTCGAGAGTCAGGACGACGCTGTCGACGCCATTCTGGGCGACAAGGTGGTGGCGGGTGACGTGGTCGTGATCCGTTACGAAGGTCCGAAGGGCGGTCCCGGCATGCAGGAAATGCTGTACCCCACGTCGTATCTGAAGTCCAAGGGCCTCGGCAAGACCTGTGCGCTGTTCACCGACGGCCGTTTCTCCGGCGGTTCGTCAGGGCTCGTGATCGGCCATGCGTCGCCGGAAGCAGCCGAAGGCGGCACGATCGGTCTGGTGGAAGATGGCGATGTGATCGAGATCGACATTCCCAAGCGCAAGATGCATCTGGTGGTGTCAGACGACGAATTGGCGCGCCGTCGCGAGGCCATGGAGGCTCGCGGTGATAAGGCGTGGATGCCGGTGGATCGTGAGCGTGTGGTGTCGCAGGCGTTGCAGGCCTATGCGGCGCTGGCGACTTCAGCGGACCGCGGCGCCGTGCGGGACCTCTCGCAATTGAAGCGCAAGTAAGGTGTAGTTGAAGCTTGGCTGACCGGCTCGCTGAAACAGGAGCCGTGAAGCCGGGCGGCGTCCGCAACGGACGCCGCCCGTCAAGCCGATTACTTCAAAGGTTGCTGTCCGTCCTGCGATGCCGACAGCATTCGCTCCACATACCGCGCAATCAGATCGATCTCCAGATTCACCTGCGAACCCTCGCGCAAATTCTTTAGCGACGTCACCTGAACCGTGTGCGGAATAAGATTGATCGAGAATTCGCAGCCGTCGTCGCGATCGTTAACCGAGTTGACAGTCAAGCTCACGCCGTTGACCGTGATCGAGCCTTTGAAAGCCAAATAGCGGCCGATTTCACGCGGCGCCAGCACGCGCAGTTCGTGCGACTCGCCTACCGGCGCGAAACGTGTGACCGTGCCGAGACCATCGACGTGGCCGGAGACGATATGGCCGCCGAGCCGGTCGTGCGCCCGGAGCGCCTTCTCGAGATTGACTTCGCCCGGCTCGCCGAGACCGACCGTGCAATTCAGGCTTTCGCGCGACACGTCCACTTCGAATGAATGCGCGGCTTTTTCCACCACCGTCATGCAGGCGCCCTGGATCGTGATGCTGTCGCCGAGCTGCACGTCTTCGAGATCGAGGCCGCCGGCTTCGACATTCAGGCGCACGCCGGCGTCGCCATCCGTACCGAGGGGCTTGACTGATTCGATGCGGCCCACCGCCGCGACGATTCCTGTAAACATCGTGCTAATCCTTGATCAATTCGAAGTTGGTTGGGGTGCGGGCTCGGTGCCGGCTTCGGGTGCCGGATCCGGCACGGCGCGGGGCACAAAGCGAGCAAGAATCCGCAGATCGTCGCCGATCCGGTCGACTGCGTGGAAGTTCAGTTGCGTGCGGCCGTCGAGCGTTTCCGGCGCGTTCAGATTGAACATGCTCATCGAGTCTACGCCAAGCAGGCTTGGCGCGAGATAGACCAACAGTTCGTCGACGCAGCCTTCGCGCAGCAGCGAACCGTTCAGCTTGTAGCCCGCCTCGACGTGCAGTTCGTTGACGTTACGCTCGCCGAGTATTTTCAGCATGGCGGGCAAATCGACCTTGCCGGACGCGTTCGCCAGTTGCACGATCTCCGCGCCGCGATCGCGCAGCGCGGCGGCTCGTTCGGTGTGACGCTCGTCGAGATTGCCGCAGAAAATCAGCGTGGGTGCGCCGGCCAGAATCTGCGCGTCAGGCGGCACGTCGAGCTGGCTGTCAATCAGCACGCGTTGCGGCTGGCGCGGGGTGTCGACGGCACGCACGGTCATGCGCGGATCGTCTTCCCTGACAGTGCCGATGCCAGTCAGAATCGCCGACGCGCGGGCGCGCCACGCGTGACCGTCGGCGCGCGCCGCTTCGCCGGTAATCCATTGACTGACGCCCGACGGCAAGCCGGTGCGGCCATCCAGCGAGGCGGCCACTTTCATGCGCACCCATGGGCGGCCGCGCGTCATGCGCGACACGAAGCCGATGTTCAGTTCATGCGCTTCGTTGGCGAGCAGTCCGCAACGTACTTCAATGCCGGCGTCGCGCAGCATCTTGAGTCCACGCCCGGAGACTTGCGGATTCGGGTCTTCCATCGCGGCGACCACGCGCTCGACCTGCGCCTCGATCAGCGCGTTCGCGCACGGCGGCGTGCGGCCGAAATGGCTGCACGGCTCGAGCGTCACGTAGGCCGTGGCGCCGCGCAGATCATGGCCGCGCGAACGCGCATCCTTCAACGCGCGAACCTCGGCATGATCCTGACCGGCCGGTTGCGTGAAGCCTTCGCCGATCACCTCGCCGTTCTTGACAAGCACGCAACCGACGCGCGGATTCGGGTCGGTCGTGTACATGCCGCGCTTGGCTAGCGCGAGCGCGCGTTCCATGTAGACGAAGTCGGTTTGCGAAAACATCGGTGTCCGGTCGGGTACGGTGGCTAGGCAGTATTGAACCTGGATTCAGGTGGTTTGCGTGTCTTGCCGGCTTCAGGCCGCGAGCGAGGCGAACGCGCCGCGCGCCGCGTCGATTGTCGCGTCGACGATCGCGTCGTCGTGCACGATCGACACGAAGCCCGCTTCATACGCCGACGGCGCGAAGTACACGCCCGCGTCGAGCATCTTGTGGAAGAACGCATTGAAGCGCGGCACGTCGCTCTTCGTGACTTCGGCAAAGCTGGTTGGGACCGACTCGGTGAAGTAGAGGCCGAACATGCCACCGAGCGAATCGGCCGCGAACGGCACCTTCGCTTCACGCGCGACATTCGCGAGTCCTTGCGCAAGACGCGTGGTGCGGGCGGCGAGCGTGTCGTAGAAGCCCGGCGCCTGGATCAGCTGCAGCGTCTTCAGACCCGCGGCGACCGCGATCGGGTTGCCCGACAGCGTGCCCGCCTGGTAGACGCCGCCGAGCGGCGCGAGGTGCGCCATGATGTCGCGCCGGCCGCCAAAGGCCGCCGCCGGCATACCGCCGCCGATCACCTTGCCCAGACACGTCAGGTCCGGCGTGATGCCGTAGACCTCTTGCGCGCCACCCAGGGCGACGCGGAAACCGCACATCACTTCGTCGAAAATCAGCACCGAGCCGTACTCGGTGCACAGGCGCCGCAAGGTTTGCAGGAATTCTGGCGTGGCGCGCACGAGGTTCATGTTGCCCGCCACCGGCTCGACGATCACCGAGGCGATTTCGTTGCCGAACGCCTTGAACGCTTCTTCGAGTTCCGCGACGTTGTTGTACTCGAGTACCGTGGTGTGCTTGGCGATATCGGCCGGCACGCCCGCCGAAGTCGGATTGCCAAAGGTGAGCAGGCCCGAGCCGGCTTTGACCAGCAGGCTGTCCGCGTGACCGTGATAGCAGCCTTCGAACTTGACGATGCGGCTGCGGTTCGTGAAGCCGCGCGCGAGACGCAGCGCGCTCATGGTCGCTTCGGTGCCGCTCGAGACCATGCGGACCTGTTCGATCGACGGGACCAGTTTGGAGATTTCTTCGGCGATTTCGATTTCGGATTCTGTCGGCGCGCCGAACGAGAAGCCGTTAGCCAGCACGCGCTGGACGGCTTCCAGCACTTCAGGATGGACGTGGCCGAGGATCATCGGGCCCCATGAGCCGATGTAGTCGATATAGCGTTGGCCGTCCGCGTCCCAGAAGTACGCTCCTTCAGCGCGTTCGATGAAACGCGGCGTGCCGCCCACCGAACGGAAGGCGCGGACCGGCGAGTTCACGCCGCCGGGGATGGTGCGCTGTGCGCGTTCGAAGAGGGTCTGATTGTTGGACATGGCGATGGCTGGAAATTGGGTTGCGCAGCGGCGCGGGTAGCCTGGAGGCGGCTGACGCGGCGCTGGGATGAGTACAGAAATTGTACCGGAGTCAGCGTGAAGAGGTTTTGGGTATGGCCAAGCCGGGGGATGTGTCGAGCTTTGGTGGCTTGCGCTTGCCCGTGAGCTCCGCCCAGCGCTTCTCCAACGCACCTTCCGCCATGGGCTTGATCACGGTGCCTGAACTCTGTGCGTCCCATGTTTGCACCGAAAACGGATGCGTACGCAACATCTCACGTGGAATCACGACACCCTCGTGTGCGTCGACCACCCTGTCGTAGACGAAGTCGATGCACAAGCGGTAGCCGCGCTTCGTCGCCGGGTCAGGGACCTCGTACGGCGCGCGCGTTACGTAGCCCGAGCCGAAAATGCCCTTGGGTTCCTGTGCAACACGGTGCAGAAACACGCGGTCGCCCGGCAGGATGCTGCGGGCAAATCCGCAACCCCAGACATCAGCCACCGCTACGCCTGCGGCGACCCGTTTCGCCACGTCGGGCAACTCGGGCCACGGCCATTTCTTGGGGCTCCAGATCAACAGGAAGGCAGTCATGACAAGGTCGGAACAGGGCAGTGTGGAAGGCGTAGCGGACAGGTTTGTGTCACGCCCCGAAGCGTTCTGGCGGCAGCTTAACCGATCGACGGCGCGCTTGTCGCGAGGCATGAACGGCCCGTGATCATTCGGACCTGGACGCCTCGGACGGTTTAGCTGTCGCGTACAATCGAGGTCGTCAAGCTGCTGCTTTCCCTGTTTCACCGTGTGTCGCTGCCGATAAAGGCGCGGCGCTTCATCTGGATTCCCATGTCTCACGTCACCCGAAGCCGGCCCGATGGCCGGCTGATTCTGTTGCTCGGTGCGCTTGCCGCATGCGGGCCGATTTCGATCGATATGTATTTGCCGAGCCTGCCGACTATTTCGCAGGCATTCGCCATCAGCAACGGCGCCGCGCAAACCACGCTTACCAGCTTCATGTTCGGCTTTTCGATCGGCATGCTGCTCTATGGTCCGCTCTCGGATACCTATGGCCGCCGGCCCGTGCTGCTCGGCGGCATCATCATGTATGCGCTGGCAAGCGTGGCCTGTGCGCTGTCGTTTTCGATCGGATCGCTGGTGATATTCCGCTTCGTGCAGGCGCTTGGCGCGGGCGCGGCCTCGGTGCTGGCGCGCGCGATCGCTCGCGACGCGCACGGGCCGACCGATGCCGCGCGTGTGCTGTCGATGCTCGCCATCGTCACGTCGATCGGGCCGTTGCTCGCGCCGCTGATCGGCGGGCAGTTGCTGTTGCTCGGCGGCTGGCGTGTTGTCTTTGTCGTGCTGACGCTGTTCGGTACGGTGTGCGCCGTGACCGCGTTCCTCAAGGTGCCGGAAACGTGGCCGCCCGAAAAGCGTGCGCATTCAGCGCTGCTGAAATCGTTCGGCGCTTATGGCAAATTGCTGCGCGATCCGGTCGCGTGGGGGCACATGCTGTGCGGCGGCATGGCGTTCGCGTCGATGTTCGCGTACATCACGGCGACGCCGTTCGTGTACATCGAATATTTCCATGTGTCGGCGCAGCACTATGGCTTTCTGTTCGCGCTGAATATCGTCGGCATCATGTTCGGCAACTTGATGAATACGCGTCTCGTCGGCCGGCTCGGTTCGCTGCCGATCATTTCGTTCGCCGCGACCGTGAGTTGCATTGCGTCCCTGTTCGTCTGTCTCGTCTCGCTGACGGGGTGGGGCGGTTTGTGGTCGATCGTCTTCGGTTTGTTCTTCGTGGTTGGCGTGGTGGGGTTGTTGTCCGCTAACTGCACGACCGATCTTATGCATCGGTATCCGTTGAATGCCGGCGCCGCGGCCGCCGTGTTCGGCGCGGTGCAGTTGGCGCTCGGCGCGTTGGCGAGCCTCGCCGTCGGACTCTGGCAGGATGGTTCGCCCAAGGGCATGGGCATCGTCGTGGGCGTCGCGGGCGTGCTGTGTTACGTCGGGCGGATTCTGGTAGTCAAATGGCACGGGATGAAGGTACCTGTCGCTGCTGTTTGACGGCATCGCGAGCAGGCATTCTTCGCCGAACGCGGATCATTGTTCCTTAGCCGAAACGCGCGGCCTGCCTGCTTCTTCATCCTGCGCACAACGTGTCTACGGAAAACACCAGGTGTTGCGTGCGCGCGACCGTGCGTTTTGATTTGCGTTGCTATGATGGAGCCACTGTTCCTCGGAGCGGCAATCATGGCGATCAGAGATTTGATGAACGGCGAACGGCAACATGCTGCTTTCGCTGAAGCGCAGAAGCTGGCAGACAGCGGCGCCTATCACGATTACACAGACATCGAATACGTCTTGCGCTTTGATTACGGTTTGTCTGATGTATCGGCGCTGCTCGACAGTCAGTTGATGCATCGCGACCTGAATCGCCGTTGCGCCGATGCGCGTGAGAAGCTGGATGCGCTTAGCGTGTGACACACGTGGTGTGTGGCATGCAGCGTCTCTGCATAGCCACGCGCCGCGAAGGCGCCATCCACTTTGGAGTTGCATTCATGGCTGTTAGCCAGCACGACCCGCATCTGCCGCACATGGACAATCCCGCTGGTTTGGCAAAGCCGGGTGGCCATTACAGTCACGTCGCGATCGCGAATGGTTTTGTATTCGTCTCGGGGCAGTTGCCGATCAACGCACAGGGCGAGAAGCTTGCTGACGCCTCATTCGAGGTCCAGGCCGAGCAGGTATTGGCGAATGTTCAGGCTGCGCTCGAAGGTGCCGGCAGCAGCATTGCGCAACTGGTGCAGGTGCGCGTCTATATCGCCGATGTCGAACATTGGGCGAGCTTCAATCAGATCTACGCGCGTTGGGCAGGTGAGGCACGGCCGGCGCGGGCCGTCGTGCCGGTTCCACACCTGCATTACGGGTTGAAGGTCGAGGTCGAGGCGACCGCGCTGGTTTAAGTCGTTGCCTGATTCGTTGCGATGCGAGGCGTTGCGACTCAGTGAATGATGAGCCCGTTGAACTGGGCATTGCCCACACCGGACGCGATATTCACGCCGACATTGCCGCTCACCGCCGCTAGTGAGCCAGCACCGAGTTTGGCGGAGGTGCTGCCCGTCACTTGTGCGACGGCATGCACATTCTGTTGCGAGGTGATCGTGGCTTGCGGTGTCGTGATGAGGATGATCTGATTGGACTGAGCATTCAGCGCACCAGCTGAGACGTTCACGCCGATGTTGCCGCTCGCGCCTTTCAGCGTATTAGCGCCCAGGGTGGCGGCAGAGGCGCCAACTTTCGCGCTGCCGCCGACGTCCTGCAGATTCGACAGCCTGGCCGAGCCGAATACCGCTGCGCTATCGTCGTCGGACAGCGCCGTTGACGTGCCGGCAAGCGCGGACGATGCGCCCGCGCTCGCGGCAACCCAAATTAGTGCACAGGCTAAAGTACTGACTTTCATGAGCAACTCCCTGGCGTGCTGAGGGCACAGATAGTCTTGATATCGACCATGGGAGCGAGATGTTGAGGGAGGGGTTCCCCTTAATGCGGGCGGTGCCGAGAGATTGACCGATACGAACTTGGCCGGGAATCAGATCAGCCAGAAATTACCACCGCCCGCGGCCACCGTAATAACCGCCGACGCCAACCCCCACGCTGACGCTCGGGGCGGCGTAGTAGCCTGGCGCATATCCGTATGCCGGGTAGCCATAGGGCGGTGCAACGACACACCCGGTAAGGCCCACTGCGAAACCTATCGTTAACAGTAATTTGAGCATGGTTCCTCCCTTGTCATGAGTTGGAGGAGCCGGGCGCCGCGTTCGTTCGGGCTAGCTTGTGACGGCAAATTACGCAGCCACGGTGCTAGCGGGTTTTATTTACAGTTGCTTACCCGCTCGACACGTTGGACATTCGCCGATCGGCGGGTTCTTTGATGTGCAGAAATGAAAAACGGGCCGATAGGCCCGTATTCATTGATTGTCTGGCGGAGGCGGTGAGATTCGAACTCACGGAAGGATCACTCCTTCGCCGGTTTTCAAGACCGGTGCCTTAAACCGCTCGGCCACACCTCCAAGCCCTAAATTGTAACCTGAAAAATCCTCGTTGCGGCGCTCGGCGGGGCTGCAATCACTGCGGATCTTTCAGAAACAGCGCCTGCAGATCGTTCAGGAAGGCCTGGCCAAGCGGCGTCGGTGCGATCTTTTCGTGGTCGCGCGTAATCAGCTTGCGCCGTTCCGCCTCCTGCAAAGCCGGTTCGATGGAGGTCATCGAGAGCCCTGTGCGCTCGATAAAGCGATGCACGGGAAACCCTTCCACCAGCCGCAGCGCGTTCAGCATGAACTCGAACGGCAGATCGCGCGGCCCGACCTCGTTCTCTTCCTGCACTGCCGTGCCGGCCAATGCCCGCTCAATGAAGGTAGTGGGGTGTTTGTAGCGCACCTGACGCAGCACGCGGTTCGGAAACGACAGTTTGGTATGCGCGCCCGCGCCGATGCCGAGATAGTCGCCGAAGCGCCAGTAATTCAGATTGTGCTTGCTCTGCCGATGCGGCTGCGCATACGCGGATACCTCGTAGCGTTCATAACCGGCGGCCGTTGTGCGTTCGTGAATCCAGTCCTGCATGTCGGCGGACGCGTCGTCGTCGGGGAGCGCAGGCGGGAATTTCGCAAACAGCGTGTTCGGTTCCAGCGTCAGGTGATACAGCGACAAATGCGGCGGCGCGAACGACAACGCCGTCTCCACATCGGCCTGACACTGCGCGAGCGTCTGCTGCGGCAGCGCGAACATCAGATCGAGGTTGAAGTTGTCGAAGGTGTTTGCGGCCACTTCGACTGCGTGGCGTGCCTGCGTCGCGTCGTGAATCCGGCCGAGCGCCTTCAGATGCGCCTCATTGAAACTCTGGATGCCCACCGACAGACGATTCACACCGCTCGCGCGAAACTGCGCGAACTTGGCGGCTTCGAACGTGCCAGGGTTGGCTTCGAGCGTGATTTCCGCATCGGCGTCGAGCGGCAGCAGCGCACGCACGTCGGACAGCATGCGATCGAGTCCGGCCGCCGACAGCAAGCTGGGCGTGCCGCCGCCAATGAAAACGGTATGCACCTGGCGTCCCCACACGAGCGGCAATGCCATCTCGAGATCGGCGCGCAGCGCGTCGAGATACTCGGTCTCCGGAAACGTGTCGCCTTTCCATTCGTGCGAGTTGAAATCGCAGTACGGGCATTTGCGCACGCACCAGGGAAAGTGCACGTACAACGCCAAGGGCGGCAACGACGTCAGGCGAATGGCGCCCGGCGACGTGAAGGCCTTGATGACGCCGTTGCCGATATCGGCAGGCGCCGGTTTGATCGGAATCACGCTTCCTCCGTCAAACGCGCGAGCAGGTGGCGCAAGGCAATCGCGCGATGGCTGCTGGCGTTCTTTACCGCCGGTTCAAGTTCCGCGGCGCTTGCATTCAGCGACGGCAGGAAGAAGTACGGGTCATAGCCGAAGCCATGCGCGCCGCGCGGCGCATCCAGCATTTCGCCATGCCAGCGGCCTTCGGCGATCAGCGGTTCGGGATCGTCCGCATGACGCACGAGCGCCAGCACGCAGTAGTAATACGCGCGCCGATCGGTTTCACCTTGCAAGGCTGAAACGAGCTGTGCGTTGTTCGCCGCATCGCTCTTTTCACCGCCGGCGAGTTGCGCGTAGCGCGCCGAATAAACGCCAGGCGCGCCGCGCAGTGAGCGCACGCACAAGCCGGAATCGTCGGCGAGGGCGGGCAGGCCGGTGAGCTTTGCCGCGTGACGCGCCTTGGTCAGCGCGTTTTCGACGAACGTCGGATACGGCTCGTCCGCTTCCGGTACGTTTAACTCGCCTTGCGGAATCAGCTCGATGCCGGCCGCGCCGAGCAGCGCCGCGAACTCGCGCAGCTTGCCCGCGTTGTTCGACGCCAGCACGACTTTCTTCAACGGCGAGTCAGACGCAACTGCGCCGCTGCCTTGACGAACTTCACTCACTCTTTTGCTCCAACGCTGCTTTCTGCTTTGCGATCAGCGTGTTGATGCCATCGCTCGCCAGATCGAGCAGCGAATTCATTTCGTCGCGCGAGAAAGGCACGCCTTCAGCCGTGCCCTGAATTTCGACGAAGCCGCCCGCGCCCGTCATCACCACATTCATGTCGGTGTCGCATTGCGAATCTTCGTCGTAGTCGAGATCCAGCACCGGCAGACCGTCGTACACGCCGACCGAAATCGCCGCGACGTAATCGGTAATCGGCGAGCTTTCGATGCGGCCCGTAGCCAGCAATTTGGCCACAGCGTCATGCGCCGCCACGAATGCGCCCGTGATGCTGGCCGTGCGCGTGCCGCCGTCGGCCTGGATCACGTCGCAATCGATATGCAGCGTGCGTGCGCCGAGTTTCTCGAGATCGAACACCGAGCGCAGGGCGCGGCCGATCAGGCGCTGGATTTCCTGGGTGCGGCCGGTTTGCTTGCCACGCGCGGCTTCGCGGTCGCTGCGGGTATGCGTGGCGCGCGGCAGCATGCCGTATTCGGCGGTCAGCCAGCCCTGGCCGCGATCGCGCAGGAACGACGGCACGCTTTCGGCGATGCTCGCCGTGCAGATCACCTTCGTGTCGCCGAACTCGACCAGCACGGAGCCCTCCGCATGCTTCGTGTAGTGGCGCGTGATGCGCACGTCGCGCAGCTGATTGGCCTGGCGGCCGCTGGGGCGTTGGGTGTTGTCGGTCATGTTGGGATTGGTCTGGAAGAAGAGCAGGAGGGAAACCGCGATTTTACCGCCGATCGCGTCGGGCGCGGCGCGGCCTGTCGATCGGACGGCCGCCCGCGTGTGCTGGGGCTTTGCGCGGTGTAGCCCTTCGCGCGTGGCGGCGCTCGTGCTGCCCGGCCGCTGCCCGCGTATGAAGCGGCCTTGTCGGTAAAAATGGGATAATGCGGATTCTCCGCCCCGCGTCTCGTACACGCCGGGCGATTCGACTCTCCGGCCATCGTCAAACGCATGGCCACAATCGCGAGAAATACGATGATCTACAGCATGACTGGCTATGCGAGCGCCACGCGCGAACTCGTCCCGGCCTCAGGCACAGGCGGTGTGAGCGTATCGGTCGAACTGCGCACGGTGAACTCGCGCTTTCTCGATCTGAACTTCCGGATGCCGGAAGACGTGCGCGTCTGCGAACCGACGTTGCGCGAAATGCTGATGAACAAGCTCTCGCGCGGCAAGGTCGACATCCGTATCAACCTGCAACGCAGCGAACAGTCGGCTAACGCGGGTTCGGTCAATCGCGACGCGTTGACCCAACTCGCGCTGCTCGAGCGCACGGTGTTGTCGACGTTCCCGGAAGCAGGGCGCCTGCGCACCGGCGAAATTCTGCGCTGGCCGGGCGTGTTGGCCGAAACCGGCGTGGCGCCGGACGTGCTGCGCGATGCGGTGCTCGCATGCGGCAAGCAGGCGATTACCGATCTGATCGACGTGCGTGCTCGCGAAGGCGCGCAACTGGCGACGGTGCTACTCACGAACGTCACCGAGATGGAAGCGATCGTCACGAAGATCACGCCGCTCGTGCCGGAACTGATCGCCAAGCATCAGCAGAAGATCGTCGAACGTCTGCAGGAAGCGCTGGGTATCGCCGCGCCGGACACGACGGCAACGAGCGTCTCGCGCGAAGAAATCAACGAACGGATTCGCCAGGAAGTGACGATGTACGGCATCCGCATCGACATCGCCGAAGAACTGTCGCGCCTCACGGCCCACCTGAACGAAACGCGTCACGTGATCGAGAAGGGCGGCAAGGTCGGCAAGCGGCTCGACTTCATGATGCAGGAACTGAATCGCGAAGCGAACACGCTCGGCTCGAAGGCGGCGGCGAAGGAACTGGCCGATTCGTCGATGACCCTGAAGCTGCTCATCGAACAGATGCGCGAGCAAGTACAGAATCTGGAGTAAGGCAGGAGCCCCGAGAACATGACCGACCACACACGCGAAACCAGCGCACCGCGCAACCCTTACGCCGGTGCTTATCCCGGCAACCTGTTCATGGTGGTCGCGCCTTCGGGCGCGGGCAAGTCGACGCTCGTGAACGCGCTGCTCGCCGGCGACGACGCAATCCGTCTGTCGATTTCGTACACGACGCGCCCGCCGCGTCCGAAGGAACAGGATGGCGAGCACTATCACTTCACGACCGTCGACGATTTCCTGACGCGGCACGCGGCTGGCGAGTTTCTGGAAAGCGCGGAAGTGCACGGCAATTACTACGCGACCTCGCGCGTGTGGATCGAAGAGCAGATGAAAAGCGGCCATGACGTGCTGCTCGAAATCGACTGGCAAGGCGCGCAGCAGGTCAAGAAACAGTTTCACAACGCCGTTGAAATCTTCATCTTGCCGCCGTCGTTGGATGCGCTCGAAGAGCGTTTGAAAAAGCGCGGCCAGGACGAGCCAAACGTGATCACGCGCCGTCTGCTCGCAGCCGGCAGCGAGATGGCGCACGCGGCCGAAGCGGAGTATGTCGTGATCAACGATAACTTCGAACGCGCGCTCGGTGAACTGCGCTGCCTCGTGGCGGCGACGCGTTCGCGCTTCGCCTCGCAATACGCGCGTCACACGCAGCTTTTCGTGCAGCTCGGCATTCACCTGCCACACGCGTGAACGCGGCGGTGTACCGAGCACATAAGGTAGAATAAGCAACATCAATTAACGCCCCCAGACCTGTCGCTTCGCGCCAGGCCCCCCGAGGGGGACAAGAAAACTTGGGGCGGCCCAGCGTTTTCTTGCAAGAAGGAACCCAACATGGCCCGCATTACCGTCGAAGACTGCCTCAAACAGATTCCGAACCGTTTCGAACTCGCGCTCGCCGCGACCTATCGCGCGCGTCAGCTCGCACAAGGTCACACGCCGAAGATCGAAAGCCGCGACAAGCCCACGGTCGTCGCATTGCGCGAAATCGCAGCTGGCCAGGTTGGCGTCGAAATGTTGAAGAAGGTGCCTGTTTAAGGCGCACGCTTCCGTTTTCGATTGCCCCATTGCCATGTAATTGCATCAACGTACAGACCGGCGTCCAACCCTAACCGCTACGGAGGCGAAATTGAGTGCTACCCCGCCCACCGCCACGGAAGTGGAACACGACGCCGATTCGCCCTCGTCTGCACGGAAGTACATCGACGCGGTCCTCGAACAGTCGTTTCGCCATCTGTTCGGGCCGACCGCCACGCCGGAGCAACCGCGCCGGCATGACGTCGTTTCGATCGCCAAGCTGACAGGTGTTCTGTCCGGTTATCTACAGCCGGAAGAAATCAAGGACATCAAGGCTGCGTTTCATTTCAGCGACGAAGCCCACCTTGGCCAGTATCGCCAGAGCGGCGAGCCCTACATCACCCATCCTGTCGCCGTCGCGGAAATCTGCGCCGGCTGGAATCTCGACGCCCAGTCGATCATGGCGGCGCTGCTGCATGACGTGATGGAAGACCAGGGCGTGACCAAGGCCGAACTCGCCGAGCGATTCGGCGCGAAGGTCGCGGAACTGGTCGACGGCTTGTCGAAGCTGGACAAGATGGAGTTTCGCAATCGCGAAGAGGCGCAGGCGGAAAACTTCCGCAAGATGCTCCTCGCGATGGCGCGCGACGTTCGCGTGATTCTGGTCAAGCTCGCTGACCGGCTGCACAACATGCGCACGCTGGGTGCGGTGCCGCACGAAAAGCGGCGCCGCGTGGCGCGCGAAACGCTGGACATCTACGCG
Source organism: Paraburkholderia nemoris (assembly GCF_905221015.1). Classification (NCBI taxonomy): domain Bacteria; kingdom Pseudomonadati; phylum Pseudomonadota; class Betaproteobacteria; order Burkholderiales; family Burkholderiaceae; genus Paraburkholderia; species Paraburkholderia nemoris. Next base: position 262,847 of record NZ_CAJNBO010000005.1, on the reverse strand, counting down.
CCGATCGCCCACCGGCTTGGCCTGAACAATACCTATCGCGAGCTGCAGGACCTGAGCTTCGCGAACTTCAACCCGCATCGCTACGCCACGCTCGAGAAAGCCGTCAAGGCCGCGCGCGGCAACCGGCGCGAAGTGGTCGGCAAGATTCTGGAGTCGGTGCAGCGCGCGATTGCCGACGCGAAGCTCGACGCCGAAGTCACCGGCCGCGAGAAAACCATCTTCAGTATCTATAAGAAGATGCGCGACAAGCAGTTGTCGTTCTCGCAGGTGCTCGACGTGTACGGCTTCCGCGTGGTGGTCGAAAGCGCGCTCGAGTGCTACACCTGCATCGGCGCGCTGCATGCGCTCTACAAGCCGGTGCCGGGCAAGTTCAAGGATTACATCGCGATCCCGAAGGTGAACGGCTATCAGTCGCTGCACACCACGTTGGTTGGCCCGTTCGGCGCGCCGATCGAGTTCCAGGTGCGCACGCGCAAGATGCACGAGATCGCCGAAGCGGGCGTCGCCGCGCACTGGTTGTACAAGAACGGCGGCGCGGATCTGAACGATGTCCAGAAACGCGCGCACCAGTGGCTCAAGTCGCTGCTCGACATTCAGAGCGAAGCGGGCGATTCGAGCGAATTCCTCGAGCACGTCAAGATCGACCTGTTCCCGGATGCGGTCTACGTGTTCACGCCGAAGTCGAAGATCATGGCGCTGCCGCGCGGCGCCACCGCACTCGACTTCGCATATTCGATCCACAGCGACTTGGGCAACCAGTGCGTCGCAGTGAAGATCAACAATGAACTGCTGCCGCTGCGCACCGAGCTGAAGAGCGGCGATATCGTCGAAGTCATTACGGCGCCCTATTCGAAGCCGAATCCGGCTTGGCTTGGATTCGTGCGCACCGGCAAGGCGCGTTCGGCGATCCGCCACTACCTGAAGACCATGCGTCTGAACGAGTCCGTGCAGCTCGGCGAGCGTCTCGTCGACCAGGCGCTGAAGGGCTACGGGCTCGCGCTGTCGGACGTTACGCCTGAGGCGTGGGAAAAGCTGGTGCAGTGGACGGGCAACAAGAACCGCCAGGAAATCTTCGCGGATATCGGCCTCGGCCGCCGTGTTGCTGCGGTTATGGCCAAGCGCATCGAAGTGCTGATGAGCGGCCGCGATGCCGACGACGACGGCTCGCGCGACGGCACGGCATCGCATGCGCCGCCGGTCGTGATCACCGGTACTGAAGGCATGTCGGTGCAACTGTCCGCGTGCTGCCGTCCGATTCCGGGCGACGACATCATGGGCTACATCGGCATCGGCCTCGGCATGGCGATTCACACTACCGACTGCCGCGTTGCGCAGCGTATTCACCGCCGCGATCCGGGCCGCTGGATCGACGTGGCGTGGGCGCCGCAACCGGGGCGTCTGTTTGACGTCGCGGTGAAGGTGCTGGTCAAAAACACTAAGGGCGTATTCGCCCGCGTGGCGGCCGACATCACCTCGGCGGATGCGAACATCGTCCACATCGCGATGGACGAAGACCTGTCGCAGGAATCCACGGTGCTGCGCTTCGTGATCCAGGTCAGCGATCGCGTCCATCTCGCCAACGTCATGCGCCGCGTGCGTACGAATCCGGACGTGATGCGTATTGCGCGCGAGCGGCCGAGCGAGGAGGGGCATCACCGTCACGACGGCGGGATGCGGATCGACCGCGAGCGCGCGGATTACTGATCTGACGGCTGGCTGGGTCTGCTCGACTACACGTTGAACGTCTGATCGCCTCGGGCGGCTTCAGGCGGCCTCCGTTCGAATCTGAACGCACCTGCCTGCCAGTGAGTCTCACCGGATCAGGGAGAACGCTTATGAACGTAGCTGACCTCACCGGCGTGGCGCTCGATTATTGGGTGGCCCGCAGCCTGCACGACTTCGTGCGCGAAATCTACTTTACCGACAGCGGCGAAACCGTCTCGATCCGCGGCAATGACCGCGGCCGCCCGTGGGATGGCCGTTTTACGCCTTCCGCGTCGTGGGAAGCCGCCGCGGCGGTATTGGAGCGCGCGCAGCGGCTGGAGGTGCGTGAGCGGACCGATCATGGCGCGGCACATTGCATCGCGGAGTTCGAAGGCGGCCATCGAACCGTGGAAGGGCGGGGAGACTCGTTGCGGGTCGCGCTGCTGCGGGCGTTTGTTGAAAGCCGTTTCGGCGCAAGTGTGGGCGAGGTGTTGTGGCAGGCGCAGGCTGTGGCTGGCGAGCGTGCGGCGCTGATCGGCGAGGAATCGGCGGAAAGGCCGTTCGCGGATGTGCCGAGTCCCGATGGGCAGATCGGCGATATTCAGTCGATACCGCGATAGCTGCGGTGATGCCGCCAAGGCCTGAGGGGCCGCGGCAGCGTGGACCGGTTGAAGCGGAACCGGCCACGCCAAAAACAAAGGGCCTTCCGATCGGAAGGCCCTTCATAGGTGGTGCGGCTGGCAGGATTCGAACCCACGACCCCTTGGTTCGTAGCCAAGTACTCTATCCAACTGAGCTACAGCCGCACGCGAAACGGGTAACGCTAAATACGATGATACTGCAATGAGGCTCGGTAAAACGTAAGGGCCTCCCCGGAGGGAGGCCCTCGAATAAGTGGTGCGGCTGGCAGGATTCGAACCCACGACCCCTTGGTTCGTAGCCAAGTACTCTATCCAACTGAGCTACAGCCGCACGCAGAAACGAGATTATAGCAAAGGTTTTCAAAAAGGGAAGCATGTAACTGCGATTTGTCTCATTGCCCCGATCGTGTACCCTTGATAGGCAGTCGCTTGCTGCAGTTAACGGACCATCATGAACAAGGCCTTTGTCAAAGAGTCGAGTGAAGAGAATGACGACGATCTCGACGTCGCCCAGCCCGAAATCCCTCCGGGTACGAAAAACTACATTACGCCTGCCGGTTACCGGCGGATGCGCGATGAATTGCTGCATCTGATCGATGTTGAGCGGCCGGAGGTGGTCAGATTGGTGTCGTGGGCGGCCTCGAACGGTGACCGCTCGGAAAACGGCGACTACATCTATGGCAAACGCCGTCTGCGAGAAATCGATCGGCGGATTCGCTTTCTGACCAAGCGCCTCGACATCGCTGAAATAGTCGATAGCAGCAAACAGGAAAACGTCGATCAGGTTTTCTTCGGCGCGACCGTCGAATACGCGACGGAAGACGGCGAGGCGCATACGCTGACGATTGTCGGCGTCGATGAGGTCGACCTGGATGTCGGCCACGTGAGCTGGATCTCGCCGATCGCGCGAGCGCTGCTCAAGGCCAAAATCGGCGATACGGTGACTTTGTACACGCCGGCCGGCCCGCAGCCGATCGACATCCTGGACGTCAAATATCCCCCGCCCGATACCGGCGGCGGTGCCGCATAAAAAAAGGCGCCGCGAACGGCGCCTTCGATACTGCAGGTATTGCCAGCTGCTTTAGAAGCGGTGGCGCAGACCTGCGGTCACAGCGATTTGCTTGTTGTTGTTCGAAGCGCCCAGACCGTTGATGTCGGCATCGACGATGGCGTTTTCGTTGACTTGCTGGTATTCGCCTTGCAGGTACACGTCCGTACGCTTGGACAGCGCGTACGCGGTTTGCAGGTTGAACTGGTTCCAGTGCGGACGCGTGCCAGCGAGGCTCGCACGGGTGTACGTGTACGAACCGGCGATGCTCACTGCCGGCGTCAGCGCGTAGCGAGCGTTAGCTTCGAAGTTCTGGAAGTGAGCGCTGCTGCCGCCGAAGCCGCCGATACCAGCCGTTTGACCCGATGCGCCTGCACCGATGCCGGCCAGACCCGACAGATTCGTTTGCGAGTACACGAGGCCGACGGTAGCCGGGCCGAATGCATAGTTAGCACCTGCGCCCCACGTTTGCTGGCGAGCAGCAAAGAACGTGTTGTCGCTCGACACTGCGCCGCCCGAATTGAACGCTGCAGCTGCGCCAGTTGCGCCGTTGCTGTTCAGTTGCAGGTAAGCAGCAGCGAGGTTCAGGCCGCCCCAGTTATACGATGCGCCCGCGCTGTAAGCACGGTTGTTGGCGAAGCCGTCAGCCTGGTTCGAGAAACCGTACATGCCGCCGAACTTGAAGCCGCCGTAGTTCACGCTCTGATACTTGACCGAGTTGTTGACGCGGAACGAGTTGTTCAGGTTGTCGTTGTCGAACGGATGCGCGAACTGCGTGCCGCCGTATTGCGTGCCGGTCAGTGCCAGCGGGCCCACGTAGTCGACCATGCTGTCGTATTGACGGCCTAGCGTCACGGCGCCGAACTGGTCGCTCGTCAGACCGACGAACGCTTGACGGCCGAATTCGCGGCCACCTTGTTTCAGCGTGCCGTCATTGATGCCGAAGCCGTTTTCCAACGTGAAGATGGCCTTGAGACCGCCACCGAGGTCTTCAGAACCACGCAAGCCCCAACGGCTGCCGTTCACCGAGCCGCTCGTTTCTTGCCAGTTGCTGTGGCCGTGCTGGTTGTTGGTATAGGTGATGCCGGCGTCGATCAAGCCATACAGCGTGACGCTGCTTTGGGCATGTGCTGCCGTTGCAAAAACGCCCGTGAGGGCCGCGACCATGAGAGTCTTTTTCATCTTGTAACTCCGAGAGCGAGAGTGGGCATTGAACCCAGGCTTAAGGAGACCATCACGCGGGCGCTGCGAGAGGCGAAATCCGCATGAGAAGCGCGCTGTACGACACGCGCGCCGGTTTCCGGTTACGCAGAGTGTAGAGAGACGCTCGCAAAGCGGATGTTCCGATTTTCACAATAAAGTATTACTGGATGTGAAACGATAGGCGAATGCCGTTTAAGCCTTGCTGATAAAGGCTTGCAGCGTTATTAAGGGGGAATGGGAAGCGAGTCAACTGAATCGCGTTGCACATTTGCTACAGTAATCGACGCGAAAAAACAACGCAATAAATCGTAAAAAAGGATTGTTGTCGCTATAGCAATAGATGGTTGTCGATTATGTGAATAATCGATTTAGACTAAGCCGTTATACTGCAATCTCTGCTTTCCGAAGCAGACTTTTTCGTTGACGAAAAAGATCTCCAAACCTTTGTCGGCGCGACTTCCCAGTCGCGCTTTTTTTTTGCCTTCCGGTTGCCGATTCGCGGGCGTTAGTCAGTGAGCCGGCGCAGCACCGTCCACTTCATTCCAGTCGGTTGCGGCCGAGACGCTCCAGTCTTCCATCACATAGCGGCGCGCATCCATGGGGGACGAGAGCAGATTTTGCCAGTGGTCCCCATGCCACATGGGATCGAACTCGAAGGCCGAGGGTGACGTGGCGACCGGCCCGGATTGCGCGGGAACTGTCTTTGTGTGTGATTGGGTGAGCCGGGCGACGAAGCGCCGGAATTCATTGAACAGCATGGCAATCTCCTGACGCGCATTCATTACTTTTCGGTGCTGATTTCCATGATGCTGGCATGAGTGCGGCGCAACAACTCGGACAAACACTTACTGAAAACATCTTTTGTTACATATTCTCGTGGGTGTGCCGAAATTTTTTCCGATATTGCTTGCGCCCGATATCGAGTGAGTAATATTGACGTGAAAAGTCGTCCTGTTTTCGCTGAATCTGTCGTCAGAATTCTTCTGATTCATTTGGCATTGACTTATCGCGCCAAGTGCTAAGTGAATATGAAAAATTCGCTTGACGTTGATTCTTCGTTCCTCGTATAACACCAAAGCTGAATTTCAATTGCCAGATGTGAAGGTGCTGAGGGCTTCAGAAATGCCCGATCGCGGATGAAATGGCCAAGAAATGCAGTTTGAGGGCAATGCCCCGATTTTGATAAATCCTCGAGGGAAGCTGGAATATGGAAACTGGTATTGTCAAATGGTTCAACGATGCTAAGGGCTTTGGCTTCATTACATCGGATTCGGGTGGCGAAGACCTGTTCGCGCACTTTTCGGAGATCCGCACCGAAGGCTTCAAGTCGTTGAAGGAAAGCCAGCGCGTCTCCTTCGAGGTCAAGGCAGGCCCGAAGGGCAAGCAAGCGGCGAACATTCAACCGCTGTAAGCCGCACCGCGCTGCTCCGCGTAGGTCGCCGGGCAGCCTGATCGCCGGAAAGCCTTCGCAAGACGCGGAGGCTTTTTTTACGGGTATTCGTTATTATCATCGCGACAGAAACGATTAACTGCCTGGTTCGAATTATTCTTGTATAGATCGGGGGCGTAAAATTTCGCCTTGGGATCTAAAATCGCCAGCATAAAAATATAATAATTAACGGGTTTATGAACGAATCCCAGTTCGTGCAGGAATGCAGTCTTTGTGCCGCACGGCGACAGGGCAAAGCAATACTGGCTGGGTGCGCGGCGGCTAACTGGTGCATACTTGCCGCAAAGCCACGCGTCCAAAGTATCCCTTTCCATGTCTGAACAGTTTCTGCCGCAACCGGCCCTAGATGTGCCGATCGTCTTCGTCGACCTTGAAACCACCGGAGGCTCGACCAGTGAGCATCGCATCACCGAAGTCGGCGTGGTTGAAATAGGACCGGCCGGCGTGTCGCGTTGGAGCAGCCTGGTCGACCCTCAGCAACCGATTCCTTCTTTCATTCAGCAACTCACCGGCATCACGAACGCGATGGTGCGAGGCGCGCCTACTTTCGACGCCATCGCGCCGGCATTGTTCGAGCGCCTGAACGGCAAACTGTTCGTCGCGCACAACGCCAGTTTCGATCGCGGTTTTCTGCGCGGGGAGTTTCGGCGGGCCGGACTCGCGTTCGATCCGGATGTGTTATGCACCGTGCGCCTGTCACGCGCCTTGTTTCCCGCGGAAAAGCGCCATGGGCTCGACGCGTTGGTGGAGCGTCATGGTCTCGTTCCGTCCGATCGTCACCGCGCGCTCGCGGACGCCGATCTGATCTGGCAGTTCTGGCAACGTCTGCATGGCGGTCTTGTACCGCCGGACGTTTTGCAGGCGCAGATCGAGCGCACTACGCGGCGCTACCGGCTGGCAGGCGACATCACCGAAGATCTGCTCGACACCGCGCCGGCCGGATGCGGTGTCTACGCGTTCTATGGAGAAGGCGATCTGCCGCTCTATGTCGGGCGAAGCGTGCGTGTGCGCCAGCGGCTGCGTTCGCACTTGACGGGTGAGCGGCGTTCGTCGAAGGACGTACGGCTCGCGCAACAAGTACGGCGTGTCGAGTGGCGCGCGACCGGTGGCGAGCTGGGCGCCATGCTCGCAGAGGCGCAATGGATCGCAACGCTGCGTCCAGGCCATAACCGGGTGCCGCGCGTCTTGAAGAGCGATCCGGTGGATGCGCCCTGGCCGTTCGAAGGTCCGATCGTATTTGAGGAGCGTGAAGAGGCGTCGCACGCGCGCGCTTTTCATGTTGTCGACCGGTGGCGTTACCTTGGGCATGCTCCTTCGCTCGCCCAGGCGGCGGAGCTGCATGCGTCGAGCTCGGGCGGCGCGTTCGAACTGTCGACCTATCGTCTTCTGCAAAGCCATCTGGCGCGCGGCTTACGCGTGATGCCCTTGAGCGTTTCCAGCGGTACACCTGTGGCGAGTCTGGCTTAACGCGGGCTTTGTTTGTGCAACAACCCGCTCTTCAGGACGGGTTCAATTCTCACCTGAGAGCGGCCGATCGGTCGGAGTCTCAGACCTCGTTCGACCGCACCAACCGATCAGCCCGTCGCACCAACTCCACCCGCTTCGCACACATGGCCGAGAGCGTGCGTCAACGCGCTCGAATGGGCCGAGTCATAGCGCGTCAGCGATTTCCAGTTTGCAAGCGATTGCGCCACACGGGACGGACAATCCTGCGCCGTGCGCAGCGGTTGCACCCGTGCGAGTCCGGCCACGAGTGACTGCGTCAGCCGGTCCAATTGCGGCCTCGTGCTGCTAGCGAGGTCGGGCGCAGGGCCTTCAGGCGGCCGCGTGCCGCGCCAGGTGTCAAACAGCGCGTTTTGCACGTCCTTGCTGGCGTCGATCTGATCCTGGAAGAAGGCGCGCGCAAACGCTGGATCGACGTTCGCAGCAACGGCGCGCTTTTCGACGTCGGCGAGCAATGCATTCTCACGCGGGGTATCCGTAATTGCCTGGTGGTTCGCCCACTTCCAGCGCGCAACGGGTTCCGCGAGCGCGAGACGTTGCGAAGCCAGTGCGATCAGACTGGTGAGAGCGGTGTCGTCGCCATCCGCGACGGCTGGGGCGGGCGCGAGCGCAAGCGCAGTGAACAGCGCGAGCGCGCATGACGCGACGAAGCGATACGAGCGATTCATGGAAGGCGGGAGTGGCCGGTGGCGGCGGAAGAAAAACCAGAAGAATAAACGATGCGCGGATCAAGCGGGCGCGCTGAACGACCGGAAAGCAAACTACTGGGATATTTAAAAGCGCCTATCAGAGACGAGCGCTATCAGTGCGCCGGGCCACATCAACCAGGCGTCGCAATCAAGCAGGCGTAACCCGCGCCGCGAAAGCGGCAAACGACAATCGTAGGGGTGCGTGCGACTCTTCGCCGCGCGCCGGACGCGCGGACGCTGAAGCTGCATCGCGCCACTGCACAATTACTTCGAGTCGCACGACTTACGTTGTTCGTCGAAAAATGCGCGAACATGCTCAGGCAGTTCGGCACCCAGAAACTCGACGCCAGCGGGTTCCGGATCCGGACTAAAAACTTTATCCGGGGTCGGAATCTTCGGTGGTTTGGCATCCATGATCTTTCTCCTTTATTACAAACCGATTATCTGCCTCGGTCCCCGTTTTACACCAGCGTCTGATGCGGCTCGCATGTTGTGTGTTGCTTTAACGGTACAGCGCGACATTGGAACGGAATGTTTGAATAGAATTTACCGGTTGACTGCGCATGACTGAATTTGCCGCGGCCAATCAAAAACAGTCCGATATCTCCACCGTTCCCGTCCCAGCCTTGCCCAGCGCACCTTCCGCGCATTATCTCTGTTGCACCACAGCATTACCCGTTCACATCCGTTGATATGAACAAATCACCGTGTTTTTGTGCACTGCCGCATCGGAAGGATTTTCTCCGCGTTAGTCCGAACGTTCGTTTATTACCGATTGGTTCAGCGCGTTCATTCAGCCCCTAATCGTTTGTAAACGAACGATTGCGCGACTTCGTTGACGAATGGGAATACTTTTCCGGATATTTTTTGCAAATAAAAAAACGCCGCGCTCCAGACGAAGCGCGGCGCTCGAGATGGACGATTTTTACGCGTTCTGCGCCGGAATTGTCACGGGTGCGGAGTAGGCCGCAGGTTTGTCGGCGACTTCGACCTGGCCATGAATCCGCGCCTGATGTCCGTCGGCAAACATGTAGTACGGGAATGGACGGGCCGGTTCCGAGACAGCGTCGAGCCGCGCGATCAATTCCGGCGCGAGCGTGAAATCGAGCGAGCCGAGCGACTCCTGCAACTGCTCGGGCCGGGTCGCGCCGACAATGATGCTCGACACGCCGCGCTTGTGATGCAGCCAGTTCAGCGCAACTTGCGCCATCGGCCGCCCCGCGAGATTCGCGACGGCCTCCAGTTCCGCGACGATGCGGAAGTTGCGCTCGGTCAGCTTGTCGAATCCCGGCGGCGGCGCGCTGGCCATGCTCGCAAGGCGCCCGTCGCCGGAAACAGCGCTCGCCGTCCCGCCTTGCGAAGGACGGTATTTACCCGACAACACGCCCATACCCAGCGGACTCCACGGCACGAGCCCCATGCCCAGATTGGCGGCGAGATCGGCGAACTCGTTTTCGGCGTTGCGCTCGATCATCGAGTATTCGAGCTGCATCGCCGCGACCGGTTCGAAGCCGCGCCATTCGGCCAGCGTCTGCGCCCGCCCGGCGAACCACGCGGGCGTATCCGACAGGCCGACGTAGAGGATCTTGCCCGCGCGCACGGCCTCGTCCATCGCACGCATTACTTCGTCTACCGGCGTGACGCGATCCCATGTGTGCAGGTAGTACAGGTCGATGTAGTCGGTGCCCAGACGTTTGAGCGAGCCGTCGAGCGCGCGCAGCAGATTCTTGCGATGGTTGCCGCCAGCGTTCGGATTGCCGGTTTCGGCGTTGTAGCCGTACTTGGTGGCGATCACGAGCCGGTCGCGCAGACCGCGCGCCGCGACGAATTTGCCGAGCCATTTCTCGCTGGTGCCTTCGGTGTACAGATCGGCGGTGTCGACGAAGTTGCCGCCGGCATCCACGTACAGATCGAACAGGCGTTGCGCCGATTGCTCGTCGGCGCCCCAGCCCCATTCCGTGCCGAAGGTCATCGTGCCGAGTGCGATCGGGCTCACGCGAAGGCCCGAGCGGCCGAGCAAGGTGTAGCGGTTCATCGTCATATCAGTCTCCTTGAGCGGTGAGGCGGGAAGTGTTGAATCGATGGCGCTATCGTGCGCCGATTCTTTACTTGGAAAAATGCCGTCTGTCTGCAAGGATTGTGAAGTCCGACTTAATAATGGAGACCGCGATGGACCCAGCTCAGTTGCCGGCGTTGATGGCATTCGCGGGCGTGGCGCGCCACGGCAGCTTCACGCACGCGGCTGCGGAAACCGGCGTGACGGCGTCGGCGTTGTCTCAGAGCATTCGTTCGCTCGAGACTCAGTTGAATGTGCGCCTGTTCAACCGGACCACCCGGCGTGTCGCCCTGACGGAGGCTGGCGCGCAGTTTCTCGCGCGCGTGCTGCCTGCGCTGGGTGAACTGGAGGCGGCCTTCGAGGCGCTCGATGAAACCCGCGACCAGCCCGCCGGCACACTGCGCATCAATTTGCCGAGGGTCGCAAGCGAGCTGCTGGTGTTGCCGCATCTGGCCGAGTTCACACGCCGCTATCCGCAGATCCGTCTCGATCTGACACTCGACGATGGTTTTGCTGACGTGGTGGGCGAAGGTTTCGACGCAGGCATCCGGCTCGGCGAACGGGTCGCGCAGGATATGGTGGCGGTGCCGTTGGGCGGTGACATCCGCATTGTCGTAGCCGGCTCGCCGGCCTATTTCGAACGTTACCCAGCGCCGGCGACGCCAGCCGATCTCGCCGCTCACGATTGCCTGCGTTACCGTTTCTCGACTAGCGGCGGCATCTATCGATGGGAGTTCGCGCAGCCTGACGATCCGTCGCGTGTGTTCGAAGTCGAGACTCGCGGGAGTCTCGTCACCAACGATCTGCGCACGATGGTGCGGGCGGCGGAGCAGGGCGTCGGTCTCCTCCACGTGATCGACGACTACGTGGACGAGCAACTCGAAGACGGCCGCTTGGTCCGCGTGCTGGACGCGTGGTGTCCGAGCTTTCCGGGCTTTTATCTATACACGGCGAGCCGTGCGCAAATGCCGTTCAAGTTACGTGCGCTGATTGATTTCCTACGGGAGAAGCGCGAAGTCCGATAGACCTCGCGTGTTGCTGCAACTTCAGGCTGCGAATCGTTGCGTAGGACGGGTTGCCGTGCGGCTCTCCCCGGGTAGTGTCTGCAACTGCCGTTGCTTTGTCGTTCGCCTCGATCGTGCCGCCGACTATCATTGAAGCGACTATCTGCGGCACAAGGTGCGGTGGATAACGGAAGCGCCGGCACCGGCGCGGAAGATGGCTGTCTTCGCCCTTCAGAGAGTTCGCCATGGAAAACGCTGTCTACTGGAAAGGACGTCAGGTCGGTATCGAGTGCGCCGGCCGGATCACGTGGTTTTCGTCGGCGCCGCAAGAAGCCGTGTTGGCATATGGCACAAAGCCGGCTGAGAACGTGATCGTTGAAGATGCGGTTGTCGTTCGCAATCTCGGCGTGACCGCGCGAAGCGACCGATTGGATTTTGGCGGCTGAAGGGGTGCTACCGTTGATCGTTGTGACGGCCGGTTGAAGCGAGAACCGCGTTGAAAACCGACAACAGAAAAGCAAAAAGCCCAGTCACGAGGACTGGGCTTTTTGCTTGAATCTTGTGGTGCCGGAAAGAGGAATCGAACCCCCGACCTTCGCATTACGAATGCGCTGCTCTACCGTCTGAGCTATTCCGGCATCAGGAGAAACGAGATTATAGGGACTTCTTCAGGAACTTGGCAAGCCCCCGCGGTCACTTTTTTGTTTCGAGATGGTAGCGCGTGACGCGGTCGACTTCGTTCTTCGAGCCGAGGAACACCGCCACACGTTCGTGCAGACTTTTCGGCTGAATGTCCAGAATCCGCTTCTCGCCATTGGTCGCGGCGCCGCCAGCTTGCTCGACGATGAACGCCATCGGGTTCGCTTCGTACATCAGGCGCAGCTTGCCTGGCTTGTCCGGCGTGCGCTTGTCGGCCGGGTACATGAAGATGCCGCCGCGGTTCAGGATACGGTGCACATCAGCCACCATCGACGCGATCCAGCGCATGTTGAAGTCGCTCTGGCGCGACCCGTCCTTGCCGTCTTTCAACTCGCCGATGTATTTCTCGACCGGCGGATACCAGTGGCGTTCGTTCGACGCGTTGATCGCATATTCACGCGTTTCGACCGGAATGCGCATGTCGCTTTGCGTGAGCACCCACGAACCCAGTTCGCGGTCGAGCGTGAAGCAGTTCACGCCGTTGCCGGTGGTCAGCACCAGCACGGTTTGCGGGCCGTAGACGGCGTAGCCTGCCGCGACCTGCTGCGTGCCGGGTTGCAGGAACGACTGTTCGGTGGGCTGCTGGCCGTCCGGGCAGCGCAGCACCGAGAAGATCGTGCCGATCGACACATTGACGTCGATGTTCGACGAGCCGTCGAGCGGATCGAACACCAGCAGGTATTCGCCCTTCGGGTAGTTGGCGGGGATCGGGAAGAACTGCTCCATTTCCTCGGACGCCATGCCCGCGAGGTTGCCGCCCCATTCATTCGCTTCGAGCAGGATTTCGTTCGACAGGATGTCGAGCTTCTTCTGCACTTCGCCCTGAACGTTCTCGCTGCCTGCCGTGCCGAGCGCATCGCCCAGCGCGCCCTTGCTGACGTGGTAGCTGATCGCCTTGCACGCGCGCGCGACGACTTCGATCAAAAGGCGCAGGTCGGCCGGCAGGTTGTTGGTTTCGCGCTGCTGCTCGATCAGGTACTTCGTGAGAGTGGTACGACGTTGCAAAGCCATTGCTGTACTCCGGGAAGGCTTAGGGAATGTCTCGATTTTAACCGCTCGCTGTGTCGGTTCCGTGCTTTTGAGATACGAGGGCGTGCGCCGGTCTTGCCTGGCGCTATAAAGGCGCGCGAAATTCAGGCTTTGCGGCGAGCCTTGATGGCCGTGACATGGCCGGCCACATGGGTGGCAAGCGCCGCGGCACGGGCGTGTTCGGCCGGGACCTTCGGCATTTTGGGGCGGTTCGCCTTGGGCATCGGTTCGATCTCGCGCTCGATCTGTTCGCCAGCCGCCGCGGTGGCAACCCGCAGGTCGTAGGCGATCTGCAGATTCAGCCAGAACTGCGCACTCGCGCCGAAGTAGCGTTCGAGCCGCAGCGCGGTGTCAGCCGAGATGGCGCGCTTGCCGCGCACGATGTCGTTGATGCGCGGCGCCGGTACGCGCAGCGCAAGGGCGAGCGCGTTGACGGACATGCCGAGCGGCTCGAGAAACTCGCACCGCAGAATCTCGCCGGGGTGGATTTCCGGGATGCTTTCGCCGGTGCTGATGTCGGAGAAATCGATGCTGCCCAGATCGGAGCGTTTGATGACCATGCCGGTCTCCCAATAATCAGTGATAGTCGACAATTTCGACATTCAGCGCCTCCCCGTCGACAAAGTGAAAACAGATGCGCCACTGTGCGTTGATGCGAATACTCCACTGCCCGCTGCGCTGGCCTTGCAAGGATTCGAGCCGGTTGCCCGGCGGCGCGTGCAAGTTGCGGATGGACCTCGCGGCGTCGATCATGAGCAGCTTGCGGCGTGCGAGCGCCTGCATATGAAGTGGCAGTGAATGCACGAACTTGCCCTGAAAGATTGCTGCCGTGGCCTTGTCGCCGAATGTCGTGATCATGGGATGATATAACGCAATGCGTTAAACGTAAACCGTTAAATGAATGCGTTTACTTTCACCTTGCCGAGCCGATACGAATAGTCGTCCAGACGGCTAACGTTGACGTCCGCACATCGCCTCATCGCGAAATTGAGGACGAAAAAAAGCCGGCAACACGTGCCGGCTTTTCGCTGCGTAAAGCGCTGTCAGGCGATCGTCACGCCAACGCTTTCTCCACGATCTCGCGCACGTCGCGCGACTTCACCTGCGACGCTACTTTCTCCAGCGCCGCGCGCATGCCGTCACGCAGCGTCGGCGTAAAGCGGCGCCACAGTTCCAGCGAGCGGGCGAGGCGGGCGGCCACTTGCGGATTGATGGCGTCGAGCGCGATCACCTGCTCGGCCCAGAACGCATAGCCCGAGCCGTCTTCGGCGTGGAACTGCGCGGGGTTCGCAGCGCAGAAGCTGAAAATCAGCGAGCGCGCGCGGTTCGGATTCTTCAGGTTGAACGCCGGGTGGGCCATCAACTTGCGCACGATCTCGATCACCGGACGCTGCGCGCTGCCACGCTGCGTGGCTTGCAAGGCAAACCACTTGTCGATGACGAGCGGTTCCTTTTCGAAGCGCCGGTAGAAGTCGTCCAGCGCCTGCTGCGCCTCAACGCTGCCGCCGTTCGCCGCCGACGCATTGAGCAATGCCGAGAGCGCCGCCGAGCGGTCGGTCATGTTGTTGGCGGCGTCGTATTGCGCGGATGCAAGACGCACGGCTTCAGCCGGATCGTCCAGTTCCGCGAGATACGACAGCGCAAGATTCTTCAACGCACGATGACCGGAAGCCTCCGGCGTCGCTTCATACGCACCTGGCGTGCGGTGCTTTTCGTACACGGCAAGCCAGTCCTTCCTGAGCGCATTCGCGAGGCGCTTGCGTACGAACTGCCGTGCGGCGTGTACGGCAGCCGGATTCGATTCGGCCATCTGTTCAGCCAGATACGCTTCCGACGGCAGCATCAATGCCAGTTCCCGGAACGAGGGCGAGAGCGACTCGTCGGTCAGCACTCGGGCGAACGCCGCGACCACCGAGTCGTCGAGTTGCAGTGGCACGCCGGTTGTGGCGCGCCCGGCGAGCGTCAGCAACTCGCGCGTGGCGAGTCGTTGACCGGCTTCCCAGCGGTTGAACGGATCGCTGTCGTGCGCGAGCAGGAACGCGAGCTGATCGGCCGAGTAGTCGTATTCAACGATCACCGGCGCCGAGAAATTGCGCAGCAGCGAAGGCAGAGGTTCCTGCGCGACGTTGACGAACGTGAAGGTCTGTTCGGTCTGCGTGAATTCCAGCACGCGCGTGGTGGCGTCCGACGCCCGGGCTTCGCCTTCCAACTGCAACGGCAGATCGTGGCCGTCCTTGCCGATCAAACCGATCGCGAACGGAATCAGCAGCGGGCCCTTTTGCGTTTCACGCGCGGCCGGGGCGGTATCGCCGTAGCCTTGCGTGAGCGTCACGCTGTAGCGCTGCTGCGCGGCGTCGTATTGCGTGCGCACGGACACGCGCGGCGTGCCGGCCTGGCTGTACCAGCGTTCGAATTGAGCGAGATCGCGGCCGTTCGCATCAGCGAGCGCGTGACGGAAGTCGTCGCAGGTCACAGCCTGGCCGTCATGACGCTTGAAGTACAGGTCCATGCCTTTGCGGAAACCGTCGCGGCCGAACAGCGTCTGATACATCCGCACGACTTCGGAGCCTTTTTCGTAGACCGTCATCGTGTAGAAGTTGTTGATCTCGACGTAGCTTTCCGGGCGCACCGGGTGCGCCATCGGACCCGCGTCTTCGGCGAACTGCATCTGGCGCAGCACGCGCACGTCCTCGATGCGTTTGGTGGCGCGCGCGGCTTCATCGGTCGCACCGCCCGCCATGTCGGCCGAGAACTCCTGATCGCGGAACACCGTCAGGCCTTCTTTCAGGCTCAGCTGGAACCAGTCGCGGCACGTCACGCGGTTGCCGGTCCAGTTGTGGAAGTACTCGTGGCCGACCACCGCCTCGATGTTCGCGAAGTCCGTATCAGTTGCCGTTTCGGGGTTCGCCAGCACGTACTTCGTGTTGAAGATGTTGAGCCCCTTGTTCTCCATCGCGCCCATGTTGAAGTCGCTCACCGTGACGATCATGAAGCGGTCCAGATCCAGCTCCAGGCCGAAGCGCGACTCGTCCCAGCGGATCGAGTTGACCAGCGAATCCATGGCGTGACGGGTCTTGTCCAGATCGTGCGGTTCGACCCACACCTGCAGCAGCTTTTCCTTGCCCGAGCCGCTCTTCACGCGTTCTTCGAGCGCGACCAGCTTGCCCGCGACCAGCGCGAAAAGATAGCTCGGTTTCCTGAACGGATCTTCCCAGCGGGCGAAATGGCGGCCGTCCGGCAGATCGCCTTCTTCGAGCAGATTGCCGTTCGACAGCAGCACCGGATAGTCGGTCTTGCTCGCGCTGAGCGTGACCGTGAAGGTCGCCATCACGTCGGGGCGGTCGAGGAAGTAGGTAATGCGGCGAAAGCCCTCGGCCTCGCACTGCGTGAAGAAGTTGCCGCCCGACACATACAGGCCAGACAGCGTGGTGTTTTCCGCCGGATTGCAGATGCTGGTAAGCGTGAGCTCGAAGTTATCCGGCACGTTGTCGAGCGTGAGGCCGTGTTCGTGCGCATGCGCGTGGACGAATGGGGCGCCGTCGATCGTGGCGCTGACGAACTCGAGTTGTTCGCCCATCAGTTCGAAATTCGCGGCGCGGGAGGCGTCCGGGTTGCGGCGCACCCGCATCGTGTTCCTGACGACGGTGCGTTCGGGGATCAGATCGAACTCCAGTGCGACGGTGTCGATCAGGAAGGCGGGCGGCGCGTAATCGGCGCGGCGGATCACATTGGGCGTTGCGGTATCGGCCATGGCGTTCTGTAGTGATGGGACTCGAGCCGTCAAGCGTGCTTATGGCGCGCGAGCCGGGCTTGTCGAGCCATTGTACAAAGGCTCGGCGGATTGTGCGGCTCGAACTTTTTACCGATTCGCCTGGTCAGCGTATTATCGGCGCGCGCGTGGAATAAAAAAGGCCAACGCGTCGTTGAAATCGCGTGGTGACAGGCGCAGCGCTAACAATCCAGAAGCAAACTAAAGGCATTAAGAGGTAGACCATGAACGTTAATCGATGGACCCGTCGCGCGACGCTGCTGCTGGCGACGCTGACGGTGCTGCTGTCCGGCTGCACAAGCTACGTGACCTCCCAGGTCACGGCGTTCTCCGACTGGAGCGGCAACGACGCCACCCGTACCTATGCCTTCACGCGGGCGGGGGATCAGCAGAACAATCTCGAACTCACCACCTACGAGCGCCTCGTCGGCAATGAGCTTGCCACGCATGCGTTCCGTCAGGTCGACACGTCCCAGGCGCGTTATCTGGTCGGGCTCTCGTACGGGATTCGCTCGGACATGGTGACGGTCGCGCAGCCGGTGTATTACAACCCCTGGCCGGCGCCTTACTGGGGCCGGCCGTTCGATCCGTGGGGTCCGTGGGGCGCGTTTCCGACCGCCTATGTGAACCAGAGCTATCCGATCTTCACTCACCTGCTCGGCGTGCGGATCACCGAGCGCGCCAGCGGCAAAGAGGTCTATAACGTAACGGCGCGCAACTCGGACGAAGAATCGTCGCTGGTGCGGGCCATGCCGTATCTGGCGCGCAGCGCGCTGGCTGACTTCCCGCTCGGCAACGGCGTGGTTCATACCGTTAAGCTTCCCGTCGACAAGAACGGTGGGGTCCCGAACGAAGTCGCGACGACGGGCGCCGCGCCCGCGGCCGCACCGGCTTCTGCGCCGGGTGCGAAGGTCGTGCAATAGATCGTGCAATAAGCACTACGCCGGCGCGGCGAACAGCATGCGCTGCGGCGCAACAAAAACGGCCCGGCAGGTCATCCTGTCGGGCCGTTCTGTTTTGCAGCCCGCGCGAAGCGTACTTTTGGCCGAAAGCCGCTGCCGCTATCTGGCAAAAATGGCGCTGCGGTAAGCATCCGTAAGTCGCGCTCGAGATTTGAAAGACGCGCGGTATCTAACTCAGCAGAGCGGCGCCGAAGCATTGAAGTGTTCCGAAACGAAACACATGTTTGGAAAGCTAAATGAAAGTATTCGCGTCTATTCGCGGATGCGCGAGCGCCCATCTGGCCCATGGGGCTCGCTGCAGGCGGCTTTGCAGGCTGCTCGCGGACGTGCAAGGGCCGCCAGGCTTATATTTTGACGTTGTCCAGGGATCCGTCGCACCCGCGATACGGATACAGATAGATACGTCTTTTGTGGCTGATTTAATCCACAATATTCAGTATGATTCCGGCGACCACAGGGAGCCTGAGTCAATCCATCAGACTAATCGGCACAGGCGCCTAAATAATCGGGGCCAAGTGCCGTTAAATCGCTGAACCCTATATAAGAAGATTGGATTGACCCCCGGCTGGAGATTGTCGTTCCGCGCGGCGCGCATACGCTGTGACGGCTGCGTATTCCGTCAGGCGCCCTCAGCCTCTCCTCGCTTCTACGCGCGAACACCGATATGCCCGATCTGCACTGGACCATTCCGGTCGCTCGCTGGTCTAGCTGGCCTGCTGCCGCATCTGCCGCACCCGACATCGGCTTTATCGAGCCGATCGTGCGGCGTCGCCTGAGCACGCTCTCCAAAGTCGCCCTGAAGGTCGCGCACGACTGCGTGGCGCAAGACGAGGTCCGGGTCGTGTTCGCGTCGCGCCACGGCGAATTGCGGCGCACCACGGACATTCTGCGTACTATTAGCGCGGGCGAGCCGGTCTCGCCGACCGCCTTTAGCCTGTCGGTGCTGAACGCCATGACCGGTGTGTTCGGCATCGCGCGCGGCGACCGTTCCGCTGCCAGCGCGATCTCGGCCGGCGCCGAGACGCTCGGCTATGCGCTGCTGGAAGCGTATGCGCAATACGCAACGCAGCCCGGGGCACCGGTATTGCTGGTGTACGCTGACGAACCGGCCGATCCGGCGTACGGCACGATTGAAGACGAAGTGCAGGGCGGCGCGATCGCGATCCTGCTGAACGGCGAGGCGACTACGGGGCAACTGGTCTGCACGTTGTCCGGCGCGGGTGAGGAGGCAGCCCTGGCCGCGCAGGAGGCAAATCACGCAGACGCGGGAAATATTGCAACTGCGGAGGCTGGTGCCGAGACAAGCACGGAAGAAAGTTTCGCGACCCAGAGCCAGGCGCTGCAGCACTGTCTGGAAACGGGTAGGGCCGCCGTCTGGCAAGGCGCCGGCGCGGCCTGGCATTGGAGGTGGCATGAACGCGCGGCTTGATTACGTTTGGCGGTTCTGCGCGACAGGCATGGCCTTCGTGGTGTTCGGCATCTGCGGCGTGCTGTTTTCGGTGCTGGTGTTCCCGCTCGCGTGGCTGTGGCCGCACCGGGCGTCGCGTCAGCGCATGGTGACGACCGTGATTCACTGGTTTTTCCGCGCGCTGGTCGCGGTGTTGCAGCGCGTCGGCGTGATGGAACTCGAGGTATCGGGTGGGCAGGCATTGCGCGCCGGCGGCCCGGCGATCGTGGTCGCCAATCACCCGACGTATCTGGACGTGATGGTGTTGTTGTCGCTCACGCCGCGTGCCTGCTGCGTGGTGAAAAACGCGCACTGGGGCAACCCGTGTTTCTGGGGGATCGTGCGCTCGGCGGAGTATGTGAGCAACGCCGATCCGTCGGAGCTCGTCGAAGCCGGCGCGCGTCAGCTGGCAGCGGGCTACACGATGATTATTTTTCCCGAGGGCACGCGCAGCCCCGCACCGAACCGGCTGCACGCGTTTTCGCGCGGATTCGCGCACATGGCGTTGAAGGTCGGCGCGCCGATCGTGCCGGTGCTGATGGACTGCGATCCGCCGGCGTTCACCAAGCAGATGCGCTGGTACGACGTGCCGGCGCGCGCTTTCCGGATCCGCGTGAATGTGCTCGAGCCGCTTGGCGTCGAGCAACTCGCCGACCACGACACTTCACCGTCTCTCGCGGCGCGCAGCGTGACCAGCGCCATCGAAGCTCACATTACTCAGCACCTGTTCGATTATGGATTCTTTAAAACTGGAAATTAAACAGCTTCTGATCGAGGCCCTCGATCTGGAAGACCTGAGCCCGGCCGATATCGACGACGACGCCCCGTTGTTCGATACCGACGGTATCGGTCTCGACTCGATCGACGCGCTCGAGATCGGCATCGTGCTGCGCAAACAATACCAACTGACCATCGCCGCGAACGACGAACGCACCCGCGAGCACTTCCGCTCGATCAGCACGCTGGCCGCGCTGGTCGCGAGTCAACGCGAAACGGCGCATGCTGTGAACGAAACCACAAGAAAAGGGGATTAATCGTGACCGAGGCAGAGATTCTTGAACGCATCCGCGCCATCTTCAAAGAGAACTTCGCGATCGAGCCGGAGCGCGTGACGCCTGACGCGCATCTCTTCGAAGACCTCGATCTCGACAGCATCGACGCCGTCGACCTCGCGATCAAACTGCAGGAAATGACCGGGCGCCGCATCAAGCCGGAAGAATTCAAGTCGGTGCGCACGGTCGGCGATGTGATCGGTGCGGTCGAATCCCTGCTGGCGGCACAAGGCTGATGCCATCCGTGCGCTCGCGAATGCAAGCGGCGGCGAGCCGGCCCGCCGAGGCATCGCCCGGCACTGAGCGCCACTGGGCCAAAACGGCGGTGCAGGTCCTGCTGAAACTCGCGTATCCCGCGTTGATTCTGTGCGCCTGGCGCTGGGACACGCCGCGCTATGTCGGCTGCATGCTGTTTGCGATTCTGTGGCTGCAACGCTGGGCCGGCAGCGGTCCGGTCGCGACCTCGCTGCGCCGGCTCTCCACCATCGACTGGACCGTGGTCGGCTTGCTGAGCTGCGCTTCGGCGGCGATCGTGTTCACCAACAGCGAGTTACTGCTGCGCCTCTATCCGTCGCTCGTCAATCTGGGTCTGCTGATCGCGTTCGGCGCGACGCTGGTGCGTGGGCCTTCGATGATCGAAAAATTCGCGCGGCTGGGCAATCCGAATCTGCCGCCTGGCGCCGTGCGTCATACGTGGCGCGTGACCCAGGTGTGGTGCGTTTTCTTCGCGCTGAACGGCGCGTTTTCCGCTTATACGGCGCTGTATTGGAGCCGTGCTAACTGGTCGCTCTATAACGGCGCGATCGCTTATGGGTTAATCGGCGTGCTGCTGGTGGCCGAGGTCATCTGGCGTTATCTGGTGGTGCTGCCGCGAGCCGCGCGTTCGGAGGCGGCATGATTGCGTTGCACGATCTGTTGTCGGCGGGCCATGGTGCCGCCGTCGTGAATGCGCCGGTGTGCCGCGACGGCGCGACGGTGCTCGACCGCACAGCGTTTCGCGCGCGCGTGTCGGCGCTGGTCACGCTGATGCAAACGCAAGACGCGCGCCGCTACGCATTGTGTATCGATGATCCGTTCGATTTCGCCTGTGCACTGTTTGCGCTGTTCGCGTGCGGCAAGGAGCCTGTGATTCCGGCCAACGCGACGCCGGGCTATCTCGCCGATCTGGCCGATGCGTACGACGCGGTGCTGACCGACGCCGATCTGCCGCGCGGTGTGCGAGAAGATGCGCGAGACGCTTACGCCGATGCCACGCGCACGCCAGACACTTCGCACATGATCGACCCGCAAGCTCCGTTGACGCTCTACACCTCCGGCAGCAGCGGCGCCCCCAAGCCGATCCGCAAGACCCTCGCGCAATTCAACGCTGAAGTGCACACGCTCGAAAAGCAGTGGGGTGCTCTGGTCGGCGATGCGACGATGCTCGCGAGCGTGCCGCATCATCACATCTACGGTTTGCTGTTTCGCGTGTTGTGGCCGCTTGCGGCGGGCCGCGCGTTCGACCGCACGATTAGCATCGAGCCTTTGCATCTACAAACGCAGATCGAACAATGCGGCGCGACGGTGGTTGTCTCGACGCCCGCGCAATTGTCGCGTTGGCCCGCGTTGCCTGGTTTCGCCGCGTTGACGCCGGCGCCGCGCGCATTCTTTTCTTCGGGCGGCCCGCTCGCCCTGGAAGCCGCGCAAGAATACGCCGCCGCTTATGGCGCTGCGCCGCTCGAAATCTACGGCAGTACGGAAACCGGTGGCATCGCATGGCGTCGTCAGGATCAGACCGATGCCTGGCAGCCGGTCGTCGGCATTGAAGTGCGCCGCGACGAAGACGGCGCGCTGAATGTCCGCTCGCCGCATCTCGATCACACTGGCTGGCATCGCACGGACGACAAAATCGCGTTCGATGCCGATGGCCGCTTCCGCCTGCAAGGCCGCCTCGATCGCGTGCTCAAGCTGGATGGCAAGCGTGTGTCGTTGCCGGAGCTCGAAGCGCGTCTCGCGCTGCATCCCTATGTCGCGCAAGCGGCGATCGTGCCGCTGGAAGGCGCCTCGCGCGAGCGCGTCGGCGCCGTCGTGGCGTTGACGGAAGCCGGCTGCGAGGCATTGCGCGACGAAGGCCGCGTGCAACTCGCGCACACCTTGCGCCGACATCTTGCTGCCTATTTCGATGTGGTGGTGCTGCCGCGTCATTGGCGTTTCCGCCTCACGTTGCCGTTCGACGCGCGCGGCAAACTGCCGGTGGCCGCCGTCGCGGCGGCATTCGAGCCGCGCGCGGACGGCGTGGAAGTGCTCGCCGAAGCCCGCAGTGCCGAGACGCTGCACTACGAACTGCGCGTGCCGCCGACGCTCGTGCATTTCGCCGGCCACTTCCCCGGTCTGCCGATTCTGCCGGGCGTCGTGCAGGTTCACTGGGCCATGCATCTGGCGGCCGAACACGTGCCCGCTGTGCGCACGCTGGCGTCGGTCGATCGTCTCAAGTTCATGGCGCCGGTGCCGCCAGGCGCGGTACTCAATCTCACGCTCGCACACGACGCCGCACGTGGCCGCGTGCAGTTCGCGTACCGGCTGAGCGGGCGTGAATGCGCGTCCGGTGTGATCGTGTATCGGGAGCCTGCATGATGCGCTTCGCTCCTTGCATCGTCATTCCGATTTACAACCACAAGGACGCGATCGGCGCGACCGTTGCCCATCTCGCGGTGCACCGCTTGCCGATCTTTGTCGTCGACGACGGCAGCGATGAGGCGACCCAGCAGGTGCTCGCTTCGCTCGCGCAACAATACGCAGGGCAGCTCACGCTGCTGCGCTTGCCGGTCAATGGCGGCAAGGGTGCGGCGGTGATGGCGGGACTGCGCGCCGCGCGCGCCGCCGAGTACACGCACGCTCTGCAGATCGACGCCGACGGCCAGCACGACGCGACGGACGTGCCGCGGTTTATCGAAGCAGCGCTTGCCGAACCGGGCGCGGTGATCCTCGGCCGCCCGGTCTACGACGAGAGCGTGCCGAAATCGCGCCTCTACGGCCGTTATCTGACACACGTGTGGGTGTGGATCGAAACGCTTTCGCTGACGATCCGCGATTCGATGTGCGGCTTCCGTCTGTATCCGCTTGCGCTTGCTTGCGAGTTGATCGACAGCGTGCAACTGCCGACGCGCATGGACTTCGACATCGAAATTCTCGTGCGTCTGTACTGGCGGCGCGCCGCGTTCCGCTCGATTCCGACGCGCGTCACCTACGCAAGCGATGGCGTCTCGCATTTCGACGTGCTGTGGGACAACGTGCGCATCAGCCGCAGCCACACGCGTCTCGTGTTCGGCATGCTGTGGCGTTTGCCGATGCTGCTCGCGCACAAAGTGATGCCACGCCGTTCGGCGATCGCGAGTGAGGCGTTCAAGCAGAGCGACCAGAACAAACCCGGCCAGCACGCTGAACAAAACGAACAAAGCCCCCAGGACTGGTGGCGCATCGCCGAACGCGGCAGCCATCTGGGCATGTCCTTGCTCGCCCTCAGTTGCAAGCTATTCGGCCGCCGTTTCACCGCGCTCTGGCTGCATCCGATCGTCGCGTATTTTCTGCTGACGGGCCGCGCTGCACGCGAGGCGTCGAGCAACTACTTCACGCGTCTTGGCGCGGCCGCACCGCACGGCGATACGCCGCGCCCGGGTTGGCTGTCCGCCTATCGCCACATGCTGGCGTTCGCGCAATCGGGTTTTGATAAGCTCGCGGCGTGGTCCGGTCGTGTCAACAACGCCGACGTCAAATTCGAAGATCCTTCGGCATTCGAGGCATTGGTGGCAAGCGGCAAAGGGGCGCTCGTGATCGGCGCGCATCTCGGCAATCTGGAAATGACCCGCGCGCTCGCCGCGCAGGGCGCCTACGCGAAAGTCACTGCCGTGGTCTACACCGAACACGCGCGGCGCTTCAATAGCGTGCTGGCGTCGGCGAATAGCCAGTTCGCGCGGCATCTGCTCGAGGTTAGTGACTTCGGCCCTGAGACCGCGATGATGATGCAGGAGCGCGTCGACGCGGGCGAGCTGCTGGTGATCGTCGGCGACCGCGTGCCGGCCCATGAAGCGGGCCGCACGACCGAAGCGCAATTTCTCGGCTCGACCGCGCCATTCGCGCAAGGCCCCTACGTGCTCGCGCATGCGCTGGGCTGCCCTGTCTATCTGTTCTTCTGCCTGAAAGAGCGCGACGGCTATCGTCTGTATTTCGAACCGTTCGCCGAGCGCATCGAGTTGCCGCGCCGCGAACGCGCGCAGCATCTTGCCGCGTGGGCGCAGCGTTACGCGGCGCGCCTCGAACACTATTGCCGCAAGGCACCTTATCAATGGTTCAATTTCTTCGATTTCTGGGCCAGCCCCAAGCGAGGCACACATGGCCGAACATGATCTGATCGAGGCGCCGAACGTTAGCGCAAGTGAGAACGCGGGTGCAAACGCGGCAGCGGTAACGATTGGCGGCCGCAAGCTGACGATCGAAGAAGTCGTTGCGATCGCCCACCATCGCGCACCGGTTGCGTTGAGCGCCGATCCGGCGTGGCGTGCGCGCATCCAGCGCGGCGCGGACTTTCTGCGCCGGCATCTGGCGTCGGGCGCGACCGTGTACGGCGTCAACACCGGCTATGGCGACGCGTGCGTGGTCGACGTGCCGATGGAACTCGTCGAAGCCTTGCCGTTGCAGTTGACGCGTTACCACGGCTGCGGCATGGGCCGGTATCTCGACGACGCGCAAACGCTCGCGGTGATCGCCGCGCGACTCAACTCGCTGGCCTACGGTTTCTCCGGCGTGCGCCCGGTGTTGCTCGAACGCCTTGCCGATCTGATCAATCATCGGGTGTTGCCGCGCATTCCGTCGGAAGGCTCGGTCGGTGCAAGCGGCGATCTGACGCCGCTCTCGTATGTGGCCGCCGCGCTCGCGGGTGAACGCGATGTGATGTTCGAAGACAGCCTGCGCAACGTGCGCGAGGTCTGGACCGAACTGGGTCACGAACCACTGACGCTCGCGCCGAAAGAGGGCCTTGCGCTAATGAACGGCACCGCGGTGATGACAGGCCTCGCCTGTCTCGCGTTTGCGCGTGCCGATCATCTGACGCGCCTCACTGCACGTCTTACCGCGCTCTCAACCGTTGCACTCGACGGCCGCGCCGCACACTTCGACGCAATGCTGTTCGAAGTGAAGCCGCATGCAGGCCAGGCCGAAGCCGCGGCATGGATTCGCGACGATCTGAGCGGACGCGACGATACGCCGGGACATCGTCTGCAGGATCGCTATTCGATTCGCTGTGCGCCGCATGTGATCGGCGTTGCGCGCGATGCCTTGTCGTGGGTGCGCCGCGATGTCGAGAACGAACTGAACAGCGCGAACGACAATCCGCTGATCGACCCCGACAACGAGCGTGTGCTGCACGGCGGCAACTTCTACGGCGGCCATATCGCGTTCGCGATGGATTCGCTGAAAGTCGCGGTCGCCAATCTCGCCGATCTGATGGACCGGCAGCTCGCGCTGCTGGTCGACGTGAATTTCAACAACGGCTTGCCGCGCAACCTGTCGGGTGCGGCCCCCGCGCGCGCCGCGATCAATCACGGTTTCAAGGCCGTGCAGATTTCGTCGTCCGCGTGGACGGCCGAAGCGTTAAAGAACACGATGCCCGCCAGCGTGTTCTCGCGTTCGACCGAAGCGCACAATCAGGACAAGGTCAGCATGGGCACGATCGCCGCGCGCGACTGTTTGCGCGTGCTGGAGTTGACCGAACAGGTTGCCGCCGCGCATACGCTGGCGACTGTGCAAGCCGCGCGCCTGCGCTTGAAGATCGACAGCACCACGCCGGTTCCCGCGCCGCTGCAAGCCTTTATTGATAGCGTGACAGCGCAATCGCCGTTCGTCGACGAAGACCGCGCGCTGGAAAGCGACCTGCGCGCGCTGACTGCGCGCATCGCCGCATGCGATCTGTTGGACGACTATCGCGGAGGCCCGAACGCATGAGCGGCTCCCCTAAAGTGCTGACGGCCAGCGCGATGGTCGAAGTGCCGTTTCACGACGTCGACGCGATGAACGTGTGCTGGCATGGCCACTATCTGAAGTACTTCGAGATCGGCCGCGCGGCGCTCCTGCGTACGTTCGACTACGACTACCGCGAGATGCAGGCATCGGGTTACCTGTGGCCGATCGTCGAGGCGCATCTGAAGTATGTACGTCCGGCTACTTACGGCCAGGCGCTGGAAGTGCGCACGCAACTGCTCGAACACGAGAACCGCCTGAAAATAGGCTATGAAATTGTCGACGGCGCATCCGGTACGCGATTGACGAAGGGCTACACGATCCAGGTCGCGGTCGATGCCGCGACGCAGGAATTGCAGTTCGTGTCGCCGCCCGTCGTATTCGAAAAGCTGGAGCGTGTATGGGGACGATGAACTCGCGCGGCGCGGCAGCGGTAGCGTTGCTCGCGCTAGGCACCCTAAGCGTATCCAGCCTGGCAGCATGGCCGGCTGCGGCGTCTGCGGCTGAAACCGCACAGCCCGCCGGCAACCCGGCACTCGTCTCGCAGATCGCCTCGCATCTCGCCCAGGCCAAGGGTGTTCGCGCGCAATTCACGCAAACGCAAACGCTCGCCGCGATGAAGCAACCGCTCGTCAGCACGGGTTCGCTGCTGTTCTTCCGCGATCGTGGGGTGATCTGGCAGATCGACACGCCGTACAAAGCCACCTATGTGATTACCGACGCGGGCGTCGCCGAAGTCGATGCCAACGGCCAGCGCGTGACGGCTCACAGTGCCCAGGGCACACGCGGCGTCGCGCAGGTTTCGAAGATGATGCGCGCGATGCTGGGCGGCGACCTGTCGGCGCTGTACTCGCAATTCGACGTGCAGGCCGAAGGCAGCGCTGCGCAGTGGCGCATGCAACTCACGCCGAACCAGCCGCAGATCGCGCAGTCGATCAAAGGCTTGCAAATGAACGGCGGCGACTATCTTCAAAGCTTGCGGATCACGCTCGCGAACGGCGACATCACGAAACTCGACTTTGCGAAAAGCGCTGCGGTGAGCGAACCAACGCCTGCTGAGCGTAGCCTGCTCGGAGCGCCGTAATGCAGGTGCTGCAACAGCGGTCCGCGAAACAGGCGTGGGGCATGCGCGCCGCGTGGCTGCTGCTCGCGCTCGCCGCAGCGCTGTATTGCGGGTGGCGTTTCGCGGGACCTTCGCCGCTGCAGACCAATCTGCTGGCGTTGCTGCCTGCCACGGAAGCGGATCCGGTCGCCGAGAAAGCGGTCGATACGCTCGCAAGTGCGCTGGGCGACCGCACCGTTTTTCTGGTCACCAGCAACGATGACGCGCACGCCAAAGCGGCAGCGAAACAACTCGGCGCATCGTTGCAGAAGAGCGGGGCGTTCGGCTCGGTGACGGCGGAGTTGCCGCCGTTCGATCTGTCGCAGATCGCCGCGTTGTATATGCCGTATCGGTTCGGTTTGCTGGCGCCCGTTGACCGCGCAGCACTCGCGCGGAGCAATGCTGCAAGCCCCATGCTGTACGACGCACTCGCACAGCGCATCTACAGCCCAATGCGCGGCGGCCTGACCACGCCGCTCGCCGACGATCCGTTCGGCTGGCTCGAACACTGGCTCGGCGGCTTGCCGCTCGCCACGTCGAATCTCGAACTCGAAGACAACATGCTGGTGTCGCATCGCGGCAGTGCGACCAGCGTGCTGATCGTCGCCACGCTACCGGGCTCGGCCTACGAATCAAAGACGCAGCACGCCGTGCTTGCCGCGCTTGCGCAAGGTGAAAGCAGCCTGAAGCAGGCGTTCCCTGACGTGACGGTGGCGAGAACCGGTGCGGTGTTCTACGCGGAGTCGGCACGCAGCGCATCGGAACATGAGGTGCATCTGATCGGCGTCGCGTCGCTGTGCGGGATTGCGTTGCTGATGATGTGGGTGTTCCGCTCCCCGCGCCTGTTGCTGCTCGGTTTCGTTTCGACGGCGCTCGGCATCGTCTGTGCGCTCGCGGTGACGATGCTGGTGTTCGGTCAATTGCATCTGTTGACGCTGGTGTTCGGCGCGAGCCTGATCGGCGAAGCGGTCGATTATTCGATTCAGTATTTCGTGGTCTATCTCGGCGCGGAGCGCGATTGGGATTCGCGCCGTGGCGCGCGTGCCGTGCGCCCGGCCTTGACGGTCGCGCTTGCCACCAGCCTGCTCGGCTACGCGATCCTCACGTGGGTGCCGTTCCCCGCGCTCAAGCAGATTGCGTGCTTCGCGATGGCGGGCATTGTGACGGCGTATGCCTCTGTGCTGTGGCTGTTGCCCGCGCTGCTCACGCGGCCGCCGAAGCGCGGCCCGCAGCACCTGTTCGCCGGTGCGGCGCGTCTGCTGACGGTCTGGCATCGCACGATCGGCGGCAAGCGGGCGTGGTTTGTCGCAGCGCTATTGCTGATCGTGGCGATTCCCGGCTGGTTGCGTCTGACGAGCGACGACGATATCCATCTGCTGATCCAGCGTGATCCTTCGCTGGTCGCGCAGGAAGACAAGGTGCGCGCGGCGGTGGGTGTCGATAACAGCGCGCAGTTTTTTGTCGTGCGCGGCGAGACGCCGGAAATTGTCTTGCAACGCGCCGAAGCGCTGGGCGTGAAGCTCGACGGCTTGAACGGGACCGCGAACAAGGTGGGCAGCTATCAGTCGGTGGCGCAATTCGTGCCGTCCGCGAAGCAGCAAAACGCAGACCGTGCATTGCTTGCGCAGCACGTATTCAACAATCCCGCGGCGTTGCGTGCCACGCTGCTGCAGGCGGGCTTTAAAGACGAAGTCGCCGATGCCTGGCTCGCCGCGTATGCGAAACCGCAGCCGCTGCTTACGGTCGAGACGTGGCTCGCCGCACCGTGGTCGCAGCCCTACAGGCATTTGTGGCTGGGTGAAGTCGATTCGGCGACCAAAGCGTATGCAGCGGTCGTGATTCCGCAGGGCGTGACGCCGCAGAACGAACCTGCGCTGATCGCCACCGCGCAGGCGCTGCCCGGCGTCGTATTCGTCGACAAGGCGGCGAGCGTCTCGAAGCTGTTCGGCGCGTATCGCGTGGATAGCGGGTGGTGGCTCGGCGGTGCGCTCGCGCTCGTACTCGTCCTGCTGATGCTGCGCTACCGCGCGCGCGGTGGCATTGCCGTGACGCTGCCGGTGCTGCTCGCGGTCGTCGTCACGCTCGCGGTGTTCGGCTACGTTCACGTGCCGCTCAATCTGTTCAACTGGCTCGCGCTGATGCTGGTGCTCGGCGTTGGCGCAAACTATGCGGTGTTTCTGCGCGAAGGCTGCCTGCGCGCGGACGCCGATCTCGGCGCTGTGTGGACCGGTGTGCTGCTGTCGTCGGCCACCACGCTGTTGTCGTTCGGCATGCTCGGTATGAGCGCGATGCCTGCGCTGAAGAGTTTCGGCGCCACGCTCGCTCTTGGCATCCTCGTATCGGTGCTGCTCGCGCCGATCGGCATGCCATCGGAATCAAGGAGGGCCGCATGAAGGCGCCATCAGTTTATTTGCACGCGCTCGGCATGATCAATGCGCTCGGCGGCGACCTCGATGCAATCGTCCCGGCGCTTATCGCCGGTCACGCACCCGGTATGGCGCATGCGCATACGGGCATTGGCGAAGCGTTTGTCGGCAGCGTGCTCGCGCCGCTCGATCTGGCGCCGCCTGCCGGGCTCGCACGCTACGACTGCCGCAATAACCGCTTGCTGCTGGCCGCGCTGACGCAGATCGCACCCGCTGTCGACGCGGCGCGCGAGCGTTACGGCGCGCATCGGATCGGCGTGGTGCTCGGCACCAGCACGTCGGGTATCGAAGCGGCCGAAGCCGCGTTCGTCTATCAGGCGCAAGCGGGCAACCTGCCTGCAAACTTCAATTACCGGCAGATGGAGATCGGCACCGCCGCGCCCTTCGCCGCCGCCGCGCTCGGCGTGCACGGTCCGGCCTTCACGATCTCGACCGCTTGCACCTCGAGCGCGAAGGCCTTTGCGTCGGCGCGCCGTTTGCTGCAATTGCGGCTGTGCGACGCGGTGGTGGTAGGGGGCGTCGATTCGTTGTGCGAGTTGACGGTGCAGGGTTTCGCCTCGCTCGAATCGACCAGCGGCGTGCGCACCAATCCGATGAGCCGTAATCGCAGCGGGATCAACGTCGGCGAAGGCGCAGCCGTGTTTCTGATGAGCCGCGAAGAAGCGGCGGTACGGCTCGCGGGTGTCGGCGAATCGAGCGATGCGCACCATATTTCCTCGCCGGACCCCCGAGGTGTGGGCGGCGAACTGGCGTTGCAAGCTGCGTTGGCCGATGCGGGCGTCGCATCGTCGGCCATCGGCTACGTGAATCTGCATGCGACTGCCACACGCAAGAACGATGAAATGGAAGCGAAGCTGATGGCGCGTGTCTTCCCCAACGGCGTGGCGACGAGCGGCACCAAGCCGCTGACGGGTCACCAGCTCGGCGCGGCAGGCGCGACCGAACTCGCCTTCGCCTGGCTGACGCTAGCGGGCGCGAATGGGGCGCAAGCCGTGCCGCTGCCGCGTCATCTGTGGGACGGTGAGGCAGATCCCGCGTTGCCGGTGCTCGACCTGGTCGAAACCGAACGCTTTCTGCCGCAAGGCGCGGGACCGCAGTACGTGATGAGCAATTCGTTTGCGTTCGGCGGCAGCAATGTCAGCCTGATTCTTGGACGGTGATGCGCGCGATGACCCAGACGCCCTCCATTCAGGATCTCATCCTGCAACCCATCGAAACGATCATCCCGCATCGCGGCACCATGCTGCTGATCGATGCCGTGAACACGTTCAGCGAAGAGGCAGTGAGCGCGCGCGCCACCGTCCATGCCGACGCCTGGTATGCCGACGCCGACGGCGCGATGCCCGCATGGATCGGCATCGAGCTGATGGCGCAGACCATCGCGGCGCACGTCGCGCTGCTGGCCATGCGCGGCGGTGGCCAGGCGCGCCCCGGTGTGCTGCTCGGCTCGCGCATCTATCGCGCGTTGCAACCGTCGTTTGCCGGCGGCGCCCAGTTGCTGATCCATGCAACAGAACTACTGCGTAGCGAAGAAGGCCACGGCGCCTACGAGTGCACGATCCATCATGGCGACGTGTGTTGCGCCGAGGCGGTCATCAAGGTCTTTCAGCCGCGCGATTTTCAGTCATTCATCGAAGGGAGTTTCAGTTCATGAGCCGGCGTGTTCTCGTTACCGGCGCAAGCCGCGGCATCGGCCGCGCGATTGCGTACAAGTTGGCCGCCGACGGTTTCGCGGTGTCGGTGCATTGCCGCACGGGCCGCACCGAAGCCGAAGCCGTGGCAACGGGCATCGCCGCGCAAGGCGGTACAGCGCGCGTGCTGCAATTCGATGTGCGCGATCGCGCCGCGTGCCGCGAAGTGCTCGAAGTGGATGTCGTGGCGCACGGCGCGTACTACGGCATCGTATGCAGCGCGGGCGTAACGCGCGACGCCGCGTTCCCGGCGCTCACCGAAGAAGACTGGGACATCGTGATCGAAACCGGTCTCGACTCGTTCTACAACGTCGTCCATCCGCTGACCATGCCGATGGTGCGGGCGAAGAAGGGTGGCCGCATCGTCACGATCGCGTCGGTCTCCGGCGTGATGGGCAATCGCGGTCAGGTCAACTACAGCGCGGCGAAGGCTGGGCTGATCGGCGCGTCCAAGGCACTCGCCGTCGAACTGGCGACGCGCAACATCACCGTCAATTGCGTCGCGCCGGGATTGATCGATACCGGCATGCTTGACGACATGCCGCTCGAGCAGGCATTGAAGACGGTGCCGATGAACCGCGTCGGCCAGCCTGCCGAAGTGGCGTCCGTGGTCGGCTTTCTGATGTCGGATGCGGCCTCGTATGTCACGCGTCAGGTGATCGGCGTCAATGGTGGGATGGTGTAATGAAACGCGTCGTCATTACCGGCATGGGGGGCGTCACGGCGTTCGGTGACGACTGGGACGCAATCGAAACACGCCTGAAAAGCGGCGTGAACGCGGTGCGCCGCATGCCCGAGTGGGATTACTTCGAGTCGCTGCACACGCGGCTCGCGTGTCCGTTGCCGGGCTTCACGGTGCCTGCGCATTACCCGCGCAAGAAAACCCGCTCGATGGGGCCGGTGTCGATGTACTCGGTGCGCGCGAGCGAACTGGCGCTCGCCGACGCGGGCCTCGCCGACGACGCCAGCATCAAGGACGGCCGCATGGGCGTTGCCTACGGCTCGTCGTCGGGCTCGGTGCAGCCGATTCGCGCGTTCGGCACGATGCTCGAAACCGGCTCGATGAGCGACGTCACGTCGAACAGCTACGTGCAGATGATGCCGCACACCACGGCGGTCAACGTCAGCCTGTTCTGGGATCTGAAAGGGCGGATCATTCCGACCTCGTGCGCGTGCGCGTCGGGCAGTCAGGCGATCGGCTACGCGTATGAAGCGATCCAGGCCGGTAAGCAGACGCTGATGCTGGCGGGCGGCGCGGAAGAAATGTCGGGCCCGGCGGTCGCCGTATTCGACACGTTGTACGCGACCAGCACGCGTAACGACGAGCCGCATCTCACGCCGCGCCCGTTCGACGCCGCGCGCGACGGCCTCGTGGTCGGCGAAGGCGCGGCGACGCTGGTGCTCGAAGAATACGAACACGCGGTGGCGCGCGGCGCGCGGATTCATGCGGAGATCGTTGGCTTCGGCTGCAATTCGGATGGCGCGCATATGACCCAGCCGACCACCGAAACCATGGCGCTGGCTATGCAGCTTGCACTGAAAGATGCGCAACTGCCGCCCGAAGCGATTGCCTACGTGAATGCGCACGGCACCTCCACGGACCGCGGCGACATCGCCGAAAGTCATGCGACCGCGCAGACCTTCGGCGCGCGCATGCCGATCAGTTCGCTCAAGAGCTATGTCGGCCATACGCTCGGTGCATGCGGTGCGCTGGAGGCGTGGTGGACCATCGAGATGATGAAGCGCAACTGGTATGCGCCGACCTTGAACCTGGAGAACGTCGATCCGGCCTGCGCGCCGCTCGACTACATCGTCGGCACGGGCCGTGAGATCGACGCCGAACATGTGATGAGCAACAACTTTGCATTCGGCGGCATCAACACGTCGCTGATTTTCAGGCGCGTTCGATGAGCGTGCCGCTGCAACGCGTGGTCGTCACCGGCATGGGGATCGTGTCGTGCCTCGGCAATACGCTCGACGACGTGTCCGCCGCATTGCGCGTGGGCCGCTCGCGTATCGAGCGGATCGACGCGTGGCGTGAGCGCGGTTTCGGTTCGCAGGTGGCGGGCGTCGCATCGGTTGCCGAGGAGCGGCCGTTCGATCGCAAGCTCGAACGCTTCATGGGCGACACCGCGCGCTTTGCGTGCCACGCGGCGAAGAAAGCGATCGGCGATGCCGGGCTCGACCTCGCCGCGTTGCGCTCGCCGCGCGCCGGCACGGTGATCGGTTCGGGCGTCGGCACGATGTCGAGTTACGACGTGTCCATGTCGATTGCGAATACCCGCGGCGTCGATAAAGTGCCGCCGTATACGGTTCCGCATGCGATGAGCAGCACCGCGTCGGCCAACGTCGCGCAGGTGTTTGGACTGGAGGGCGTGAGCTATTCGCCATCGTCGGCATGCACGACCTCGGCGCTCGCCATCGGCCAGGCGATGCAACTGATCCAGACCGGTCGCCAGGACATCGTGCTGGCCGGTGGCAGCGAGTCCTTGCACGACAACATGACGCTGATGTTCGACGCGATGGGCGCACTGTCGCGCAACTTCAACGAGACGCCGCAGCGCGCTTCACGTCCCTACGACACGGCGCGCGACGGCTTCGTGATCGCCTCGGGCGGCGGCGTGCTGGTGCTCGAATCGCTCGATCATGCGTTGGCGCGTGGAGCCCGCATTTACGCCGAACTGACCGGCTTCGGCGACTGCACGGACCGCGCGGGCATGGTCACGCCGCATGCGGCAGGCATCGCGCGGGCGATGCGTGGCGCGTTGGACGAAGCGGGCAAGCGCCCGGACTACGTCAACACGCACGCCCCGTCGACGCCGCTTGGCGACGTCGAGGAATTGCGCGCCTTGATTGACGTATTTGGCGGGGAAGTCCCCGCGTTTTCGTCGACTAAAGGCATGACCGGGCATCCGCTCGGCGCATGCGGCGCGCACGAGGCGATCTACACGTTGCTGATGATGCGTGACGGTTTCATCGCGGGGACGGCGGGCATCGAGACGCTGGAGCCGGGCGCCGAAGGCATGCCGCTCGTGCGCACGACGCGCGACGCACGCATCGGTTCGGCAATGTCGATTTCATTCGGGTTCGGCGGCAGTTGCGCAAGCCTGATATTTGAAGGGTGGCAGGGCGGTTGAACCGGCCGCGATTTTAAAAAACGAGGGCAATAAAAATGAAAAGAGTTTTTGTGCTGGGAGCGCTGGCGGCGGTGGTGCTGACGCAAGCGGGATGCGCCACGGACGTGAAATCGGTGCCGCTCGCGGCGGCCGGCGGTCAGTCGCGCGGCGGCGTGCCGGTGTATTTCGGCGAGCAGAGCCACCCGGCGGTGACGGCCAGATTGGGTGACGTGTCCTACTCGGTGCGGATCGCGCGCAAGGTGGCGAGCCCCGATGATGCATGCCACGAAGCGCTTGCCGAAGCCGTGCAGAAGCTGCGCGCGGCAGCTCGCGAACGCAACGCCAATGCCGTGATCGACGTATCGACACGCTTTCATAGCACCCAGAGCAACTCGTCGACCGACTTCACCTGCGGCGTGAGCCCGAGCGCGGCCGCCATCGCGGTGAGCGGTCAACTCGTCGTGCTGGAAGCGAACTAGGTCGAATCGAAGTCAGAACTCACTAAAGCAACAAAAACCACTCAGGAGTTTCGATGAAACGCAATCTGCTGTTTGCCGCGCTGTTCGCTTCGCTCGCCACGTTGAGCGCTACTCAGGCTTTTGCCCGCGACACGGTCGACAACTATCCGGTTGCACCGGCGCTGCAAAGCGAACCGGGCAAGGTCAGTGACGACATCGCGTTGTATTTTGCGGGCCAGCAGCACCCGGCCGTGGTCAAAACGATCGGCGAATTCGCGACCAACAAGAAGACTAATGCCTTCGGCAAGAGCGACCTGGCGGCGTGCCAGCACGTGTTCCTTTCGGCCGTGATCGAGTTGCAGGAACGCGCGCGCAAGGAAGGCGGGAACGCCGTGATCAACATCAAGAGCAACTACAAGAATGAAGTGCGTGAGAGCGCGACGGAGTTCACGTGTGGCGCAGGTGCGGTAATTGCTGGTGTGGCGCTGAAGGGCGATGTGGTGACGTTGCGCAAATAAGCGTGCAAGTAAGCGTGCAAGTCAGCGTGCTAGTCAGCGCGCTGTGATGCTTGCCAGAGGGCGGTGGCATGCTACCGCCCTGGCGAAATTCAATCTGCCTTGACTGCCGCGACATTGACCAGCGTTTCACGACGCTTGCCAGGCTGCGGGTGGGTCAGGCCGAGGCGCTCGAGAAGGCCGAAGTCTTTCGCGCGGCTCCACCAGAGGTATGGCAGCGAGATGTTGCGCTGCTCGAAGCGGAAACCGCCGCGGCGGATCATGTCGAGGTAGCCGTCGGCGCTTTTCTGCACATGCATGGGATGACGGAACAACAGCCGAATCACCCACGATTTGATGTACGCGTCGGTGGATTCGGCGAACAGCAGGATGCCGCCTGGTTTGAGCACGCGGCGGAATTCGGCGAGCGCGCGGTCCTGCTCGACGAGATGGTGGAAGGTTTGATGACAGAACACGATGTCGGCGCTGGCATCGGGAAGCGGCAATTGCGCGCAGTCCCCGTGCAGCACGTCGATATCGGCGAGCTTGTCGTGGCACGCGCGGGCCGCATTCGCGGCAAGCGCAAGTGACGGTTCGTGAAAATCGACGCCGACAAGGCGGCGCGGCTTGAACGCCTCGGCCAGCAGGCGGAACGAAATGCCTTGCCCGCAGCCGACGTCGACGATCACCGGCGCGGCAGGCAAGGGCGCGTCGATCAGGCGTTTGAGGTCGTTGATCGCGACTCGCAGGACGTGGTGTTCCCACGTGTAGGTGCGCAGGAACCAGATTCCGAAGGCCGTTTCCGGCACGAAAGGCACACGGGATGTTTCGGATGGCGACACGCTGGACTCCGACGAAATTTGTTCTTGCTGTGAAGCGTAATTGTAACGAAAAGTAAGGATGCAGCGTATCGCTGTTCCGTGCAAGCAAACGATTGAGGCAACCTTGAGTACACATTCGTCAAAGCGCATAACCGTCGACGTAGCGATCATCGGCGCGGGTCCGGCAGGCGCGGTCGCGGCGGCGCTTTTGCGCCGCGCGGGCCGTTCGGTGCTGGTGCTGGAGCGCCAGCATTTTCCGCGCTTCTCGATCGGCGAAAGTCTGCTGCCGCAGAGCATGGCCTACCTCGAAGAGGCGGCCATGCTGCAGGCGGTGGTCGAAGCTGGCTTCCAGTACAAGAACGGCGCGCATTTCACCTACCGTGGCCAGTCGTCGGCGTTCGACTTCCGCGACAAGCATTCGCCGGGGTGGGGCACCACGTACCAGGTCGAGCGTGCGGTGTTCGACGATATTCTGATTCGCTGCGCGGCCGAGCAGGGCGCGGACGTGCGCTTCGGCCATACGGTGCGGGCGATGCAAACCGGTGAAAACGGCAACAAGCCGGTGCTCGACGTGATTGACGAAGCGGAAAACGCGTATGAAGTGGAGGCGCACTTCGTGTTCGACGCGAGCGGCTTCGGCCGCGTGTTGCCACGCTTGCTGAACCTCGAAGCGCCTACGCGCATGCCGACACGTGCCGCGATCTTTACGCACGTACGTGATGGCATTCCGGTCGGCGCGACCGATCGCAACAAGATCTGCGTGGCGACGCACCCGGAGCGCCGCGACGTGTGGTTCTGGATGATCCCGCTAGCGGGCGGCCGTTCGTCGGTGGGTTGCGTTGCCGAGGCGAGTTTCCTCGATGTGCCGGAAGCCGAGCGCGACGCGAAATTGCGCGCGTTGATCCAGCAGGAGCCGACGCTCGGGCCTTTGATCGGCAATGCACCGTTTCTGATGCCGGTGCGTCATATCGGCGGCTACGCGGCGAATGTCGAGCGTCTACATGGACCCGGCTATGCGCTGCTCGGTAACGCAGGCGAATTTCTCGATCCGGTGTTCTCGTCCGGCGTGACGATTGCGTTGCGTTCCGCGCATCTCGCGGTGCAGACGTTGAACCGGCAACTGAATGGCGAGCAGGTCGACTGGTCGGCCGCTTACGACGTACCGTTGCGTAAGGGGATCGATACGTTCCGCGCTTTTGTCGAACGTTGGTACACGGGCGAGCTGCAGGACATCATTTTCTATCCGGACCAGACGCCGTCGATCCGCCGCATGATCAGCGCGGTGCTGGCGGGTTATGCATGGGATGAGTCGAATCCCTATGTCGCCGATCCGGTGCGCCGTCTGAATGCGTTGCACGACGTGTGCACCCACCGTTGACTCCTGGCCATTGATCGGGCCGCACGGCACGGGCAAATGAAAACGGCGCTTCCTCAAGGAAGCGCCGTTTTTTATTCAACCGCCTGAATTAGTTCAGGCGTCGGCTTACGAATCCAATCAGGCCGCGATCTTCGCCGCGCGCGGCGCATGCTGACGCACGTCGTCGCGACGATGCACGCGCTTGCCCGCGGCATACGTTTCATAGATCGCGCGGTCGTCGCCGAGCAGCGCAAACGCGAACAGCAGTTCTTCGAGCGATTCGGTGCGTGCGGTCCGGCGCGCGAGCAGCGGCGTGGCTTGCGGATCGAGCACGACGAAGTCGGCTTCCGACTTCGGCTTCAGCGTGCCGACCTTGTCGGCCAGATCGAGCGCTTCAGCGGCGCCTGCGGTGGCGAGATAGAACATGCGCGTGGCCGTCAGATGATGGCCCGTCAGACGCGCGACCTTATGCGCTTCGTTCATCGTTTGCAGCATCGAGAACGAGGTGCCGCCGCCGACGTCCGTCGCCAGCGCGATCGGCATGCCGGCTTCGTCGGCCTTGTCGAAGTCGAACAGGCCGCTGCCGAGGAACAGGTTCGAGGTCGGGCAATGCGAGGCGACCGTGCCGGTTTGCGCCATGCGCTTGCGATCTTCCTCGTCGAGGTAGATGCAATGGCCGTACACCGCGCGGCGGCGCAGCAGGCCGTAGTGATCGTAAATGTCCAGATAGCTGCGGTGGCCCGGGAACAGATCGGCGACCCATTTCACTTCGTCGGTATTCTCGGCAACGTGGCTCTGGATGAAAATGTCCGGATGCTTGCCGGCCAGCACGCCGCACGCTTCGAGCTGCGCTTCGGTCGAGGTCGGCGCGAAACGCGGCGTGAGCGCGTACATCTGGCGGCCACGGTTGTGCCAGCGGCCGATCAGCTCGGCGCTGTCGTCATAACCCGATTGCGCGGTGTCGCGCAGAAACTCGGGGCAGTTGCGGTCCATCAGCACCTTGCCGGCCACCATGCGCAGATTGCGCGCTTCGCTCTCGGTGAAGAGGGCGTCGGCCGATTCCTTGTGGACCGTGCAATACACGAGCGCGGTGGTCGTGCCACAAGCCAGCAGTTCTTCGACGAAGAAGCTCGCCGTGTCGCGTGCATACGCCGGATCGGTGAAGCGGCGCTCGGTCGGGAACGTGTACGTGTCGAGCCACGGCAGCAGACCCGGCGCCGGCGACGCGATCATGTCTGTCTGCGGATAGTGAATGTGCGTATCGATGAAACCCGGCACGATCAGCTTGTCGCGCATTTCCTGCACATGGGTGCCCGGCGCGAGTTGCGACGCGAGCGCTGCATACGCGCCCGCTGCGACAACATGGCCGTCTTCGACGATCAGCAAACCGTCCTCGTTGAAGACCGCCGCGTTGGGCGATTGCGCAGGATCGCCGTTGAAGGTCAGCAGTTGCGCGCGGAACGCTGATTGTGTCGGTTGAGTCATGGAAAAACCGTCTCCGTATTTGTGAGGAGCTAAACAGCGCAGACGGCGGCTTGATTCCAGGTGTGAAACGAACCCGTGCCGCCGCCGGCTGCCATTCATTGGCCCGTCAGTGCGGGCCGCCTGGGTGCCAGTGCGCGTCGAGCTTCGCGATCAGTTCGCTGCGTTGCTCGGGCGTGACGAACGACGCTTCGAAGCTGTTGCGGATGATCGTGTAGACCTCGGCATCGTTGAGCTTCAACGCGTCGATCGTGGCGAAATAGTTGGCGTTCACGTAACCGCCGAAATAAGCCGGATCGTCGGAATTCACCGTGACGGCGACGCCGCGATCGAGCAGGTCCTTCAGCGTGTGCTTGGTCATGTCGTCGAACACGCAGAGCTTGAGGTTCGACAACGGGCACACGGTCAGCGCGACGCGCGAATCGGCGAGGCGCGTGACGAGCGCCGGATCTTCGATGCTGCGCACGCCATGGTCGACACGATCCACTTTGAGCAGATCGAGCGCTTCGTAGATATACGACGGCGGGCCTTCTTCGCCCGCATGCGCGACCAGTTTCAGACCGAGCGCGCGCGCCTTGGCGAAGACACGTTCGAACTTCGAAGGCGGATGGCCGCGTTCCGACGAATCGAGACCCACGCCGATCAGGCGATGCTTGTACTGCTCGAACAGCGGCAGCGCTTCTTCAAACGTGGCGAGTGCGTCTTCTTCCGACAGGTGGCGCAGGAAACACAGAATCAGCTTGCTCGTCATGCCGCGCTTTTCCGCATCGGCCAACGCGCGATCAATGCCGGCGACGACGGTGGCGACCGGCACGCCACGTTCCGTATGCGTCTGCGGATCGAAGAAGATTTCGCTGTGAATCACGTTATCGGCGAGGCAGCGTTCGACATACGCCGTTGTCATGTCGTAGAAGTCCTGCTCGTGCAGCAGCACGCTCGCGCCGGCGTAGTAGATGTCGAGGAACGATTGCAGATCGGTGAACGCATACGCGGCGCGCAGCGCTTCGATCGATTCGTATGCGAGCTTCACGCCGTTGCGTTCGGCGAGCGCAAAGATCAGCTCGGGTTCGAGCGAGCCTTCAATATGGATGTGCAACTCGGCCTTCGGGGCGCGAGCGGCTTTCTCAATGAGTGCCGTGGGGGTAGCGGTTGTTGTATTCATGGTCGGTCAGCATTTAGTTTGGAGTCGGTTCGCGCCGGATGCGGGATGCGGGACAGGGTGCGATCGCTGTGAGGCGGCAGGTCGATTGTGCGGCAAATCAGACCGTCTGCGCCGCGTGCGCGCCCGCATTCGCCTCCACTGCCTGCAACACTTGAGCCGCCGCGGAGATCGCGATGATCTCCGGCGACTTGTCGACGATACCGTCGACGCCGAGCGGGCACTTCATCCGCGCAATCTGCGAAGGATCGATGCCACGCGCGGCCAGCCGGTGTTCGAACTGCTTGCGCTTGCTGTGCGAGCCGATCATGCCGAAGAACGCGAAATCGCCACGCCGCAGAATGCGCTCGGCCAACTCGAGATCGAGCGCATGGTTGTGCGTCATCACGATGAAGTACGTGTGCGGCGCGGCCTGGTCGATGGCTTCGTCGGGTGCGTCGTTCGGATCGATCTTCACGTTTGGCGCATGCAGCGTTTCCACGGGCGGAAACTGCGCGTCGCGCTCGTCGACCCAGCGCACGGTGCAAGGCAGCGTGGCCAGCACGCGAACCAGCGCCGCGCCCACGTGACCGGCGCCGAACAGCACGACCTGGAAGTCGCCTGGTGCGATGATCTCGGTGAGCAGCGCGCCGCTGTCGTCGAAGCCGGCGCCGTCCCACAGCAGGCAGTCGGAGGCATCGACACCCGGCTCGGGGTCGGACAGCATCACCGCATCCGGTGCGGGGCCGAATGATACGCTACGCACCGTCGAAAGGCCCGCGGCCACGCGTTTCGCGAGCGAGGTGATCCAGCCGAGGTCGCCGATGTCGAGGCGCTCGAAGGCGAGAATCACGGCGCCGCCGCAGCACTGTCCGAGACTCGGGCCGAGCGCGAAACGTTCGAGGCGGCGCATATGCGGTGAACGCATGCCGTCGCGCAGCACCTGGCGTGCGGTCTCGATGGCTTTCCATTCGAGGTGTCCGCCGCCGATCGTGTGCTTGGCCGAATCGCGCGTGACGATCATCTTGGTGCCGGCTTCGCGGGGCGCCGACCCTTCGACGCGTGCGACCGTCACCAGCACGGCGGCGTCGCCGTGCGCGAGCAGTTGTTGCAGGTCAGGTAGCCAGGCTTGCATCCGGCGGTTCTCCATACGTGGCCGCGCGGGGTGTCCGTGCGGCCGGTTGAGTGTGGCGCAACGCGTTCGTGTCGCGTCGGGCCCAGGCTTTAAGTTGCTTAACGTCGTTCAACGCTTCATCAAATTGCTAAACCGGTGTGGTGGCGGTTGTGGCTGTGACTGCCGCTGCCGTTGCTTGTTCCGCCGGTTGTCCTGTCGCGGGCTCCGTCGTCGTCACCGGCGATTGCAATGCGTCCAGCGCGTCGAGAATCGCTTCGGGCGTCGCCGGTGCGCGAAGCTGCGGTGCGTTTTCCGCACCCGGCACCGCGGCGGCAACCGCGTCACGAATCGCGAGGAACACCGAGAACGGCAACAGCAGCGGCGGCTCGCCAACCGCCTTCGAATGGAACACGGTCGGCTCGACGTTCTGATTCTGGTAAAGCCGCACATTGAATGCCGCGGGCGTATCGCTGACGGCGGGAATCTTGTACGTCGACGGCGCGTGCGTCATCAGGCGGCCATCGCGGTTCCACCACAATTCTTCGGTGGTGAGCCAGCCCATGCCCTGAATGAAGCCGCCTTCCACCTGGCCGAGATCGATCGCCGGATTGATCGATTGGCCGGCGTCGTGCAACACGTCCGCGCGCACCAGTTTCCATTCGCCGGTCAGCGTGTCGATCACCACTTCCGACACGGCCGCACCGTACGCAAAGTAATAAAACGGGTGACCAGTCAGCGTTTTCGCATCCCAGTGCACTTTCGGCGTCGTGTAGAACCCGTCCGACCATAACTGCACGCGCGCCAGATACGCTGCGGCGACCAGTTGCTCGAATGGCATCGCGCCGCCATTCACCGACACTTCACCGCTGGCGAATTCCACTGCATCGGCGGTGCCGCCGAGTTGCTTCGCCGCGAGTGTGGCGAGCCTGCCGCGAATGGTCCGCGCAGCGGCCTCGGCGGCTTTGCCGTTCAGGTCGCTGCCGGTGGAGGCGGCGGTCGCCGAGGTGTTGGCGATCTTCGACGTATCGGTGGCCGTCACGCGCACGCGCGAAAGCGGCAGGCCAAGCTGGTTCGCGACGACTTGCGCGACCTTCGTATTCAGCCCCTGACCCATTTCCGTGCCGCCGTGATTGACGAGTACGGAACCGTCTTTGTACACGTGCACCAGCGCGCCGGCCTGATTCAGAAATGGCACGTTGAACGAGATACCGAACTTCACCGGCGAAAACGCGAGGCCGCGTTTGAGCACCGGACTTTTTGCATTGAATGCGGCGATCGCTTCGCGGCGCGCGCGGTAGTTGCTGGTTGCAAGCAACTCATCGGTTAGCGGCGCGATGATGTTGTCGTCGACGCGTTGTCCGTACGGCGTCGTGTTGCGTTCGCCGATGCCGTAGTAGTTGGCAAGGCGCACGTCGAGCGGATCGCAGTGCAATTGACGCGCGATGCTGTCGAGCATCATTTCCATCACCAGCGCGCCTTGCGGGCCGCCGAAGCCGCGGAATGCGGTGTTCGATTGCGTGTTCGTCTTGCAGCACAGCGCGACGATGTCGACGTCGGACAGGTAGTACGCGTTGTCGAAGTGACAGACGGCACGGGTCGCGACCGCACCGGACAAGTCAGCGGAATAGCCGGCTCTCAAGGCAATTTCGACGCGTGCGCCGAGGATGCGGCCGCTATCGTCAAAGCCTGCTTCGTACTCGTAGGCCGCGTCGTGCCGCTTGCCGGTGATCATGAAATCGTCGTCGCGGTCGGCGCGCAGTTTGACCGGCCGGCGCAGCAGTTTCGCCGCCAACGATGCCACGCATGCGAACACCGCCGATTGCGATTCCTTGCCGCCGAAGCCGCCGCCCATTCGCCGGCATTCGCACACGACGTTGTGTGCCGGCCAGCCGAGCATATGCGCGACGACCTGCTGCATTTCGCTCGGATGCTGCGTCGAACTGTAGACGAGCATGCCGTCCATTTCCTTCGGTACGGCGTAGGCGATCTGGCCTTCGAGATAAAACTGTTCCTGGCCGCCGACTTCGAACGTGCCGCGGATCTTATGCGGCGCGGCGGCGATTTTCGCATCG
Source organism: Paraburkholderia nemoris (assembly GCF_905221015.1). Lineage (NCBI taxonomy): Bacteria > Pseudomonadati > Pseudomonadota > Betaproteobacteria > Burkholderiales > Burkholderiaceae > Paraburkholderia > Paraburkholderia nemoris. The sequence goes on along the minus strand of NZ_CAJNBO010000005.1, from coordinate 219,329 downwards.
GGGTCACCGCGCCTCAGATGCAGCGGCGGCAGGACGAACTGCTTTTTGACTTTCGCTTCGGCTGGGGTGAGGACGACTTCGAGCGGCTCATATCGCACGACGTCATCGCTTTTAGCCAGCGCTGCGGCGCGCCGCGCGAGCTCATGACTTTCGGCGATCACCGCGAACACCGGTTGGCCGAGATACAGCACTTCGTCTACAGCGAGAATTGGATCGTCGTGCAGCACAGGTCCGCAATTGTTCTCGCCAGGGATGTCTTCGGCGGTCAGCACGGCGATCACGCCAGGCGCTTTTCTGACAGCGTCCAGATCGAGCGACACGATCCGCGCGTGCGCATGCCGCGACAGTCCAAGCGCCGCGTGCAGCGTGCCTTGCAATTCGGGGACGTCGTCGGTGTAGGTGGCCTCGCCGCTCACATGCAGCGCAGCCGATTCATGCGGCAACGAGATGCCGATCGCCGTCTCGCTCTCCTGAGCGGCGGCGTGCTTGTCACCCTGGTGCGCAGCATGTTCGACGAAAGCATCGGTCCGGTTCATCACGACGACTCCTTCGCAACGGCCGCGTCGGGCGCGCCGGCTTCGTACGCGAACGCATTCACGTCGAAGAGGGCGAGCGGCGCGTCATCGCGCGTTTCGAGGTGGAAGCGCCACAACACATTGCGTGCCACCTTCAGTCGGTAGGCGCTCGAGGCGCGCATGTCGGTGAGCGGCTGGTAATCGGCGACGAGTGCGTTCATCGCTTGCCGCGCGGTGCTTTCGTTCCATGTGGCGCCAATCAGCGCGGCCTCGGTTTGCGCGGCGCGTTTGGGCGTCGCGGCCATGCCGCCGAATGCGATGCGGGCGTCCCTGATCGCGCCGTTTTCGCCGATGTGCAGCGCAAATGCGGCGCACACCGCGGAGATGTCCTGATCGTAACGCTTTGACACTTTGTACGTGCGGAAGCGCAAGTCGCGCGCCGGACGCGGCACGCGCAGCGCGGCGACGAATTCGCCTGCCGCGAGGGCGGTTTTCTGATAACCGAGGTAGAACGCGTCGAGCTTCAGCGCGCGAGTTTTGGCGCCGTGGCGCAGCACGACTTCGGCGTCGAGCGCGAGCAGCGCCGGCATCGAATCGCCGATCGGTGAGCCATTCGCGACGTTGCCGCCGAGTGTGCCGGCATTGCGGATCGGCAGCGACGCAAAGCGCGTCCACAGTTCGGCCAGTTCGGGGTAATCGGCGGCGAGCGCCGCGTAGGCGTCTTCGAGCGTGACGGCTGCGCCGATCGTCAGCGTCTGCGCGTCGCGCTCGATCGTCTTCAATTCGGCGACGTTGCCGATATACAGGATGTCGCCGAGATCGCGGAACTGCTTGGTGACCCAGAGGCCGACGTCGGTGCTGCCGGCCAACAGGCGCGCTTGCGGATGCGCGGCGCGCAGTTTGGCGAACGCGTCGAGCGAGACCGGTGCATGGAACGTGAGAGAGCCGAACGCGGCGCCACGCGTATCGGGCGCGCTGTATTCGAAGGTGTCGCGGCGTTGGATCTCACGCAGCTTGTCGGCGACCGCTTTGCGGTCCAGCGTCACTCGTGGATATTGCGGATAGTCGAACATCTTTTGCGACGCGTCGACGATCGGCCGGTAGCCGGTGCAGCGGCACAGATTGCCGGATAGCGCCGCGTTGATCTCATCACGGGTGGGCAGGCCGGCGGCGGCCGGCTGGTTTTCATACAACGCCCACATCGACATCACGAAGCCGGGGGTGCAGAAACCGCACTGCGAGCCGTGGCAATCGACCATGGCCTGTTGGACGGGGTGCAGGGCGCCGTCGGCGGCACGCAGGTCCTCGACGGTGAAAAGGGCTTTGCCGTCGAGCGTCGGCAGGAACTGAATACAGGCGTTGACCGCTTTCAGCGCGAGCCCGCCTTGCGCATCCAGTTCGCCGATCACTACCGTGCAGGCGCCGCAGTCGCCTTCCGCGCAGCCTTCCTTGGTGCCTGTGCAATGCAAATCCTCGCGCAGGTGCTGCAGCACGGTGCGCGTCGCTGGGACGCCCGCGACCTCACGGACGGACCCCTGGTGATAAAAGCGGATGGTTTGCGTTGTCATGGCGAATCCGAAAGACAGTGCGGACCGGGCGCGCGTTACGCATGGGGTCGCGCCAAAGCCGGCCTCGCGCACGTAGATCGCCATCCAGTTCCGAAGATAGCACTACCTTGTCCCGAAAAGATTTCCCAACCCGCATGAAGCTTATTCGGAAGCGGTCATGAGACAAGTACGATTCGCGCCAGGGCGGGAAGTTGCTTAAAGCGTGGCGGATCGGGGAAAACCAGGCAGGGTGGGGCAGCGCGGAGAATGACGGAGGCCGGGTGCTGACTCGCGGGCCGCCGGGAAGAGGGGCAGGCCGAATTTACGGGGCCGGAGCGGATGTGAAAACGTCGGCCTTCTCACCGCCCTGGCAGGCGGGGCAAAGGCCGACGTGAGGCCGGCTATTCCGATCGGAGCGGCCGGAACAGCCGGTTCAGGCGATCCGGCGGCGATTCTTGACCAGGCTCAGCGCCAGCGGCACGAAGGCCACGACGAAAGCCACCAGCGACCAGGTGGGCAGCGACAGGCCGAGAATCGGCGGATAGGCCGTTTCGCAGAGGCCGGCGACCTTGAAGACGCCCGGCAGCCACTGCGCGGGCGGCAAGCTGTCGACCACCGGTTGCAGCGCGTCGAAGCCGCAGCTGAAGCCCGGATTGGCCTGCACATACACGTGCCGCGCGGCGGTCACGATGCCGCCCAATGCTGACAGAGCCGCCAGCACTTCCAGCAAGCGCACACCGCGCCAGCTGTTAAAGCGCGCGCCGAGGAACGCAAAAATCGCGATCAGCAGGAAGAAATAGCGCTGGATGATGCACAGCGGGCACGGGTCTTCGTGCAAGCCGTATTGCAGATACAGCGCGCCGGCGACGAGGCCGACGCAGATCAGGCCAAGCAGAACCAGCAGGGAGCGCTCGCGGCGCAGCATCGCATTGTCGTTATTCATGGGTCGTGTGGCTGTCTGGAAACGGAAAGGGCGGGTGCCCGCGATTCTAGCGCGAACCCCCGCCCTGGCGCTTATCGCACTTTTAAGCCGCAATTCCCGCTCAGTGTCGGCTCCCTGTCCCGTTCAGCGCCCCACCTCAGCGAATCGCGTTGAGCACCGCCTGGGCGCCGCGACCGATGGCCAGCAAGGCGTCGTCGGTGTGCGGGGCGCCTGCCAGCATTAGGCCAACGGGTGCGTCGCCGCGCAGATGGCAAGGCAGCGACAGCGCGCAGGTGTCGAGGAAGTTGAACACGCTCGGGTTGCGCAGGATCAGCGCATTGGTGCGGCCAAATGCGTCGTCATCGTCGATCAGGTCGGCCACGCGCGGCGGCACGACCGGCACGGTCGGTGCGACGACCGCGTCGAAACGCTGCCACAGCGTGCGCGCGGCTTCGTCGAGCATGGCCTGACGCTCGGCGAGCAGGTCCAGATAGTCGACGGCGCTGGCCGGCTGGCCTTTCAGGATGCGCACCAGCACGCGCGGATCATATAGGTCGCGGTGCTTTTCCAGCAGCGGACGGTGCCATGCATAAGCTTCGATCGGCGAAAAGCCGAAGCGGTTGATCTCGGGCAGACGGTCGAGTGGCGCGAAGCGCACTTCCGTGACGATCGCACCGGCCGCTTCCAGATGCTTGAGGGCAGTATCGATCGCGGCGGCGACTGCCGGCTCGACGCCGTCGGTCACGAAATTGGTCAATACGCCAAGGCGCACGCCTTCGAGCGGCCGGGCCGCCGGAATGCGCGGCTCGAGTCCGGCCAGCATCCGGTCGACCAGCGCGCAGCACGCCACCGAGACGCCGATTGGCCCGAACGAATCCAGGGTGGAAGAAAGCGGCACGCCGCCTTGCTTCGGAATGCGATCAGCGGTCGGCTTGAAGCCTGTCAGGCCGCACAGCGCAGCCGGAATACGGATCGAACCGCCGGTATCGGTGCCGAGCGCGACGGCCGCCATGCCGTCCGCGACCGACGCCGCCGCGCCCGACGACGAACCGCCCGAAATCCGCTCGTCGCCCTTCGCGCCGCGCTGATACGGCGACAGCGGATGCCCGTAATGCGGGTTCAGGCCGAGTCCGGAAAACGCGAACTCGCTCATATTGGTACGCCCGACGATCACCGCGCCCGCCCGTTTCAGGCGCGCAACCGCGACCGCGTCCGCCTTGGCGGCGGGCGCGTCGGCCAGCACCACGGAACCCGCTCGGGTCGGCTGGCCTTCGATGTCGAACAGATCTTTGACCGACACCGGAATCCCGGCGAGCGGCGAGAGCACGGTGCCGGCGGCGCGCAGGCGGTCGTGCGCATCGGCGGCGGCGCGGGCGCTGTCGGCGTCGACGTGCATGAAGGCGACCGCACCCTGGCCGGCCGGATCGGCGATCCGTTCGAGCGCGGTTTCAACGAGCGCGCGGCTGGTGGTGCGGCCGGCGGCGAGGTCGGCGGCAAGCTGGGCTAGCGGCGGGAAGGGCGTGAATTCGGTGGCCATGATGTCGGGAAGGACCAGGTTAGATGCGCGGTTAAATGCGCGGTTAGCTTGAGATCACTTTGTAGCGGGTTCCCGCTGACTGCGCAGCCGGGCCCGCGTTCGGGGTCAGTCAAATCCGGTTGAATAATGTCGCGCGGAACGCTTCGATATGCTTTTGCACCGATTGGCGGGCGCCTTCGGCATCGCGTTCGCGCAGCAGGCGAAACAGCTCCAGATGTTCTTCGTGGACGTCTTCGAGATGATGCGGCTCGGACAGCGAGATGAACCAGAAGCGCAGCGAGCGCTCGTGCAGCCCCCGCAGGATGTCGGCCAGCACAGGGTTGCGCGACGCCGCCGAAATTGCCAGATGAAACTCGCGGTCGATATCCATCATGCCCTCGATATCATGCGCGGCGACGCATACCGACGAGCGGTCCAGCAAAGCCTGCATCGCGTCGAAATCGTGTTGCTGCGCGTGGCGTGCGGCCAGTTCGACGCAGTAGCTTTCGTTGACGAGCCGCACGTCGATGATCGCCAGCACGTCGTCGAGCGAAACTGGGCGGACCATGATGCCTTTTCTCGGCATGATGGTGAGCATGCCTTCGTGCACCAGCCGGTGCAGCGCCTGATGCACCGGCGTTCTGCCGATGCCCGTCAGCACCATCAATTCCGCTTCGTTGAGCACCTCGCTCGGCCGCAAACGCATCGTGATGATCTCGCGCTTGACGAAGGCATAGGCCTGCTCGGCGAGACTCGCCGAGGCGGTTTCGCGGGGGGCACTGGAACGGCGGGCAGTCTGCAAAAGCGTCATGTGAAGAAGGTGCGGGCGGTGTCGTCCGCATTGTAGAGCAAGGTTTTACGCGGACGGCGCCGGGTGGGCGGTTGCTCACCGGCGCCGCTTGCGCATGACGCGTAGTTAGTTCTCACACGTCACAGCAATCACGGAAATCCTGGCGTGTCAGGCGCTCCTCGGCGTCACCGCCGCGGCATGCTGCACCTTGACGCGCGGCATCATCAACGTGACCAGGCCGCCGACGATCAATGCTCCCGCGATCAGCACCAGTCCGAAGGTCACGCTATGCGTCGCATCCTTGACGATGCCGAGCACGTACGGGCTTACATAGCCGGCCAGATTCGCAATCGAGTTGATCACGGCGATGCCGGCCACGGCTGCGGTGCCTTGCAGGAACGTGGTGGACATCGACCAGAAGATGCCGAAGCCCGCCAGAATGCCAATATAGGCGATCGATAAACCGGTGACGGCGAGCGGAATCGAATTGGTCACCGAGGCGCTGCCGAGCAGGCCCGCCGCGCCGATGAAGCAGCACACGGCGTAATGCCAGCGCCTCTCGCCAGTGATATCCGACGAGCGGCCGATCAGGATCATGCCGATGCCCGCCGCGAGATACGGAATCGCAGTGACGAAGCCGTTCGTGACGAGATTCGTGACGCCGAGGTCCTTGACGATCTGCGGAAGCCAGAACGAAAAACCCGCATTGCCGGTAACGAGACAAAAGTAGATCAGCGTCAGCAGCCAGAAGCGGCCCGAGCGCAATGCAACCGCCAGACTCTGCTCGGCGCCGGCCGCTGCCGCCGCCGTGTTTTCGCGCGAGAGGCGGGCGAGGATCACGCGCTTTTCATCGTCGGTGAGCCAGGCGGCTTCGGCGGGCGTATTGCGCAACACGGCGAGCGCCCAGAAGCCGGCGAGGATCGACGGAATGCCTTCGATCAGGAACATCCACTGCCAGCCGCGCAAGCCGTGCGCTTCATGCAGCGCCGACATCAGAAAGCCCGACAACGGCGCGCCGATGATCCCTGCCACCGGAATTGCCGCCATGAACACGGCGACCATCCGGGCGCGCCGGTCGGACGGAAACCAGAAGGTCAGATACAGCACCACGCCCGGCACCAGGCCGGCCTCGGCGACGCCGAGGAAGAAGCGCAGCACGTAGAACATCGTTTCCGAGCGTACGAACATCATCAGACACGACAGCAGCCCCCACAACATCGTGATGCGGGCGATGGTGGCGCGCGCGCCGAACTTCTTCAGCAGCAGATTGCTCGGCACTTCGAACACGAAATAGCCGAAGAAAAAGATCCCCGCGCCGAGTCCGTACGCCGCGTTCGACAGGCCGAGGTCGCCGGTGAACTGCAGTTTCGCGTAACCGATGTTGACGCGGTCCAGGTACGACAGCACGTAGACGAGAAACAGGAACGGCATGATGCGCCAGGTGATCTTGCGCAGGGCGACGGCTTCGAGCCACGCGTCGGAAGACGCGTCGGCGTTGGCGGATAGCGAAGGGGGATTCATGGATGCCTCATTCGACGATAGGTAACGCGTGCACGCGGTAGGCGTGGCGCAGCGTGCGGTTCAGGATGGGGTCGTGCAGTTCGAGTTCGAGCGCGTCGCCGTCGGCCATCCCGACGATGCCGCCTTGTACCGCCAGCGTGCCGCAGAACATCGCGGCGCCTTCTGCCACGGGCGCGCGTTCGAGCAGATCGGCGGCCGGCAGCAGCGACGCGACGCTGCCTTGCTGGTAGACGCGCCGCTCGCCGTTCTTTGTCACCGCGAAGGCACGCAGTTCGAGTTGATCCCAGTGACCGGCGACATCGTCGAAACGCCATGCGTCGCGTGCGACCGGTTTCGGGCAGACCTGTTTGGAGACGGTGACGCCGTAGGCCTCGACTTCGCGGTCGGTATGGTCGGAGCCGATGGTGACAAGCAAGCCCGCTTTCGAGCGCACCAGCACGCACTCGGCTTCACCGCTCGACTTCACACCAACCACATCAATCTGTTCGGCCTGCGTCAGCAGTTCAGCGCCGAGGCGGTAGAAGCAGGGCGTGGTCGACGGGCGCTTCACGCCGAGTTCCGCCAGTTCGGCGATGTGATGCTCGATCGCAGCCTGATCGCGCCCGGCCCAGCCGGCGATCGTCAGACGATTCACTTCGGCGATATCGGCGCGACTGTCGCCGGAACGATCTACAACATTGAAGGACACCTGCATCACTCGACTCCAAAGAAAATATGCAGCAAATATTATTGTGATATTTCACAGGTGTCCAGCGTGTCAAAAAAGTTTCGGGTCAACGGTTCCGCCGTGAGGCTCGTGATCCGGCCAATCCCACGTCCTTTCGACGTTTGCGCGATTCGGCGCGTCGCACGGGTGCGTTACACTGCGTTTTTGAGATTACTTTTTGTAAGGAACGCGTTTATGCATCACGGCATCGGCTTTATTCAGGATCTGGCGGTCGTGATGGCGCTCGCCGGCGTCGTCACCGTGCTGTTCCATCGCCTGAAACAGCCGGTGGTGCTGGGTTACATCGCCGCGGGCGTGATCATCGGGCCGTACACGCCGCCGTTCCAATTGATCCATGACGAGCAGACCATCCAGACGCTCGGTGAACTCGGCGTGGTGTTCCTGATGTTTTCGCTCGGACTCGAATTCAGCCTGCGCAAGCTGTTCAAGGTCGGCGCGACGGCGATCGTCGCGGCGCTCTCCGAAATCGTGCTGATGCTATGGATCGGCTACGAGATCGGCAGCGCGTTCGGCTGGAGTTCGATGGATTCGCTGTTCCTCGGCGCAATCCTCGCGATCTCGTCGACGACCATTATCGTCAAGGCCCTCTCCGAGTTGGGTCTCAAGCGCGAGAGCTTCGCGCAACTGGTGTTCGGGATTCTGATCGTCGAGGATATTCTCGCCATCGCGATGTTGGTGCTGCTCTCCGGCATTGCGCAGACGGGGAAGTTGAGCGCGGGCGTCGCCGTTGTGACGCTCGGCAAGCTGCTGCTCTTCATGACGGTGTCGTTAGTGGTGGGCATTCTGGTCGTGCCGCGCGCGTTGAACTACGTGGCGCGCGCCAAGAGCGACGAAATGCTGCTGGTGTCGGTGCTCGGCTTCTGTTTCGGCTTCTGTCTGCTGGTGGTGAAGCTCGATTACAGCATTGCGCTCGGCGCGTTCCTGATCGGCGCGATCATGGCCGAGTCGCGCCATCTGCATCGTATCGAGCACCTGATCGCGCCGCTGCGCGACGCCTTTTCCGCGATCTTCTTCGTGACGATCGGGCTGATGCTGAACCCGGCCGTGCTGGTCGACTACGCCTGGCCGATCGCGGTGATTACGGTGGCGGTGATCATCGGCAAGATCGTGTCGTGCGGACTCGGCACTTTTCTCGCCGGCAAGGATGGGCGCACGGCGATGCGGGTCGGCATGACCGTTTCGCAGATCGGCGAGTTCTCGTTCATCATCGCGTCGCTCGGTCTGACTTTGAAGGTGACGAGCGCGTTTCTGTATCCGATCGCGGTGGCCGTCTCCGCGTTGACCACGCTTTTCACGCCGTATCTGATTCGTGCCGCCGATCCGCTGACGCAGCGTCTCGGGCAGGCGATGCCACGCACGCTCGTCAACGTGTTCGGCATGTACGGGCAGTGGCTGCGTAGTTTGAGCACGGGAACCGGCGAGCCGACGCTGTTCAGCATGACGCGGCGGATCATTTTGCAGATCGCCGTCAATCTCGCGCTGGTCGCGGCGATTTTCCTGATCGTGTCGTATAGCGCGCCGTACACCAGCACCTGGCTCGGACACTGGATGAGCTCCGAGCCGATGCAGCGAGTCGTGCTGTGGAGCGTCGCGCTGGTGCTGTCGATGCCTTTCCTGGTTGCGGTCTATCGCAAGACCAAGTCGCTTGCGTTGCTGCTCGCCGAGGTGAGCGTGCAGCCGGCAATAGCGGGGCGCTTTACCAGTGCGATCCGTTACGCGATCTCCGACCTGGTGCCGGTGGTCTCGATGGTTGGCGTATTTTTGCTGGTCGCGGCGCTCTCCAGCAGCATCTTGCCGCCGACGGGCCTCCTGACCGTGGTGCTGGTGTGCGCTGCGCTACTGTTGGCGCTGGTGTGGCGCTGGTGCGTGAAAATCCACGCGGCGATGCAGATCGCCCTGCGCGAAACGTTCGAAGAACAACCGGATCCCTAAGTTAGACGATCTGCGTCTTGAACCGCAACAATGTGAGCAATTGTGTGCGGGTTTGCCGGGCTTGCCGCGCTAGCGGATAATCAGGGCATATTCATTCGTTCGCGTGGAAGGCGCCTGTCTGACTGTCATGAGCGAAAACAAACCTGAAAACGCCGGTAAGCCCGGCAGCCCATCGTCGCCTTCGGCGACGCCAACGCCCTCAACGTCGTCAACACCGTCCGGCGCAACTCCCGGCGCGTCGAAGCCCGACGTCTTGCCGCCTGAGCCGACGGTCACGTTACCGCTTTCCCACGAAGATTCCATCCAGTCGCCGATCAAGGACGTCGTCACGCCGTCGGCTGCATCGCCTGCTGCCGAGGAGGCCGCGGCGAGATCGTCGACCGACGACCCTGACAGCGCATCCACCGTCACCCCTACCGATGCGCAAACGGCGCGGCAACGCGACGCGGCTGAAGCACGCAGTTCAGCGGCTGCATCGACTGCACAGCAGGAGGCTGAGGTTCACGAGCGCGCCGCACGCAAGGCGGGACAGGCCTACAAGACTCCAGCGACACGCCCCAGCACGCTCGGGAGCAGCGAACCGCTAGCGGGCGAATTGAGCGCTCCGGCCGACGAAGCTGCCCTCACCGCAAACGAGGAAACGACGGAAGAAGCGGCCGCTAGCGCCCGTCGGGCCGGCTCGCCACCGCCGGGTTTCGGCGCCGCACCTGACTTCACCGCAACGAACCCGCCGCCGCCGAATGCGTTGCCGCCTTCGCCGCCGCGCTATCTGAAGCAAAGCGATTCGGCGTGGACCGTGTTCGGCCGCATCATCGCGGCGCGCGCGCGTCAGCTGTTCGATCGCGCGGGCCAACGGATCACGCAGCGCACGCTGCGCATCGGCGTGTCGGCGCGTATCTTTCACCCGGAGCCGGGCGCGAAGGGACTGCGGGGTAAGACGCTGCAATACCTCGAGGAATCGATTGCGCATTGGGTAATGTCGCGCGACGTGCTGGTGTTCATGATTCCGACGGTCGGCCATCAGGGCATGCTGCACCCGAGCAATATCCGTTTGCGCGACTACGCGAAGCATCTCGATGGTCTGCTGCTGCAAGGCGGCGCGGACGTCTCGCCGCAATCGTACGCGGAACAGGCGACGAGCCCCGAGTGGCCGGGTGATCGCGTGCGCGACATGTACGAACTTGAACTGCTGCATGAGTTCATCGAATCGGGCAAACCGGTGCTCGGCGTGTGCCGCGGTTGCCAGTTGATCAACGTGGCGTTCGGCGGCACCTTGTACCAGGATATCGCCACCGAAGTGCCGACCGCCGGCGCGCACGTCAACGAGCACTACGATCAGCATCGGCACGGCATTCACTTTCCGGATGGCTCGACGTTGGTCAATATGTTTCCGGGCCAGCGCGAGGCGATCGTCAACTCGATTCACCATCAGGCGGTCAAGACGCTCGGCCGCGATCTGAATATCGAGGCGGTGTCGGCGTCGGACGGCATCATCGAGGCCGTGCGCTATCGGCGTGCGCCGTTTGTGATGGGCGTGCAATGGCATCCGGAGTTTCATCGCGCGGGCGGTCCGGAGCTGCTTGATTGCACGCCGTTGCTCGATACCTTCCTGCGGGTGGCGCGCGAAACGCGGTTTTAAGGGCGCGCCTTTAAGCTGCGTTCCCGAGTTTCGAGTCCGGTCTTTCAAGCACGATTGTCACGGCCCGCCGCCATGTTTGGCGGCGGCGCCCGCGCGGTTGTTTTCCCACTTCGGCTTTACGTTTGTCTTTGCTCCGCTGTCAGCGTAGCAACGGGTTGTGCGCGGGTCATCGACGGCGCGCTATCAAGCTACCTATCTCCATATTTCCGCTCTTCTTGATGTTGGATTCACGCGAACGCCATGCAGATTGGGAAATGTCCGCATGAGTCATGCGCGAGTCAAATTGTTGCGTTTTCGTCTTATCTGAAATCTTTTATTTCGCGACGGGTCCGTCCATCCGGCCAAATCATTTGCTATCGATTTATCTCGATTTAAAGTCCGTCAGCGTGACACTTGAATGCTTCGCTTAACGGCTAATCCGCGCGATAATCCGAGGCTATTTTGGATTTGCATGGAGCATGCACGTATGAAGTACCCCTTAATTGTACGGCGCGCCATGTTGCTCGCGGCCTCGTGTGCGCTGTTGCAGCATGGTGGTTTCGTACTGGCAGCGCAAAGCGGCGAGACCGCGCCTCTGGTCGGCACGCGGCCGGCCATCAACACGCTCACGCCGCAACCGGTCGCCGCTGCGCTGCGTAGTGCGGCATCAGCCACGCCGGCTACCGCCAGTGACGCGCAAGGCAACGTCGCGGAACTGATGCAGATGATTCACGACGCCAAGCTGAGCGAATTGCGCACCACGTATAACGGTAGTTACGGCGCGAGTCTGTTTTTCTATCCGCAGGAAATGACGTACTACGTCGCGCTTTTTCAGGACAAGCATTTCTGGCGCGTAATCAAGTCGGAGGACGTAGGCCGTGCCGAAGCGGTCTATGCGGGCTTCGTCCAGCAGACGGCGCAACTCGCGGACATCGAGATTCGCCGTACGCAGTTGCAGGCGCAGAAGGCGTATATCGAAGACATCATCGCGTTATCGGAAGATCGCGCGAAGCGCTTGCAGGCCGATCTCGACGTCGCGCGCACGCAGCAGGCCAAGGTCAACGACTACCAGCGGCAGGCGCAAGGCGAGGCGGTGGCGCTGCACGCGGAAAAGGAAAAGGCACAGGCGCAGTTGCGTCAGGTGCAGGGCGAAGTGATGCAGTTGCAGCGGCAGACCGAGTTCGGATTGCCGACACAGAAGTAAGCGTACAAGCGTAAAAAAGCCCGGCCGTGAAGGGCCGGGCTCAAACTGCTTACTGGTCAACCCCACGTTTTTCGGAGCGTGGGGTTTTGTTTTTTTTCGCGACCCGATTTTGCGGTGTTTCGGTGGCGGCGCGCTTACTTCGTGAACTGATCGGGAACCTCAGTCACGCGACGCTGTGACATGTGATTGATCCATTCTGTCCCGCTGACTTCAGAAGGATTGGTCGACGAAGCAGGACGCGATGGCGGCGCAATCTTGCGCAGATGTGTGCCGGCAGACAGGGTCATCGCCGCATATTCATCGGTGCCGAGTCGGGACGGCGCGAGTGGCGAGTACGGACCCGCCGATGATGGTTTCGGTGAAGTTCGTTGTGCATTTGCCAGCGCTGCAAACTGTGGCACTTCGTAATTCGACGGCTCGATGTGTGACAACTGCCGTGATGACTGCGTCGCGATGGTGGGCTGCGAACTGCGGCCACTTCTTTCGCGAGAGGTGACGGCGCCTTTGCGTTGCTTATCGCGGTAACGCGACACGGTGTTATCGGCTGGAGCGCGCGCTGGCGTTGCCGTGGACGGCTTGACGATTTTCACGGCGCTCGGCGCAAGTGCCGATGCACGGTTGTTGGCAGTTGCATCGGGCGTCACAGCGGCATCAAACGAGTGACGATTCGCCAACTGCGCCTCCTGGCGCACCGGAACCTTGCCGGCTGTTTTGAGCTCGCTATTCGAATGACGCTGCGTCAGATGACCGAACGCAATCCAGGCAAGCATCGCGGCGCCGCCGAGTGCACAGGCGCCACCCGCCAGCGCACCCCAGTGCTTCGACGTGCCGCGCGGCGCTGCCTCAGCAGGCGCGCTGACCGGCGCGAACGCTGCGGCTTCAGCGGACGTTTGCGCTGCCTCATCGACAGACACGCCGAACACTGTTGCCGTCGCAGCCGTCGCCGGAGCCCATTCTCTCAACGGCTCCCACTTGCAGAACGAATGGATGGCCTGCTGGCTGATGCAAAAGGTACGCAGCATGGCGGCATACAGTGCCTTGAGTTCCGCCCGCAAACTGCGGACCGGCGGCAGCAGTGCCCAATCCCGGCCGAAAGGCGGGGGCAGCAGGCGACCGAACGATGACACGCACGGCAAAGCCATGGGGCCTTCGATCAGGGTGAGGGGGATGGTGGTCGACATCGGTTTCTTCGCAGCGCCTCGAAAAGTGGCCCCGGACTGGCGGCTCAGGAGCTCTGGCTTCGGAGCGATGCGCATGAAAACGCTGTGTGCAACGCCATGCGGAATTGGCGTACTCAGGTCGAGCACGCCAGCGCATGAAAGGTCACTGTGAAGCCATCGGGGTGCGGAAGATGATGCCCGGATGAGGCTGAACTAACGATCGGATTGTTCCGAAAAAAACGCGCCGTTCCGTCCTGAGTCAGACTCGTTTTGGACGATGATCAAACGGGACGCAAGTGTTTCATCGATCCAGCTGGTACACAAAACGCAGCGCAGTAATATCCACGCCGCCCATTTGATCCGGTTCGGCGCCGACAAATTGCCAGCCTTGCCGTTCATAAAAACCGATCGCCGGCGTGTTGCCTTCGAGCACGTAGAGATACAACTGCGTCTCGCCTTGCGCGCGCGCCCAGTCTTCGGCAGCACGCATCAAAAGCTTGCCAGCGCCGATGCCCTGGTGCCCCGGCAGCGCATGCAGGTTGTCGAGCAGGACACCCCACGCGGACTCCGGCTGTCGTTCGACGCAGACGAAACCGATCGGCTCGCCCGCCAGCTCGGCGATCAGCACCATGCGGCGCTCGCCGCCCGGTGCGCGCAGGCGCGCTTCCCAATAGGCGGCGCGCTCCCGCGTCACCTCGCCGTCAAGGAACGCATCCGGCAGCAGGCCGCGATAGGTCGCCTGCCAGCTGGCGCTATGAATCGAGGCGATCAGCGCCGCATCCGCGACGGTCGCAGGGCGCAGTGAAAGTGCTTGGGAGGTTTGCATCGGGATGGTGGTCAACGGGAATGGCCTGACTGCGAAAAGTCTACCGCAAGGGTGATCCGATGTTGTCTGTAATGAAACTGTATGGAATGCGCGACAGCGCCAGGAACGGTAACATTACGTGTTGCGGGTTCCGGGTATTTCACAACGTTTACCCTGATACCGCACAAATGTGTTCAGTATGAAAATGCAGCGCCCCCGGCGCGTTCTAATAATTGAGTTGCCCGCGGCATCCGCTTGCCGAACGCAGTGGATCGTTTCAACTGCCTGAGCGCCGCCCGTCTGCGTGGCGACAGGCTTATCAGAGAATGTCATGTCTACTGCGTCACACGCCACTTCCTCATCCGAAGAATCCAAGTTCAAGACAGTTTTCCGCGTGGTCAGCGGCAACTTTCTTGAGATGTACGACTTCATGGTCTACGGCTATTACGCGTCCGCGATTGCCAAGACCTATTTCCCGAGTGGTAACGAATTCGCCTCGCTGATGCTGTCGCTGTCGGTATTCGGCGCGGGCTTCCTGATGCGGCCGCTTGGCGCAATCGTGCTGGGCGCTTACATCGACCATCACGGCCGGCGCAAAGGCCTGATCCTTACCCTCGGCCTGATGGCGCTCGGCACCCTCACGGTCGCGTCGATACCAGGCTACGCGACCATCGGCGTGCTAGCGCCCGTGCTAGTGCTGGGTGGCCGGCTGCTGCAAGGCTTCTCCGCCGGGGTCGAACTGGGCGGCGTGTCGGTCTATCTGTCGGAGATCGCCACCAAGGGCAACAAGGGCTTCTATTGCGCATGGCAGTCGGGCAGCCAGCAGGTTGCCGTGGTGTTCGCCGCGTTGATCGGCGTGGTGCTCAACAAGGTGCTGCCGGCTGACCAGATGACCGCCTGGGGCTGGCGCGTGCCGTTCCTGATCGGCTGCCTGATCGTGCCGTTCCTGTTCCTGATCCGCCGTTCGCTGCAGGAAACCGAGGAGTTCAAGGCGCGCAAGCATCGTCCGAGCATGGGCGAGATCATGAAGACGATGGCCGCGAACTGGGGCATCGTGCTGGGCGGGATGGGCATGGTCATCATGACCACGGTGTCGTTCTATATGATCACGGCCTACACGCCGACCTTCGGCAAGGAAGTGCTGAAGCTGTCGTCGATCGATACGCTCGTCGTCACCGTCTGTATTGGTTTGTCGAACCTGATCTGGCTGCCGCTCGCCGGCGCGTTGTCGGATCGCGTCGGCCGTCGTCCGGTGCTGATCGCCTTTACGATCCTGACGATCATCACGGCGTACCCGGCGCTGCAATGGCTGGTCGCTGAGCCGTCGTTCGCTCGCCTTCTGGCCGTCGAGCTGTGGCTGTCGTTCCTGTACGGCAGCTACAACGGCGCGATGGTGGTGGCGCTGACCGAAGTGATGCCGGTCGAAGTGCGGACCGCAGGTTTCTCGCTGGCCTACAGCCTGGCAACGACGATCGGCGGCTTCACGCCGGCCATCTCCACGTTGCTGATTCATACCACCGGCAACAAGGCCGCGCCTGGTCTGTTCCTGGGTGTTGCGGCGATTTGCGGGCTGATCGCGACGCTGGTGCTGTATCGCACGCCGGAGTCACGCAATCAGTATCGAGCGGCTTAAGCGTCACCTTTTAGCCGGACAAATAAAAACCCCGCGCTCGTGAGAGCGCGGGGTTTTTTCTTGAACGTTGCGTCGGCGACCGATTTCGCTGAATGTCGCCCGGCTAGCCGCGACGCAATTCGTTCGCCACAGCCTCCACCACATCGCCCCACGCGCCGGGTTGCGGCTGGCGCAGCAGCGTTGCGCCCGGATACCACGGACTGCGTGACTCGCCGACGAACCAGCGCCAATCCGCGGCGAACGGCAGCATCAGCCATAGCGGCTTTTTCAGTGCGCCGGCGAGGTGAGCAATCGACGTATCGATCGACACGACGGCGTCGAGCCGCTCGATAATCGCCGCGGTATCCGCAAAATCGCCGATCCGCTTATCGAAGCGATGAATCGACGCCGCGTGCGGATGTGCGTCGAGCGCCGCGTGTTCCTCGGCGCTCAGTTCAGGTTGCAGCACGATCCAGTCGATCCCTTCGAGCGCGAACAGCGGAGCGAGCGCGGCGAGCGGCATCGAACGGGTTTCGTTCTGCTGGATGCGTCCTGACCACGCGATGCCGATTTTGCGCTTCGCGTGACCGCCGAGCGAGCCGCGCCATTTGCGGCCGTAAGCCGGCGGTGCGCTGAGGTAGGGCGTGCGGTCGGGAATCGTGTCGTAGGTTGTGCCGAGCGCGAGCGGCAAGCTCAGCAGCGGGCATTGCAGATCCGCCACTGGGCGCGGCGTGCCCTGGGCGATTAGCGTGACGCGCCACGCTTGCGCGGCCGGTGCAAGCAGCGGCAGCAGTTGCGGTTGTACTTCGAGCACAACGCGCGCGGCTCGTTGCGCGGCCAGTGGCACGAAGCGGACGAATTGCAGCGTATCGCCGAAACCCTGCTCGGCGTGAACGAGGAGCGTGCGTTGTTCGATCGGCTCGCCGTGCCAGCGCGGCAACGTCTGAATGACTGGCTGCGCGGTGGTTTGCAGCCGCCATTCGTATTCCGGCAGCCCACGCGCGAAATCGCGTAACGCGAGCCAGGCGAGCGCGCGGTTCATGTGCGCGGAGGCGAGATCGGGGCGCAAGCGCAGCGCCTGATCGAAGGCTCGCACTGCCGCGGCGTGCGCGCCCAGTGCCTGGTGTGCTGTGCCAAGACTCAGCCATGCGAGCGCGAACTGCGGATCGAGACCCACCGCGCGCTCGAGATACGGCAGTGCTTGTGCATGGCGTCCCAGCGCCGCGAGCGCGTTGCCGAGCCCGAAGATGGTGGGCGGCAGGTTCGGCTGCAAGGCGAGCGCCGCCTGGAACGAGGCGACCGCTTCTGCGTGGCGGCCTGTGGCGTCGAGCGTATTGGCGAGATTGAAGTGCGCGGCGACGAAGCGCGGTTCGGCCGCGAGTGCCGCCTGAAAGCGCGGGATCGCCTCGTCCGCGCGGTCAAGCGCGTTCAGCGACATGCCCATGTTGTTGAGCGCACCCGCATGCCCAGGGCGCAGTTCGAGCGCGCGCTGGAACGACGCGATCGCCTCCGTATGCCGGCCGAGCGCGTGCAATGCATTGCCGAGATTGTTATGCGAAGACGGGTCGTTCGGTTGCAGGCGCAGCGACTTCTCGAACGCGTCGGCGGCGTCTTCGTGGCGGCCTACCGACGCGTACGCATTGCCCAGGTTGTAGTGCGCCATCGGAAAAGACGGCGCCAGCGTCAGCGCATTGCGGAACTGTTCGATGGCGTCGTCGATCTGGCCAAGCGCCTTCAGCGCATTGCCGAGGTTCAACTGCAGCGCGGCGTCTTCCGGGCGCAGGTTCACCGCGCGCCGTACCAGCTCGGCGGCTTCGGCGTGCTGACCCTGCTGGTGGCGCAGGACGCCCAGCAGGTGCAACGCATCGACGTGCGCGGGATTGCCGTCGAGCGTCGCGCGGTAGCCGCGTTCGGCGTCGTCGAGGCGGCCGTCACGATGCGCCGCGAAGGCGCGGTCAAATACTTGTTGCATGACGGAGGGGTGGCATTCGGGTGAGGCAGAGGCCGCATTTTCCCACACTCGCCGGGCCGCCCTCCAATTTGACCTGTTGTCCCGATATCTATAACATATGAATACTTGTTCATATGTATGTCAATGATGCCGCCTGCCATGGCTTCCGCTATCTCGCCTGTCAGTTTCGAAGACCGTCCGGTGGAGACGATCGTGCCGCTGGCCGACCTGTTTCGCCTGCTTGGCGATCCGACGCGTTTGCGCATCGTGCTCGCGTGTGTCGACGAGCGGCGCGCGGTCGGTGCGATCGCCCAGGGGCTGGGTTTGTCGCCGTCGCTCGTGAGCCACCATTTGCGGCTGCTGCGCGCGGCTCGGATCGTGCGCGCGGAGCGGCAGGGCAAGCAGGTGTTCTATCTTGCCGCCGACCGCCACATCAGCGCGATGCTGGCCGGCATGCTCGAGCATGTCGCTGAGCCGGTCGGCGAATTTTCTTTGGACGCGTCATGAAGAACATCACCGCCCCGCACCGGGCCGCCGAAGAGCGCGAGGACGACCACGCGCCAGTGTGGCTCGAGGGGGAATTCGATGGCGTCGATGGGGAAGATGCGCCGGGCGAAGGGAAGGGAGGCGATTCTCGCGATCAGGGTGAGCTTCGGCACGGCGCGGGGCGTCCCGGGGCGGGTGATGCGCGTGAGGGCGGTTTGCGGGGGCACGGCACGCAGGGGCACGAAGCGCACGAGCGCGAGGCAAGCACGCACGGTCTGAGTGAGCAGAGCGCGCATGATCACGGCACGGGCCACAGCCACAGCGCTGATAGTCACGACAGCCACGCCGGCCACAACCACGGCAGTCATGCTGACCATAGTCACAGCGACCACGCCCACGGCAGCCACGCCGGCCACAGCCACAGTCACAGCGGCCACAGCCATTCCGGCCACAGCCACGCCCACGCACCCGCCCCAGGCCACGGCCGCGCCTTCGCACTCGCCGTCGGGCTGAACGTAGCAATCGTGGTGGTTCAAGCCGTCTACGGCGTGATCGCGCATTCCACCGCGCTGCTCGCCGACGCCGGCCACAATCTCTCCGACGTGCTCGGCCTGTTGCTCGCCTGGGGCGCAACCTGGCTCGCCGCGCGTCGCCCGTCAGCACGCTACACCTTCGGCTACGGCAGTTCGTCGATTCTGGCGTCGCTCGCCAACGCGGGGTTGCTGCTGTTCGCGTGCGGCGTGATCGTCGCCGAGGCAATCGGGCGCCTGATGAATCCGGCGCCCGTTGCGGGACTGGTGGTGTTCGTCGTCGCGACGGTCGGCGTGGTCGTGAACGGCTTCTCGGCGTGGCTCTTCATGCGCGGCCAGAAGGAAGATCTGAACATTCGCGGCGCGTTCCTGCATATGGCTGCGGACGCCGCTATCTCGGCCGCGGTCGCGATCAGCGGTCTCGTGATTCTCTATACCAACTGGACGTGGCTCGACCCGGTGATGAGCCTCTTCGTGGTCGCGGTGGTGGTGGTCGGCACGTGGGGTCTACTGCGCGATTCGGTGCGCATGGCGCTCGACGCCGTGCCGCCCGGCGTCAGCCTGCAGGATATCCGCGACTATCTCGCCGGGCAGCCTGGCGTCACCGACGTGCATGACCTGCACGTCTGGGCCTTGTCGACTACCGGCAATGCGCTCAGCGCGCATCTGGTGATGCCGGCAGGTCATCCCGGCGACGAGTCGATCGACGCCATCGTCGTCACACTGCGCGAACGTTTTTCGATGCAGCACGCTACGCTGCAAGTCGATCTCGGCACCACCGAGCATCGATGCGCGCTGGATCATCCCCACGATTGATGCAGCGCACCGTTGAGCGGGTTATCGGCGGCGTACACTAGAACGGTCTGTTGTCTCCGGAGTCCCGTATGGACGCTGCCGCACACGATGCGTCGCCGGTGCTGATCGTTGGGGCGGGTCCGACCGGGCTCGCCGCGGCAATGAGTCTGGCGCGTGCCCACATCCCCGTGCGTCTGATCGACAAAGCGCTGCAACCGAACCCGTATTCACGGGCCATCGGCATTCAGGCGCGCACGCTCGAACTGTTTGAACAGCATCGCCTGATCGAGCCGTTTCTCGACCTCGGTCATCGCGCGCGCATCGCCAATCTTTTTTCCAATGGCATGCGTCTCGCGCGCCTCGATTTCGATCCGCTGCGCACACGCTATCCCTATCTGCTGTTTCTCGATCAATCCGTGACCGAACGTTTGCTGACGGAGCATCTCGCGACGCTCGGCGTGACAGTCGAACGCGGCGTTGAACTGATGATGTTCGTGCAGGGTTCCGCCAGCATTCAGGTGACGTTGCGCCGCGCGGACGGCCATACCGAGACCCTGCGCCCGTCGTACGTGATCGCGGCTGACGGCGCGCATAGCACGATCCGCCACCGGCTCGGCCTGAGCTTTGCGGGCAGCACCTTCGAGCAGACGTTCCTGCTGGCCGATGTGCATGCCGAAACCGATTGGCCCGAGGACGAATTCCATATCTTCGCGTCGGGCGAGGGTCTCGTCGCGCTGTTTCCGATGGGTCATGGCCGTCATCGTCTGATTGCGGACCATCCGGTCGAACCGACCCCGGTCCCGCCGCCTGCCACGCCCGCGGTGCTCGGCGAGCCGCCACTCAACCACGTCTCGCCGCCATCGCTCGAAGAATGCAAGGCGCTGATCACCCGGCGCGTGCGGGAACGCGTCGACGTGTCGGATCTGGCATGGTCGTCGTATTTTCATCTGAACAGCAGAATGGTGGAACGGCTGCGCGTCGGCCGCATCTTCCTCGCAGGGGACGCGGCTCACGTACACAGCCCGGCCGGCGCGCAAGGAATGAACACGGGCATTCAGGAAGCCTTCAATCTCGGCTGGAAGATCGCGCGCGTTCTGAAAGGCGCGGCGCCTGACCGTCTGCTCGACACGTACCACAATGAACGGCATCCGATCGAACGCGACGTGCTGCGGCAAACGGGCTTCATCACGCATATGGCCGAGGCCGATCATGGACCGCTGAAGTTGCTGCGCGAGCGCGTCATGCCGGTGCTGGCCGCGCTCGGTCCGCTGCGCGATGCGGCGCGTATGACGATCAGCGAGTTGTCGGTGCAGTATCGGCGCAGTCCACTAACGCTCGAGCGCCTGCTCGATGGCGGCCCGCGTGCCGGCGAGCGCGCGCCGGATGCGCTGGTGCATGTGGTGGATGGGCCGCTTGGCCGTGCGCCGGGCGTCGGTTGCATTTTCGATCTGCACGATCCGGCGTTTTTCTCGTTGTTCCTGCTGGTCCCGCCGCTGGCCGTCGACGACACACCGCTCGATCCGGCCGCGAAGCACGCGCCGACGCCGGATCCGGAACTGGAGCGGCTGGCTGTAGAAGTCGAGAGATTGCTGCCGGGCGCGGTGCGCATCTGGCGCGTGACCGATACGAGCGGCGAGGGCGGTCCGGCGCTGTCCGAATCGTATGGACGCACACGGCCGTCGTTCTATCTCGTGCGGCCGGACGGCTACATCAGCGCGCGCGGACGCACGGGGTCCGACCTGCACGGCTTGCTGCGGCACTGCGAAGCGTGGTTCGCCGTGGGTGGGGTGATACCGGAGCAGGCGGCGCTGTGAGGAGGTGCTGTGAGGCGGCACTGACACGAACGCGCCTCGCGCGCGTCGTATCCGCCGGCTGACCGGATTTCGCTTAAACCGCAGCCGCCGCAGCGGGCGTCAAGCTGTCACGATGCTTGACGAGCGCTTCCCTGACGATGCCCGACATCTCGACACCGCTCGCATCCGGCTCATCGAGCGCCGCCAGTAAAGCGCGCCGCATGCGCGGCTCCCAGAAGCGACGGATATGATCGGCGATGCCGGCGAGCGCTTCCTCACGGTCCGGCATCGAATCGAAAAAATCGCCGATCCGGTTCGCCATGTCGATCAGATTCTGACTGTCCATGGCTTGCCTCACTTACCCGACGTTGCGTTGGACAACTCGCGCTGCTTCAGCAGATCGAGCTGCTCCGCGTTGAAGCGCGAATAGTCCTTCTGCCATTGCGACGGCTGTTCGACCGGCATCACCTGCACCGCGGTCACCTTGTACTCGGGACAGTTGGTGGCCCAGTCCGAGCTATCGGTGGTGATCACGTTTGCGCCCGATTCGGGGAAGTGGAACGTCGTGTAGACGACGCCCGGTTGCATCCGCTCGGTCACCTTCGCGCGCAACACGGTTTGTCCCGCGCGGGATTCGATGCCGACCCAATCGTCATTCCTGATGCCGCGTTCTTCCGCGTCGTGCGGGTGGATCTCGAGACGGTCTTCGTCATGCCAGCGCGAATTTTCGGTGCGGCGTGTCTGTGCGCCGACGTTGTACTGCGACAGGATGCGGCCCGTGGTGAGCAGCAGCGGGAACTTGCGCGTGACCTTTTCCGGCGTGGCGATGAACTTCGTGATCACGAACTTGCCCTTGCCGCGCACGAAGGTGTCGATGTGCATGGTCGGCGTACCGTCGGGCGCGTCCTCGTTGCACGGCCACTGGATGCTGCCGAGTTCGTCGAGCTTCTTGTACGACACACCATGGAAGGTCGGCGTGAGACGTGCGATCTCGTCCATGATCTGCGACGGATGCGCGTAGTCCATTTCATAACCGAGCGCGCGCGCGAGCATCACCGTGACTTCCCAGTCGGCGTAACCCGGCACAGGCGGCATCACCTTGCGCACGCGCGAGATGCGGCGTTCCGCGTTGGTGAAGGTGCCGTCCTTTTCGAGGAACGACGAACCCGGCAGCAGGACGTGCGCGTACTTCGCGGTCTCGTTGAGGAAAATGTCCTGCACGACGATGCATTCCATCGACGACAGCGCCGCCGACACGTGATGCGTGTTCGGATCGGATTGCACGATGTCTTCGCCCTGACAGTACAGGCCCTTGAAGGTGCCATGCACGGCCGCATCGAACATGTTCGGAATGCGCAGGCCTGGTTCAGGCTGCAGCGTGACGTTCCATGCTTCCTCGAACAAGGCGCGCGTGATCGAATCGCTGATGTGGCGATAGCCCGGCAGCTCGTGCGGGAACGAGCCCATGTCGCACGAACCCTGCACATTGTTCTGGCCACGCAACGGATTGACACCAACACCTTCGCGGCCGATGTTGCCGGTCGCCATCGCCAGATTCGCGATGCCCATCACCATGGTCGAGCCTTGCGCGTGTTCGGTGACGCCGAGGCCGTAATAGATCGCGGCGTTGCCACCGGTCGCATAGATACGCGCGGCTTCGCGGATGGATGCAGCGGGCACGCCGGTGAGTTCTTCCGTCGCTTCCGGCGCGTTCTCGGGCAGGGCGACGAACGCACGCCATTGCTCGAACGCGCGCGTTTCGCAGCGCTCGGCGATGAACGCTTCGTTCAGCAAGCCTTCGGTCACGATCACATGCGCGAGCGCATTGACCACGGCGACGTTGGTGCCCGGACGCAATTGCAAATGATGCGAGGCCTTCACGTGCGGCGTATCGACGATATCGATGCGGCGCGGATCGACGACGATCAGCTTCGCGCCTTCACGGATGCGGCGCTTCATGCGCGAGCCGAACACCGGGTGGCCGTCGGTCGGATTGGCGCCGATGACCATGATGACGTCGGCCTTGTCGACCGAGGCGAAGGTTTGCGTGCCGGCCGATTCGCCGAGCGTGGTCTTCAGACCGTAGCCGGTCGGCGAGTGACACACACGCGCGCAGGTGTCGACGTTATTGTTGCCGAAGGCGGCGCGCACGAGCTTCTGCACGAGATACGTTTCTTCGTTCGTACAGCGCGACGACGTAATGCCGCCGATCGAATCGCGGCCGTGCTTCGCCTGAATGCGGCGGAATTCCGACGCCGCGTACGTGAGTGCTTCGTCCCAACTGACTTCACGCCACGGATCCGTGATTTTCGCGCGGATCATCGGCTTGGTGATGCGGTCCTTGTGCGTCGCGTAGCCCCAGGCGAAGCGGCCCTTCACGCATGCGTGGCCTTCGTTGGCCTGGCCGTTCTTGTGCGGCACCATCCGCACGACCTGGTTGCCCTTCATCTCGGCCTTGAACGAGCAGCCCACGCCGCAATACGCGCACGTGGTGACAACCGAATGCTCGGCCTGGCCGAGCATGATGACGGTTTTCTCCTGCAAAGTCGCGGTCGGGCACGCGGCGACGCATGCACCGCACGACACGCATTCCGATTCCATGAATGGCTTGTTTTCGCTCGCGGCGACGCGCGATTCGAAACCGCGCCCGGCGATGGTCAGCGCGAACGTGCCTTGCGTTTCTTCGCACGCGCGCACGCAACGATTGCAGACGATGCACTTCGACGGGTCGTACGTGAAGTACGGATTCGATTCGTCCTTCTTGTCTTTCAGATGGTTCGCGCCATCGAAGCCGTAGCGCACTTCGCGCAGGCCGGTGACCCCGGCCATGTCCTGCAATTCGCAGTCGCCATTGGCGGGACAGGTCAGGCAGTCGAGCGGGTGATCGGAGATGTAGAGCTCCATCACGTTACGGCGCAGCGATTGCAGACGATCGGTTTGCGTGCGGACCTTCATGCCGGCTTCGACAGGCGTCGTGCACGAAGCGGGGTAGCCGCGCTTGCCTTCGATCTCGACGAGGCACAAACGGCACGAGCCGAACGGTTCGAGCGAATCGGTCGCGCAGAGCTTCGGCACGTTGACGCCGGCTTCGACGGCGGCGCGCATCACGGACGTGCCGGCCGGAACCGTCACTGACTGGCCGTCGATTTCCAGCGTGACGTCGACGTCGGCATGACGCGCGGGTGTGCCGTAGTCGGTGTCGTCAAAGAACGAACTGGGCGCACGTTGCGCTTGTGCTTGCGATTTGCACGCGCAGTTGCCGGAGCCGCAGCCGCCGCCCAAGGGGACTTCCTTCGGGGCGCCGGCAGGGGAGTTGAGCACATCGGACATGTGAGGCTCCTGGGTCAGGCCGCAGCCGCTTTGGGCGCGAGGTCGTGTACGTTATCGAGACCGAAGTCTTCGGGGAAATGGTCAAGTGCGGACAACACCGGGAACGGCGTCATGCCGCCCATCGCGCAGAGCGAACCGGATACCATCGTGTCGCACAGGTCGCGCAGCAACTGCACTTGCCGCGTGGACGTATCGCCGTTGCGGATCCGTCCGATCACTTCGACGCCGCGCGTCGAGCCGATCCGGCACGGCGTGCATTTGCCGCACGATTCCAGCGCGCAGAAGTGCATCGCGTATTGCGCGAGTTCGGCGAGATTCGACGTGTCGTCATGCACGACGATGCCGCCGTGGCCGACCACCGCGCCGACGGCCGCGTACGCTTCGTAGTCCATGGGGATGTCCCATTGGCTTTCCGGCAGATACGTGCCGAGCGGGCCGCCAACCTGCACGGCGCGCGCCGGGCGTCCGCTTGCCGTGCCACCACCGTAGTCGTAGAGCAATTCGCGCAGCGTGACGCCGAACGCCAGCTCGACCAGACCGCCTTGCTTCACATTGCCGGCGAGCTGGAACGGCAGCGTGCCGCGCGAACGGCCCATGCCGAAGTCTTTATAGAACGCCGCACCACGCGCGAAGATGATCGGCACCGTCGCGAGGGTGATGACGTTGTTGATCACCGTCGGCTGGCCGTAAAGGCCGACCAGCGCTGGCACCGGTGGCTTCGCGCGCACGATGCCGCGTTTGCCTTCGAGCGATTCGAGCAACGCGGTTTCCTCGCCGCACACATAGGCGCCCGCGCCCTTCGCCACGAACAGTTCGAAGCGATGCACCGCCGAGCCGAGCACGCTATCACCGAGCCAACCGGCGGCACGTGCTTTGGCGATCGCGGCTTCGAGCGTCGCGATCGAGTGCGGATATTCGCTGCGTACGTAGATGTAGCCGACTGTCGCACCGGTCACGACGCCCGCGATGATCATCCCTTCGATCAACACATACGGGTCGCTTTCCATCACGAGACGGTCGGAGAAGGTG
This sequence comes from Paraburkholderia nemoris, assembly GCF_905221015.1. NCBI lineage: Bacteria > Pseudomonadati > Pseudomonadota > Betaproteobacteria > Burkholderiales > Burkholderiaceae > Paraburkholderia > Paraburkholderia nemoris. The sequence continues at coordinate 193,546 of NZ_CAJNBO010000005.1, read as the reverse complement.
CCGGAGTCGCCTTCGTCCGCATTGCAGACGATGTATTTCTGCGCCGCTTTGGCGCCGCGCACCGTGCGCCATTTGATGCCGGCAGGGAAGGCTGCACCGCCGCGGCCGCGCAGGCCGGATTCGATCAGTGCTTCGCAGGCGGCGTCGCCGTCGGTTTGCAGGGCTTGCTTGAGACCTTCGAGGCCGCCGTGAGCGACGTAGTCGTCGACGGAAAGCGGATCGGTGATGCCGATGCGCGCGAAGGTCAGACGCTGCTGCTTCTTCAGGTACGGGATGTCATCGACCACACCGACACGGCTGGCGTGCTCGCCACCCTCGATAAAGCCGGCGTCGAACAGCGCGGCAACGTCGCTCTCTTCGACGTTCGCATAACCGATGCGGCCTTCAGCCGTTGCCACTTCGACGAGCGGTTCAAGCCACAGCAAACCGCGCGAACCGTTGCGAACCAGTTCGATTGCAATGCCGCGACGTGCGGCTTCGGATTCGATCGATTGAGCGAGAGCATCGGCGCCGAGCGCAAGCGCCGAGGAATCGCAGGGAACGTAAATGCGCGTCATGCCGTTACCTCCACGCATTTGCTGGCGGCGGCGAAGAGCGCGTCGAATTTTTGTGGCGTCACTTTCGCGTGCAGCGTGCCGTTGACCATCATCGCCGGCGACAGTGCGCATTGGCCGAGGCAATACACCGATTCCAGTTCGACCGTCTCACCATGCCGATGCTCCGCGTCAAAACGGCAGCCGGTGTGCGCCTCGATATGCTGCGCGAGCGCCTCGGTGCCCATGCTGCGGCATGCTTCAGCGCGACACAGTTGCACCGTGACGGGCGCCGCGGGCTGCGTGCGGAAATGGTGGTAGTAGGTGATGACGCCATGCACTTCCGCGCGCGACAGGTTCATGGCACGCGCGAGAGGCGCAACCGTGTCGGGCGGCACGTAGCCGAGTTCGTCCTGAATGGCGTGCAGCACCGCTAGCAGCGACCTGCCCGGTTGCGCGTGACGCTGCACCAACTGCTCCGGCGCGACGGCGATGGAATCGTCCAAGTGGGGGCTCCTCCAAAGTCATATATGCACTTGTTATTCATAATGCGTGCACTTATGCTTCGTATATTCGATATGGGATAGCCGAACAATAGGCGGGTGATACGCCTCGTGCAATAGGAAAGAGTTGAACATATATGATCAGGATCGAGTGCCAGGCGCAGCTGGTCGTGAAGGGCCCGGATGGCCGTGAGGCAAGCCTGTCGGACGTCGTGCCGCTGCTCGCGCTGGTGGACGAGTCCGGCAGCATCGCGCAGGCGGCGACGCTTAAGGGTTTGTCCTACCGTCACGCGTGGGGTTTGTTGCGCAGCATCGAGGAGCGTTTGGGTGGTCCGCTGATCGCGAAGGAGCGTGGGCGCGGCTCGGTGCTGTCCGAACTCGGTCAGGCTGTGTTGCGCGCGCAGCGCCTGTGCGGCGAGCGGCTCGACGGCAACATGCAGGCGCTCGCGAGCGAAGTCGCCAGCGAATTGAACCGCTGGCTCGCGCCGGCCGCCGACGACGTCCGCATCTACGCGTCGCACGGTTATGCCGTGGCGGCGCTGGTGACGGCATTGGTCGCGAATGACCTGCCGGTCGATATCAAATACCGCGACAGCGCGGACGCGGTGAGCGCGCTCGCCCGCGGCGAATGTGATCTGGCCGGCTTTCACTTGCCGCTAGGCGAGTTTCGCGCGGCCTGCGCGGATACCTATCGGCGTTGGCTCGATCCGCAGCGTCATGTACTCGTGCATCTGACGAAGCGCAAGCAGGGCCTCTTTCTCGGTAAGGGGAATCCAAAGGGAATCGGCGGCCTGAGCGATCTTGCGCGCGACGACATTCGCTTCGTCAATCGTCAGCCTGGTTCCGGCACGCGCATGCTGCTCGATCTCGCGCTACGAAAAGTCGGAGTCGATCCGGATCGGGTCAACGGCTATGCATCGGCGGAACTCACGCACTCGGCGATCGCGGCGTTCGTGGCAAGCGGCATGGCAGATGTGGGTTTCGGCGTCGAGCCGGCGGCGCATCACTTCGGGCTCGACTTCATTCCGATCGTCGACGAAGACTATTACTTCGCCTGCGACCGCGCCCGGCTGGAGCGCGCGCCGCTCGCAACAGTGATCGGCTTGCTGCGCGGCGCGGCGTTTCGGCATAGCGTCGAACAGCTCGAAGGTTACGATCCACGCGACTGCGGCAAGCTGCTCGATCTCGATGCGGGGCTTGGCCCTGGTGCGGTGTAAGCGACTGTAAACAAATTGGTGCCGTCGCCGCTGCGAGCGGCGTTTGTTTGGGATAATCTCTATCCTTCCGCTTACGCCTTAACCGCGCGCTACGCCGCGCTGAACCGATATGAAAGTTCTTCTTCACGCATGTGCTGCGGCAGCGACGGCCGGGGTGCTTCTCGCGACCGCCTCGGTTGCTTTCGCACAGAATTCCCCGGGTGTGCCGGGCGGGATCCTGCAAGATCAGTTCCGTCTTGCCGAGCATCCGCAGATGCCGTTTGCGGCGTCCGCGCCCTCGGACAAATACCAGTCCAACAAAAAGTCAGCCATGCGCAAGCGCGGCGACAATGGCGATCCGAACGGGTGTAATTTGCAGTGTCCTAAAGACGAATAAGCGCTTTCGTCTTCCGTTTTGTATTCGTTCGAGACGCCGGCTTGCAGCCGGCGTTTTTCGTTTGAGTTTTTTATAAGGTCTCTCGGTTCTGGCCCGTCGTTCAGCGGTGTGCGGTTATGGCTTCGCCGTGTGCCACATGTCCTTGAAGCCGTCTCCCTTCATGTCGCCCGCTTGCTTGTCGGCCGCGTAGCGATACAGCGGATGGCCTTTATAAGCCCATTGCTGTTTGCCGTCGGCCGAAGGAATCACGGTCCAGTCGCCTGAGGGCTTGTCCGACGCGCTCGCCATGGCCGCCGGCCAGTTAGTCATGCAGCCGCCGGTGCAGGCGCTCATGCCGGGCTTGGTGTCTTTGTCGAAGGTATAGAGCGTCATGCCGTCCGCGGTGACGAAGCGGCCGTCGACGATCTTTGGGGCCTCGGCAAAAGCCGTCTGTTGCAGTGCGAGGAGAGTCAGCGTGGTGAGGCATAAGAGAGTCTTGCGCATGATGTCGGCTCCTGGTTTTGATGTTGGTCTCACGCGGAACGCAGTGTGCGGTCGTGCGTGGGGAATAAACGATTGGACGGATGCGTTTATTCCCTTGGCCTCATGCGGCTTTCTTTGACACCCGCCATACCCGCCAGCAAAAAGGCCCGCTCGATGAGCGGGCCTTCTGTTGTATGCGTAGGCAACAAAAAACCCGCAAGCAGCAGGCCGCTTACGGGTTTTGAGTGAGTCTTGATGGTGCTGCTTCAAACAATGTTCTGGTGGAGGCGGCGGGAATCGAACCCGCGTCCAGAAGCACTCTACGACTAGTTCTACATACTTAGTTCTGTCATTTGATTTAACCACCACGACGCGGACGAACACGCTGCGTGACGGCGATTCACTAGATTTTCGACCTTGGCGTCGTGACGCCACCAAGACTTAACTGACGTATATGACCTCTGTCGGTATTGCTACCGGTCTTGCGACTCTAGCCCGTCAGTGAACTAGGCAGAGGACGGCGGCCCTTAGGCTGCCAGTGCGAACGTTTCGTCGTTTGCAGTTACGTTTTTCCCATTGATTAACGAGGTGACGGGTCCTCGGTATGCCCTAGCCGCTTCGCAACCCCTGTCGAAACCAGGTCGCCCCCGCGGTTCGTTGCCCAAAATATCTGGGCCAGACGGAGATTTTACAATAGTTTGACGGCCACGTCCTGGGTGATTGGCTTGATGGCTGGCCGTGCGGGTGCGCTGTCGATCCGAAGCTATGCGTTGCGTGTGGTGTGTCTGCGGTGTTCGCTGTATGCGTTCAGCTGTTCAGCCGATATCGCGCAGCAGCTTCTGCAATTCCGCGGGCGAGTGCACGACATGCTGCGCGTGCCATTGCGTCGGCGGAATGTCGTTGCCGCAGTAACCGTAGGCGGCCGCGATGGTCTTCATGCCGGCCGCAAAACCCGCCTGCACGTCGCGCAGGTCGTCGCCGACGTAGACGATGCGCTCCGGCACCACATCCAGCTCACGCGCGGCGTGCAACAGCGGCGCGGGGTGTGGCTTCGAATGCGGAGTCGTGTCGCCGCTTACCACGCAGCCGGCGCGTTCTTCGAGGCCGAGTTGAGCGATCAGCGGCTCGGTGAGCCTAGCCACCTTGTTCGTCACGATGCCCCAGCGCACGCCCCGCGCGTCGAGATCGTCGAGCAATTCGGGGATGCCGGGAAACAGCGTGGTCTCGATGCACAAGTCTGCTTCGTAGTTGGCGAGAAACTCCTCGCGCATCGACGCGAACTCGTGATCTTCCGGACCGATGCCGAACGCCCCGCCGATCAGCCCGCGTGCGCCCGCGGACGCGAGCGGCCGCAGATCTTCGAGCGGCACCATCTCGAGGCTGCGATCGTGGCGCATTTTGTTGACGGCAGCCGCCAGATCGGGGGCGGTGTCGGCCAGCGTGCCGTCGAGGTCGAACAGGACAGCCTGGCAAAGACCGAGCGCGTCGTCGTTATCTTCGCGTTGGGGCAGGGGCGTGGGATCGCTCATTGATTGGATTGAGTCCGGGCAGGTCGGGGCGGATCAGACGTCGCGGCGGCAGGCGAGCATGTAGTTCACGCTCGTGTCGGCGGACAGCGTGAAATGCTTGCTGAGCGGGTTATAAACGATACCTTTGATGTCGGCCGTGCGCAGGTCGGCGGCGCGCACAAAGCTCGCCAATTCCGAAGGGCGGATGAAGCGCGCGTAGTCGTGCGTACCCTTGGGCAGCATCCGCGCGATATATTCGGCGCCGATCACCGCAAACAGATACGACTTCACATTGCGGTTCAGCGTGGAGAAAAACACCCAGCCGCCGGGTTTCACGAGCGTTTTGCATGCTTCGACAATGGCGGCCGGTTGGGGCACGTGCTCGAGCATTTCCATGCAGGTGACGACGTCGTACGTGCCGGGTTCGCGGGCGGCGAGCGCTTCGGCGGCGATTTCTTCGTAACTGACGGTTACACCACTTTCAAGGCTGTGAAGATCTGCGACGCCGAGCGCTTGGGTCGACAGGTCGATTCCTTTCACATGCGCCCCCAATCCCGCCATCGACTCCGACAGAATGCCGCCGCCGCAGCCGATATCCAACACGGTTTTGCCGGCGAGATGCGCGTGTGCGTCGATCCAGCTCAGGCGAATCGGGTTGAGTTCATGCAGCGGTTTGAATTCGGCGTTCGGGTCCCACCAACGATGCGCGAGGTCGCTAAATTTCTGCAGTTCGTGGGGATCGGCGTTGGTCATAGCGGAAGCTGCCTCGATGAGAGCGTTGAGCGGGCGCTCGAGGATAAACCCTGAGTATATAGGCCGGGCGACGGGGCGGCAAAATGCCGCGCGGTGGCTGGCGCGTCCTGTTCCGGCAGGTCGGGCGCGTACTCGGAGGAGAAGGCGAGCGGCGCCCGCAGTTGTGGCATAAAAAAAGCCCCGCCGAAGCGGGGCTTTGATACTGCGGTAACTTGTAGCTTACTGCTTCGAAGTACCGACAACTTCGACTTCCACGCGACGATCCGGTGCGAGGCAAGCCACGAGTTGCTTGTGGTTCTTCTGGTTGCAACCGGTCGTGACCGGGTTGCGCTTGCCCTTGCCTTCCGTATAGATACGGTTGGATTCGATGCCCTTGCTCACGAGGTACGACTTCACTGCTTGAGCACGGCGCAGCGACAGGCGGTCGTTGTACTTGTCCGAACCGATACGGTCCGTGTAACCCGTTGCAACGATGACTTCCAGGTTCAGCGAGCCGACCTTCGATGCCAGATCGTCCAGCTTTTCCTTGCCAGCCGGCTTCAGGATAGCCTTGTCAAAGTCGAACAGAGCGTCAGCTTGATACGTAATCTTTTGGCTCGTAATAGCCGGTGCAGGTGCGACCGGAGCCGGCGGGGTCGGAGCCTGGGCAACCAGGGCGCCATCGCACTTAGCGTTGGCCGTTGCCGGCGTCCAGAATGCATCGCGCCAGCAAAGCTCGTTCGTGCCGTTCATCCACACGTATTCGCCGGTACCATTCACCCAGTTGTCGTTCGTAGCTTGTCGCGACGCCGGCACCGATTGCGCCATGGCGGATGCAGCCATAACTGCGGTAGCTGCAATGAACGCGAGCTTTGAAAGTTTATTCATATTTCTCCTCTCGAAATTGAGATTACCGCAGGTTTACTGCGAGCCTGTTGACGAAGACAAGTCATACATTGCTCGAAGTATAACATCGGTGTAGAACAAAAAACGTGCTGTGTAGACTTCGAGCAGTGTCTAACTCTTTGTGCGTTGGCATTTTGCCATATCGTTCCCTTCCAACGATAAAAAAATCTGCCCCCGATCAAATCGCCCTCCAATTGTGGTGCATGCGCAACAGAAGCAATCCGCTGTAGGCACCGCCAGTCATGGCTGAGCGGCGAATTGCCCCACGCACAAATCGAGCCTGCCCCGACTTCATCATGGGGCGTTCAGGCGCCGTTCCCTCTCGTCTGCTAATAGGTATACGTACCCCAGCCGGGGGCGGATGCGCGGCATGTTAGAATCGCGTGATGCGTTGCGCCTGCAATGCTTACGCGAAGGCGCGGCGAGGTGAGGTCAGCTTCACGCCGTCGCCTTGGCACGTAAAAGATACGGATAATGGATCAATTCGCCAAAGAGACTCTGCCAATCTCCCTAGAGGAGGAAATGCGCCGTTCGTATCTCGATTACGCGATGAGCGTGATCGTGGGGCGTGCGCTTCCCGATGTTCGCGATGGCCTGAAGCCGGTGCACCGGCGCGTGCTGTACGCGATGCACGAACTGAACAACGACTGGAACCGGGCGTACAAGAAGTCGGCGCGTATTGTCGGCGACGTCATCGGTAAATATCACCCGCACGGCGACACGGCTGTTTACGACACCATCGTCCGGATGGCGCAGAACTTCTCGCTGCGCTACATGCTGGTGGACGGTCAGGGCAACTTCGGTTCGGTCGACGGCGACAACGCCGCGGCAATGCGGTATACCGAAATCCGCATGGCAAAGATCGGCCACGAGCTGCTGGCCGATATCGACAAGGAAACCGTCGATTTCACGCCGAACTACGACGGCAGTGAAAACGAACCGGCCATCCTGCCGGCGCGTATTCCCAATCTACTGATCAATGGCTCGTCCGGTATTGCGGTCGGCATGGCGACCAACATCCCGCCGCACAACCTCAACGAGGTTGTCGACGCATGTCAGCATCTGCTGAAAAACCCGGAAGCCACGATCGACGAACTGATCGAGATCATTCCGGCGCCTGACTTCCCGACCGCCGGCATCATCTACGGCGTGGCCGGCGTTCGCGACGGCTATCGCACTGGCCGCGGCCGCGTTGTGATGCGCGCGCTTACCCACTTCGAGGAAATCGACCGCGGTCAGCGCATGTCGATCATCGTCGACGAGCTGCCGTACCAGGTGAACAAGCGCTCACTTCTTGAGCGCATCGCCGAGCTGGTCAACGAGAAGAAGCTCGAAGGCATCTCCGACATCCGCGACGAATCCGACAAGAGCGGCATGCGCGTCGTGATCGAGTTGAAGCGCGGCGAAGTGCCGGAAGTCGTTCTCAACAATCTGTATAAGGCGACCCAGCTTCAGGACACCTTCGGCATGAACATGGTCGCGCTGGTCGACGGCCAGCCGAAACTGCTGAACCTGAAGGAAATGCTGGCGTGCTTCCTGTCGCATCGCCGGGAAGTGCTGACGCGGCGCACTGTATACGAACTGCGCAAGGCCCGCGAACGCGGTCACGTGCTCGAAGGTCTGGCTGTCGCGCTCGCCAACATCGACGAGTTCATCGCGATCATCAAGGCTGCGCCGACACCGCCGATCGCCAAGCAGGAATTGATGGCGCGTCCGTGGGATTCGTCGCTGGTGCGCGAAATGTTGTCGCGCGCCGAGACGGAAAACGCGTCGGCCGGTGGTCGTGAGGCGTATCGCCCTGACGGTTTGAATCCGTCGTTCGGTATGCAGTCCGACGGCCTCTACCGCTTGTCCGACACCCAGGCTCAGGAAATCTTGCAGATGCGTCTGCAACGCCTGACGGGTCTGGAGCAGGACAAGATCATCGGCGAGTACCGCGAAGTGATGGCGCAAATCGCCGACCTGCTGGACATTCTGGCTCGCCCGGAACGCATCACGGCGATCATCGTCGAGGAACTGACGTCGATCAAAGCCGAATTCGGCGACGCGCGCCGCTCGAAGATCGAGCTGAACGCAACCGAACTGAACACCGAAGACCTGATCACGCCGCAGGAGATGGTCGTGACCATGTCGCACGCGGGCTATGTGAAATCGCAGCCGCTGTCCGAATACAGTGCGCAGAAGCGGGGTGGCCGCGGCAAACAGGCCACGGCGATGAAGGAAGACGACTGGATCGACACGCTGTTCATCGCGAACACGCACGATCACATTCTGTGCTTCTCGAATCGTGGTCGCGTCTACAGCGTGAAGGTCTACGAAGTGCCGCAAGGTTCGCGGAACTCGCGCGGCCGTCCGATCGTCAATATCTTCCCGCTGCAGGACGGCGAGAAGATTACGGTTGTCTTGCCAGTCAAGGAATTTTCGGCTGACAAATTCGTCTTTATGGGCACCGCGTTAGGAACCGTAAAAAAGACGCCGCTAGAAGCCTTTGGCCGCGTGTTGCGCAAGGGTATTATTGCGGTCGGCCTGGATGACGGCGACTACCTGATCGGCGCCGCGATCACAGACGGTCAGCATGACGTGATGCTGTTCTCGGATTCGGGCAAGGCAGTTCGCTTCGACGAGAACGACGTGCGCCCGATGGGCCGCGAGGCGCGTGGCGTACGCGGCATGCAACTCGAAGACGGTCAGAGTGTGATTGCGTTGCTGGTGGCCGGCGACGAGCAGCAGTCGGTGCTGACTGCAACCGAAAACGGCTACGGCAAGCGCACGCCGATCATCGAGTACACGCGTCACGGGCGCGGCACCAAGGGAATGATCGCGATCCAGACGTCGGAGCGTAACGGCAAGGTCGTCGCCGCGACGCTGGTGGATCAGGAAGCGCAGATCATGCTGATCACCAATACGGGCGTGCTGATTCGTACTCGCGTATCGGAAATCCGCGAAATGGGGCGCGCAACCCAAGGTGTTACACTCATCAGCCTTGACGAAGGGACCAAGCTTTCAGGTCTGCAACAGGTTGCTGAGGCGGAAGCAGATATCGATGTGGAAGGCGACACCGAAGGTCCTGCCGAAGGCGACAACGGCAGTGAAGACGGTGGTGCGGCCTGATTCGCGTCGGCAGCTTTCAGTCTCAGTTATTGGTTGAAAGCTGCGCAGGGAACAATGGCGTGTCGGGCCGATACGCATCCCGCGCAGCTTGCAGTTCAAGTTAATTTCTCTTAGGGAGTAATGATGCAAAAACGATTCAAACAACTGATGTTGCTGGCTGCTCTCGTGCCGACCTTCGCTATGGCTCAAGCGCTTCAGAGCCCGGCCCCGGCGGCTCCGGCTGCTGCCGCTGCACCGGTTGATCCGGCCAAGCAGGCTGCAATCAAGGACCTGCTGGACGCAATCGACGCGCAGAAGCTCGTCGGCGCGATCGGCAACAGCGCCCAGATGCAAGCCAAGCAGCTGGTTCCGGCTATCCTGTCGGACGCCCTGAGCGAAAACAAGACGATGACGGACAAGCAGAAGCAGGCTTCCGTCCCGACGCTGCAAAAGAACGCAGTGCCGAAGCTGGTTGACGGTGCAGGTCAAGTGTTCGCAACGGACAGCTTCCGCCAGGACGCGATGCAAGCTCAGTACGACGCTTACGCGAAGTACTACAGCACGTCGGAAATCAAGGATCTGACCGCGTTCTACAAGAGCCCGACCGGCCGCAAGTTCATCCAGGTGCAAGACCAGGTTGGCCGCGACGTCGTGAATGGCCTGATGCAAAAGTACATGCCGCAATCGATCAAGGCAACGCGCGACCAGGCTGACAAGGAAGTCGCTTCGGTCAAGCCGGCTAAGTAAATTGGTTAAATGAGTTGGCTAAATAAGCCAGCGAGTTGAGTCAAAAGGTCGAAAGGCTGCGCTGACATCGCGTTACCCGCCGCTCGGTAAGCCATATGGCGTGCCGGGTTTGGCGGGTTGGCGGTGACAATGCGATAATGGCCGTTTGCGCACACGCGCAGACGGCCATTTTCTTTTTGGGCGCGGAAATGTTGTCAAACGCGTGTTGCCAGACGCGTGTCGCGAAACTCGCGTTGTCGAGTTTCGCGTCGCAAACTTTGCAATGGCTGCCTTCGCGGCTGCCAACTTCGCCGATTTTTGCGCGATCTGTTCGTTTTTCGCGCCAGCTTCCAGGATCTCACGATGCGCGTCTTTAATTTCTCTGCCGGCCCGGCTGCCATGCCCGAAGAAGTGCTGCGTCAGGCAGCCGACGAGATGCTCGATTGGCAGGGCAGTGGCATGAGCGTGATGGAAATGAGCCATCGCGGCAAAGAATTCATGTCGATCCACGAGGAAGCGCTCGTCGATCTGCGCGACTTGCTCGCGGTGCCCGCCAGCCACCGCATCCTGTTCCTGCAAGGCGGCGGCCTGGGCGAAAACGCGATCGTGCCGATGAATCTGATGGGCGCGAAACCGCGCGCGGATTTCGTCGTGACGGGTTCCTGGTCGCAAAAGTCGCTGAAAGAAGCGCAAAAGTACGGCACGGTGCATCTGGCGGCGAGCGGCCAGACGGCAGAGGGCTTCACTCGCGCGCCGGCGCGCTCGGAATGGCAACTGTCGGACGATCCCGCGTACGTGCATCTGTGCACCAACGAAACGATTCACGGCGTCGAAACGTTCGAGATTCCCGACCTCGGCGATATTCCGCTGGTGGCGGACGCCTCGTCGCACATCCTGTCGCGCCCGATGGACATCGCCAAATATGGCGTGCTGTTCGGCGGCGCGCAGAAGAACATCGGCATGGCGGGTGTGACCGTCGTGATCGTCCGCGAAGACATGCTGGACCGCTCGCAGGCGATCTGCCCATCGGCGTTCGAATGGAAAACCGTCGCCGAGAACAATTCGATGTACAACACGCCGCCCACGTACGCGATCTACATCGCAGGGCTGGTGTTCAAGTGGTTGAAGAAGCAGGGCGGCCTTACCGCGATGGAAGCGCGTAACCTCGAGAAATCGAAGCTGTTGTACGACACGATCGATTCGAGCAGCTTCTATCTGAACAAGGTCGAGCGTGGCTCGCGCTCGCGGATGAACGTACCGTTTTTCCTCGCCGACGAGTCGCGCAACGAAGATTTCCTGGCCGGCGCGAAAGCGCGGGGAATGGTGCAGCTAAAGGGCCACAAGTCCGTCGGCGGCATGCGGGCGTCGATTTATAACGCCGTCCCGCTCGAAGGCGTCAAAGCGCTTGTCGAATACATGAAGGAATTCGAACAGCGCAGCGCCTGATCGTCTTCGATATTCAGGCACGCGCATCCTTTCCAGCACGCATTTGTGCAGCAGCTACCGGCAGGGCCGTTTTCACGCATGGACGACGAACTCAATACCCGACTCAAACCCCTCCGCGAACGCATCGACGCGCTCGACGCGCAGCTGATCGCGCTTCTCAATCAGCGTGCCGCGGTGGCGCTCGAAGTGGGCGAGGTGAAGAAGCATTTCAACGCACCGGTGTTCCGCCCCGAGCGCGAGCAGCAGGTGATCGCGCGCTTGCAGGATATGAGCGACGGCCCGCTGGCCAGCGAGCATATCAGCGCGATCTGGCGCGAGATCATGGCTGCGAGCCGCGCGCTCGAAAAGAGCATCAAGGCCGCGTATCTCGGCCCGGTCGGGACGTATAGCGAACAGGCGATGCACGAGTACTTCGGTCAGTCGATCGAAGGTCTGCCGTGCCCGTCGATCGACGAAGTATTTCGCTCGGTCGAAGCAGGTGCAGCCGAGTTTGGCGTCGTGCCGGTCGAGAATTCGACCGAAGGCGCGGTGTCGCGCACGCTCGATCTGCTGTTGCAAACCCAACTGACGATCGGCGGCGAACTGGCCCTGCCGATTCACCATAATCTCCTGACGCTGAACGGCGGCCTCACTGGCGTGACCAGGGTGTGCGCGCACGCGCAGGCGCTCGCCCAGTGCCAGCGCTGGCTTGCGACCAACGCGCCGCATCTCGAACGGCAGGCGGTGTCGAGCAATGCCGAAGCCGCGCGCATGGCGGCGGAAGATCCGACGGTTGCCGCCATCGCAGGCGACCGCGCGGCGACTCATTACGGTCTGCAAGTCGCGTACGCCCTGATCCAGGACGACCCGCACAACCGCACGCGTTTCGTGATGATCGGCAAGGAGCGCACTGGCGTCAGCGGGCACGATCAGACGTCGTTGATCGTTTCGGTGGCGAACGAGCCCGGTGCCGTGTTCAAGTTGCTGGAGCCGTTGGCGCGCCATAGCGTGTCCATGACCCGTTTCGAGTCGCGCCCGGCGCGCGTCGGCACGTGGGAGTACTACTTCTATATCGACGTCGAAGGTCATCGCGACGAGCCGGCGGTTGCCGCCGCACTCACCGAACTCGGTCAGAAGGCCGCGTTCCTGAAGATACTCGGCTCGTATCCGCGCGCCCGTTGATGTCGGCCCAGGCGCGCCTGTCGCAGGTCCACTTACTACTAATTAGTCGTTCGGAGATTTTCATGACAACGTCCTTCGGTCCTTCCTATGTGCGCGCGATCGCGCCTTACATCGCCGGCAAGCCGATTTCGGAAGTCGCTCGCGAGTTTGGCCTCGACGAAGCGACCATCGTGAAGCTCGCGTCGAACGAAAATCCGCTGGGCATGCCGGAATCGGCACAACGCGCCATGGCCCAGGCGGCCAGCGAACTCGGTCGCTATCCGGACGCGAATGCATTCGAACTGAAGGCAGCGCTGAGCGAGCGCTACGGCGTGCCGGCCGACTGGGTCACGCTCGGCAACGGCAGCAACGACATTCTCGAAATTGCCGCGCATGCGTTCGTGGAGAAGGGACAGTCGATCGTCTACGCGCAATACTCGTTCGCGGTCTACGCGCTCGCCACGCAAGGCGTGGGCGCAAATGCAATCGTCGTACCGGCCGTCAAGTACGGCCACGACCTTGACGCGATGCTCGCCGCGATCACGGACGACACCCGCCTGATCTTCGTCGCCAACCCGAACAACCCGACTGGCACGTTTATCGAAGGCGCGAAGCTCGAAGCGTTTCTCGACAAGGTGCCGCGCAACGTGGTCGTCGTGCTCGACGAGGCGTACACGGAATATCTGCCGGAAGAGAAACGCTACGACTCGATCGCGTGGGTGCGCCGTTATCCGAACCTGCTGGTCTCGCGCACCTTCTCGAAGGCTTTTGGCCTGGCCGGCCTGCGTGTCGGCTTTGCGATCGCGCAGCCTGAATTGACCGATCTGCTGAACCGTCTGCGTCAGCCGTTCAACGTGAACACGCTGGCACAGGCCGCGGCGATCGCAGCGCTGAACGACAAGGCGTTTCTGGAAAAGAGCGCGGCGCTGAATGCGCAAGGCTATCGTCTTTTGACCGAAGCCTTCGACAAACTCGGCCTCGAGTATGTGCCGTCGGACGGCAACTTCGTGCTGGTGCGGGTCGGCAATGACGACGCAGCCGGCAACCGCGTCAACCTCGCGTTGCTCAAGCAGGGCGTGATCGTTCGTCCGGTCGGCAACTACGGTTTGCCGCAGTGGCTGCGCATCACGATCGGCCTGCCGGAAGAAAACGAAGCGTTCCTCGCGGCGCTCGAAAAGACGCTCGCCACCGCGTAAGCGGTTGACCTTGACCCGCGCGCCTCAATCATGAAAGGCGCGCTTTTTCAGTGACCGACGTGGCCGCGTTTTCTTTTAATAAGCTGGTGATTTTCGGTGTCGGCCTGATCGGCGGATCGCTCGCGCGCGCGTTGCGTGAACGAGGCGAGGCGGTAGGCGCGCGAACCGTGATTGGTGTTGGGCGTTCGTCCGCGTCGACGGCGCGCGCGCTCGAGTTGGGTGTGGTTGATGAAACCGCGGCGTTGGGTGACGACGCGGCGTTGCGTGCGGCGCTGTCCGGTGCCGATTTCGTGCTGCTTGCCGCACCTGTCGCGCAGACTCAGCCGCTGCTCGAACGCATTGCGCCGTTTCTCGATACCAATACGATCGTCACCGATGCCGGCAGCACCAAGTCGGACGTCGTGGCTTCCGCGCGCGCGGCGCTCGGCGCGCGCATCGGCCAGTTCGTGCCGGGGCATCCGATTGCCGGCCGTGAAGCGAGCGGCCCCGATGCGGCGTTGCCTGATCTGTACGTGAATCGCAACGTCGTCTTGTGTCCGCTGCCGGAGAACGCGCCGGAAGTGGTCGAGCGCGTTGCCGCGATGTGGCGTGCAACCGGCGCCTGTGTGCGGGAGATGACGCCCGAGCAGCACGATCGCGTGCTCGCATCGGTGAGCCATTTGCCGCACGTTTTGTCGTTCGCGCTGGTCGAGCAGATTCTCAATTCGCCCGACGCCGCGCTGAAATTTTCATTCGCTGCCGGCGGCTTCCGTGACTTCACGCGCATCGCCGCGTCGAGCCCGGAAATGTGGCGCGATGTGTGCGTGGCGAATCGCGCCGCGTTGCTCGACGAATTGGATGCCTACACGGCGGTGCTCGCGCGCTTGCGCGCGGCGATCGAAGCCGGCGACGGCGCGGCGCTCGAAGCCGTGTTCGCGCGCTCGCGCGTCGCGCGCAGCGAATGGCAGGAACAGCGCAGTGCAGGGGCCGCCCTCGGCGACGCTTCGAAATAACCGGAACTGGACTCAATCATGGAATTCCTCGATCTCGGACCATTTTCTCGTGCGTCCGGCACGGTTCGTTTGCCCGGCTCGAAAAGCATTTCGAATCGCGTGCTGCTGCTCGCGGCGCTCGCCGAAGGCGAAACGACGATCACGAACCTGCTCGACTCCGACGACACCCGCGTGATGCTCGACGCGCTCGAAAAGCTCGGTGTGCGTCTGAAGCGCGAAGGCGACACCTGTGTCGTGAGCGGCACGCGTGGCGCGTTCACGGCGCGCACGGCCGATCTGTTCCTCGGCAATGCCGGCACGGCGGTGCGTCCGCTGACCGCGGCGCTCGCCGTGAATGGCGGCGACTATCGTATCCACGGCGTGCCGCGTATGCACGAGCGGCCGATCGGTGATCTGGTCGACGGTTTGCGGCAGATCGGTGCGAAGATCGACTACGAAGAGAACGAAGGCTATCCGCCGCTGCGGATTCGCCCGGCGCAAATCACGGCTGATGCGCCGATCCGCGTACGCGGCGATGTGTCGAGCCAGTTCCTGACTTCACTGCTGATGACGTTGCCGCTGTTGCGTACCGAAAGCGGCGTAACGACCGTACAGGTGGACGGTGAGCTGATCTCGAAACCGTACATCGAGATCACGATCAAGCTGATGGAGCGTTTCGGCATCAAGGTCGAGCGCCATGAATGGCACCGGTTCATCGTGCCGGCGGGGCAGCGTTATCAGTCGCCGGGCACGATCATGGTGGAAGGCGACGCGTCGTCGGCATCATATTTCCTCGCGGCGGGCGCGCTCGGCGGCGGCCCGCTGCGGGTGGAAGGAGTGGGCCGCTCCAGCATCCAGGGCGACGTCGGTTTCGCCGATGCGCTCATCAAGATGGGCGCGAACCTGCAGATGGGCGACGACTGGATCGAAGTGCGCGGTGTCGGCAACGATAACGGCAAGCTCGATCCGATCGACATGGACTTCAACCTGATTCCGGACGCCGCGATGACGATCGCCGTCGCCGCGCTGTTTGCGGACGGCACGACCACGCTGCGCAACATCGCGAGCTGGCGGGTGAAGGAAACCGACCGGATCGCCGCGATGGCCATCGAACTGCGCAAGGTCGGCGCGAAAGTGCAGGAGGGCGAGGATTTCCTCGTCGTCACGCCGCCTGAAAAGCTGATTCCGAACGCTTCGATCGACACCTACGACGATCACCGCATGGCGATGTGCTTCTCGCTCGTGAGCCTGGGCGGCGTGCCGGTCCGGATCAACGACCCGAAGTGCGTCGGCAAGACGTTCCCTGACTATTTCGAGCGCTTCACCGCGCTCGCTCAACCCTGATTCGCTCTGAATCGACTGACGTGCGACTTTTTCGATGAAACCGATCCGTCCCTTTCACCAAACGCCCGTCATTACGATCGACGGCCCCAGCGCCTCGGGCAAAGGCACCGTGGCCGCGCTGGTTGCCGCGAATCTCGGCTTCCATTTGCTGGATAGCGGCGCGTTGTACCGGCTCGCCGCGCTGGCCAGCATGCGCTACAACATCGTGGCGGATGACGTCGAGGCGCTGGTAAAGCTGATCGACGACCTGCACATCACCTTTCGCGAGGGGCTGGCGCAGCTCGACGGCGCCGACGTATCCGCCGACATTCGTGCCGAAGAAGTCGGCAGCCGGGCCTCGGCGATTGCCGTGCACGCGCCCGTGCGAACCGCGCTGGTAGCCCGTCAGCGGGCTTTCCGTAAGGAACCGGGGCTGGTCGCCGACGGCCGCGACATGGGCACGGTGATCTTCCAGGACGCCGTGCTGAAGGTGTTCATGACCGCCAGCGTCGAGGCCCGTGCGGCACGCCGGCATAAGCAATTGATCCAAAAAGGATTTTCTGCTAATATAGATGACTTGCTCCGGGATTTGCGTGAGCGCGACGAGCGTGACAGTCAGCGCACGGCCGCGCCGCTCAAGCCCGCAGCGGATGCAAAGCTGCTTGATACTTCAGCATTGTCGGTCGACCAGGCGGTCGAACAGGTGGTGCAGTGGTATGAAGCATGGGTCCCGCATGCCTGATGTCCGAGTGGCGTCTGAGCAGTGGGCGCAGTAGAAAAGTAGTGAGAAGTAACGTTGTCAGTAGGTGCTCCGCGTGTGTTGTGGAGCGTGTATTAACCCCTTAACCCCGCGTGGCATTCGCTTTCTTGCCGAAGTTGCTGACCATCCGGCCAGCCGGGCACCGCGAGAACCATGCAAATTTTGATTTTTATGTCCGACCTGCAAACTTCCAACCCGAATACCGAATCTTTTGCGGCTCTGTTCGAAGAGTCGCTGACCAAGCAAGACATGCGCGCTGGCGAGGTGATCTCCGCCGAAGTCGTGCGTGTTGACCACAACTTCGTGGTCGTCAACGCTGGTCTCAAGTCCGAAGCCTACATCCCGCTCGAAGAGTTCCTGAACGACGCGGGCGAGGTAGAAGTGCAGGCGGGCGACTTCGTTTCCGTCGCGATCGACGCGCTGGAAAACGGCTATGGCGACACGATCCTGTCGCGCGACAAGGCGAAGCGCCTGGCTTCGTGGCTGTCGCTGGAAAAGGCTCTCGACAACAACGAACTCGTGACCGGCACGATCACGGGCAAGGTCAAGGGCGGCATGACCGTCATGGTCAACGGCATCCGCGCGTTCCTGCCGGGTTCGCTGGTTGACACGCGTCCGGTCAAGGACACGACCCCGTACGAAGGCAAGACGCTGGAATTCCGCGTCATCAAGCTCGACCGCAAGCGTAACAACGTCGTGCTGTCGCGCCGTGCTGTGATCGAAGCGACCCAAGGCGAAGAGCGCGCAAAGCTGCTCGAAACGCTGAAGGAAGGCGCGATCGTGGAAGGCGTGGTGAAGAACATCACCGATTACGGCGCGTTCGTGGACCTCGGCGGTATCGACGGCCTGCTGCACATCACCGACATCGCATGGCGTCGTGTGCGTCACCCGAGCGAAGTTCTGTCGGTTGGCCAGGAAGTCACCGCGAAGATCCTCAAGTTCGATCAAGAAAAGAACCGCGTTTCGCTGGGTATCAAGCAACTGGGCGACGATCCGTGGGAAGGCATTTCCCGCCGTTACCCGTCGGGCACGCGCCTGTTCGGTAAGGTCACCAACATCACCGACTACGGCGCATTCGTCGAAGTCGAATCGGGCATCGAAGGCCTGGTTCACGTGTCGGAAATGGACTGGACGAACAAGAACGTTGCACCGTCGAAGGTTGTTCAGCTGGGCGACGAAGTCGAAGTCATGGTTCTCGAAATCGACGAAGACCGCCGCCGTATTAGCCTCGGCATGAAGCAATGCAAGCCGAACCCGTGGGACGACTTCAGCCGCAACTTCAAGAAGGGCGACAAGCTGCAAGGCGCAATCAAGTCGATCACCGACTTCGGCGTCTTCATCGGTCTGCCTGGCGGCATCGACGGTCTGGTTCACCTGTCGGACCTGTCGTGGTCGGAAACGGGCGAAGAAGCAGTTCGCAAGTACAAGAAGGGCGACGAAGTGGAAGCGATCGTTCTCGGCATCGACGTCGAGAAGGAACGCATTTCGCTGGGTATCAAGCAGCTCGAAGGCGACCCGTTCAGCAACTTCGTTGCAATGAACGACAAGGGTTCGATCGTCGACGGCGTGGTCAAGACGGTAGATGCGAAGGGTGCAGTGGTTCAGCTGTCGGCGGAAGTCGAAGGCTATCTGCGTGCTTCGGAAATCGCACAAGACCGCGTGGAAGATGCTCGCAACGTGCTGAAGGAAGGCGACAAGGTCAACGCGATGATCATCAACATCGATCGCAAGTCGCGTGGTATCAACCTGTCGGTCAAGGCCAAGGATTCGGCTGAGCAACAGGAAGCGATCCGCGGCCTGGCTTCGTCGGATTCGAGCTCTGCTGCTACCGGCACGACGAACCTTGGCGCGCTGCTGAAGGCCAAGCTCGACGGTCAGAACCAGTAATTGAGGAACGCCCCCAAACCTGTCGCTCAGCGGCAGGTCCCCCGCGAGGGGGAGCATAACAACATGGGGGCGGCCCGGCGTTTTCTTGCGAGGTCTGCTGCAGTATGACCAAATCGGAATTGGTCGCCCAGCTGGCTACGCGATTTCCGCAGCTTGTACTTAAAGATGCGGATTTCGCGGTGAAGACGATGCTTGATGCGATGTCGGAGGCGCTTGCCAACGGCCATCGCATTGAAATTCGCGGCTTCGGCAGCTTCGGCCTTAATCGTCGTCCCTCCCGCGTCGGGCGTAATCCGAAGTCGGGCGAGAAGGTGCTGGTACCTGAGAAGTACGTACCGCATTTCAAGCCGGGCAAGGAATTGCGCGAACGGGTAGATCGACGTTCGGGCGAGCCGTTGAAGGCCGACGAGCCGGATGACGACGACCTGTAAATGCTTCGCTGTGCGGTTCGCAGCATGGCATTGGTAGCGTCAGCGGCCAAAGCCAGACGGCAAAAGACCAGAAAAAGCGCCTTCGGGCGCTTTTTTTTCGTCCACATCTTTTCTCCGTCTTTTCTCCGTTTTTTCGTCCGCTTTTTCGTTCCTGAAGCCCGGCACATTCCCCAATCGAACACACCTGCCCATGCATCCGCTTGCGGCAAGGTAAACCTCGCGTAAGTCCTCTATCAGCCAGTTCCTGCCCAGCCGCGAGGGCATCCATTACAATACGGGTCACTTCGGCGCGGGCAACACCGTGGCGCGACGCGTCATCAAGCCGGCGTCACCCCGCAACTGCCGTCAAGAGACCTATTCATGAAATTTATCGTCTGGCTGATCCGTGTGCTGGTGTTCGTGCTCCTGCTGGTGCTCGCACTCTCCAATACACAAACTGCTACGCTGAATTTCCTCGCGGGTTACGCGTGGTCGGCGCCTTTGATTCTGATCGGCCTCGCGTTCTTCGTGGTGGGGCTGCTGGCCGGGCTGGTGTCGTCCATGCCGGGCATGGTGCGCCTGCGCATGGAGAACGGCCGGCTCAAGCGTGAGTTGCGTGTGGCGCGCGAAGCTCCGGTGGTGGTCGAACAACCGCCCATGCCGCCGTTGATCTAAGTTGTCTTCTGCCGCGCTTCTGAAGCGCGGCTTTCCGCTTCCGCTTTCCCGCACATTTGCATTAATCGCATGGATCTAGACTTCTGGTGGCTGCTTGTCATACCCGTCGCTTTTGCGTTCGGCTGGATGGCCGCGCGCTACGACCTCAAGACGCTGCTGTCCGAAAGCGCCAACCTGCCGCGTTCGTACTTCCGCGGCCTGAATTTCCTGCTCAATGAGCAGCCCGACCAGGCGATCGACGCGTTTATCGAAGTCGTCAAGCTCGACCCGGAAACGATCGAGTTGCATTTTGCACTGGGTAACCTGTTCCGCCGCCGCGGTGAGACGGACCGTGCGATCCGCGTGCATCAGAACCTGCTGAGCCGCACCGATCTGCCGGTCACCGAGCGGGATCACGCGCTGTTCGAACTGGGCCAGGACTTTCTGAAGGCCGGTTTGCTCGATCGTGCCGAGGAAACCTTCCGCTCGCTCGAAACCGGCAATTACGCGTTGGGTGCGCAGCGTGCGCTGCTCACCATCTACCAGATCGAGAAAGACTGGGTTAAGTCGATAGATATCGCGCGCCATCTGGAAACAATGGGCGCCGAGTCGCTCGACAAGGACATCGCGCAGTTTCATTGCGAGCTCGCGCAGGAAGCGCTTCAGCAGAAAAACGCAGACGAGGCGCGCCGGCAGCTTGGCTTTGCATTGAAGGCGAACCCAACCAACGTACGCGCCACGATACTGTTCGGCGACGTTGACGCGACGGCCGGTTCACAAGAGGCCGCGATCGTCCAATGGCGGCGTGTGGAGGAACAGAATCCCGCCTATCTGCCGCTCGTCGCTGAAAAGCTGATGAAGGCCTATGAGGCGCTCGGCCGTCCGCAGGATGGCGCCGATCTGCTCATCACATGGGTGGACCGCTATCCGTCGAATGATCTGCTCGACGTGATCTATCAGTACATTGCAGCGGTGCGCGGGCCCGACGCCGCTCACGCGCTGGCACGCTCGCAGATGCAGAAGTCGCCGAATCTGGCGGGCATGACGCGTCTCCTGGAAGCGCAGGAAGCTGTCGCGGAAGAGCCGCGCAAGAGCGAGCTCGAGCTGATGCGTACGCTGATTCGCCAGCGCACCAAAAATCTGCCACGGTATACGTGCCAGAATTGTGGTTTCAGGGCGCGGCTGTTCTACTGGCAGTGTCCGGGTTGCAGCGGTTGGGAAACCTATGCGCCGCGTCGCGTCGAACCGATCACGGCGTCGAACTGATAGCGAATGGAATTGCATAGCCGCGCCGCAACGACGGCGGCCCGCCAGGCGAATTAGGCCGGGTGGGATCATGACGGCCTTGTTCACTACGAGAAACCCTCACCGGAACCCTCTACCGGAAAGCGTATGAAAATCACCATTATCGGCACGGGCTATGTTGGTCTCGTCACCGGCGCGTGCCTCGCCGAAATCGGCCATGACGTCTTCTGTCTCGACGTCGATCCGCGCAAAATCGAAATCCTCAACAACGGCGGCGTGCCGATCCACGAGCCGGGTTTGCTGGAGATCATCGCCCGTACGCGTGCGGCGCGCCGCATCACGTTTTCGACGGATATCGAAGCGAGCGTGGCGCACGGCGAGGTGCAGTTCATCGCTGTCGGCACGCCGCCCGACGAAGACGGCTCGGCCGATCTGCAATACGTGCTCGAAGCGGCGCGCAACATCGGCCGCACGATGAACGGCTTCAAGGTGATCGTCGACAAGTCGACGGTGCCGGTCGGCACCGCGCAACGTGTGCGCGCGGTGGTCGAAGAGGAACTGGCCAAGCGCGGGCTCGCCAATAGCGAACAGCACCGCTTCTCGGTGGTGTCGAACCCGGAGTTTCTGAAGGAAGGCGCGGCGGTCGACGACTTCATGCGTCCCGATCGCATCGTGCTCGGCAGCGACGAGGATGAGGCCGGCCTGCGTGCGCGCGAGCTGATGAAGCGTCTGTACGCGCCGTTTAACCGCAATCACGAACGCACGCTGTACATGGATGTGCGCTCGGCTGAGTTTACGAAATACGCCGCCAATGCGATGTTGGCCACGCGCATCTCGTTCATGAACGAGATGTCGAATCTGGCCGACCGGGTCGGCGCGGATATCGAAGCGGTGCGTCGCGGCATTGGCTCGGACCCGCGCATCGGCTATCACTTCCTGTATGCCGGCGCGGGCTACGGCGGCTCGTGCTTTCCGAAAGACGTGCAGGCGCTGATCCGCACCGCCGCCGAAACCGGCCACAATCTGCGCATCCTCGAAGCCGTCGAGGAAGTGAACTACAAGCAGAAAGACGTGCTGGTGAACAAGATCACGGCCAAGCTCGGTGAAGATCTGAGCGGCCGCACGTTCGCCGTGTGGGGTCTTGCATTCAAGCCGAATACCGACGACATGCGCGAAGCGCCGAGCCGTCGCGTGATCGCTGAATTGCTGGCGCGTGGCGCGCAGGTTCGCGCGTACGATCCGGTCGCGGTTGCCGAAGCGCGCCGTGTGTTCGCCATAGATCTGCACGATGCGCCGGACCAGCTTGCGCGTCTCACGTTCACGAGCACCCAGGACGAAACGCTCACCGGCGCCGACGCGCTGGTGGTCGTCACCGAATGGAAGGAATTCAAGAGCCCGGATTTCGTGCACCTGAAATCGGTGCTCAAGTCACCGCTGATTTTCGACGGCCGCAATCTGTACGAGCCGGACGCGATGACCGAACTCGGCATCGACTATCACTCGATTGGACGACCTTATGCCCAGCCCTCTGAATTTCCGGCCGATGTCTCCAGCAATGCCTGAAGCCGCTCAGTCCACACCCACGTCCGCACTGACCGTAGTGCCGCGCGAACGCCTTGGCGCGGCGCGCGTGCTGGTGGTCGGCGACGTGATGCTCGATCGCTACTGGTTTGGCGACGTGAACCGTATTTCGCCGGAAGCGCCGGTGCCGGTCGTGCATGTGCAGCGCCAGGAAGACCGTCTTGGCGGTGCCGCGAACGTGGCGCGCAATGCGGTGGCGCTCGGCGCGCAAGCGGGTTTGCTGTGCGTGGTCGGCCATGACGAGCCCGGCGAGCGCATCGTGCAACTCCTCGCCGAAAGTGGCGTGGCGCCGCATCTGGAACGCGATCCGGATTTGCTCACCACGATCAAACTGCGCGTGTTGTCGCGTCAGCAGCAGTTGCTGCGCGTCGACTTCGAAAACTCGCCGGCGCACGAAGTGCTGCTCGCGGGGCTCGCGCGTTTCGACGATCTGCTGCCGTCGCACGACGTGATCCTGATGTCCGATTACGCGAAGGGTGGTCTCACGCACGTCACCCAGATGATCGCCAAGGCGCATGCGGCGGGTAAGCCGGTGCTGGTCGATCCGAAGGGCGACGACTGGGAGCGCTATCGCGGCGCCACGCTGATCACACCGAATCGCGCCGAGTTGCGCGAGGTGGTCGGACAGTGGAAATCCGAAGAGGATCTGATCGCGCGCGTGACCAAACTGCGCGCCGATCTCGAGTTCAAGGCCTTGCTGCTGACGCGTTCGGAAGAGGGTATGACGCTCTTCGCCGACGACGGCATCCTGCATACATCGGCCGTTGCACGTGAAGTGTATGATGTATCGGGCGCGGGCGACACCGTGATCGCCACGCTCGCCGCCATGCTCGGCGCGGGTCTTACGCTGGTCGAGGCGGTCGGGCTCGCGAATCGCGCGGCCGGCATCGTGGTCGGCAAACTCGGTACCGCCACCGTCACCTACGACGAACTTTTTCATTGATGCAGCCCGCCGGGTTCCTCGCCTTGTGCTCCAGTTTCGACGGCGCATAAGAGGACCCCGCGAGGCGTCAACTGAGCTGTAGATCGGAGTTGGTGCAAAACACTTACTCCGATCCCATGCAAAGCCCATTACCGCAGGATCATCATGACCCTCATCGTCACCGGCGCGGCCGGCTTTATCGGCAGCAATCTCGTGAAGGCGCTCAACGAGCGCGGTGAACAACGCATCGTCGCTGTCGATAACCTCACGCGCGCGGACAAGTTCAAGAATCTCGTCGATTGCGAGATCGACGACTATCTCGACAAGACCGAATTCGTCGAGCGCTTCAAGCGGGGCGACTTCGGCAAAGTGCGCGCGATTTTCCACGAAGGCGCCTGTTCGGACACGATGGAAACCGACGGCCGCTACATGATGGACAACAACTTTCGCTATAGCCGTGAAGTGCTCGATGTCTGCCTCGCGCAGAATATCCAGTTTCTGTATGCGTCTTCGGCCGCGACGTATGGCGGCTCCAGCCGCTTCGTCGAAGAGCGCGAAGTCGAGCAGCCGCTGAACGTGTACGGCTATTCGAAGTTCCTGTTCGATCAGGTGATTCGCCGAGTGCTGCCCACCGCGAAGAGCCAGATTGCCGGCTTCCGCTATTTCAACGTCTACGGGCCGCGCGAGACGCACAAGGCGCGCATGGCGTCGGTAGCGTTTCACAACTTCAACCAGTTCCGCGCCGAGGGCAAGGTCAAGCTGTTTGGCGAATACAACGGTTACGCCGCGGGCGAGCAGACGCGCGATTTCGTCTCCGTCGAAGACGTGGTGAAAGTGAACCTGTTCTTCTTCGACAATCCGGACAAGTCGGGCATCTTCAACCTGGGCAGTGGCCGTGCGCAGCCGTTCAACGACATCGCGAGCACGGTGGTCAACACGCTGCGCACGTTGAACAACGAACCGCCGTTGTCGCTCGCGGAACAGGTGCAACGCGGCTTGATCGAATACATTCCGTTCCCCGATGCATTGCGCGGCAAATACCAGTGCTTCACGCAGGCCGACCAGACCAGGCTGCGTGCCGCCGGTTACGACGCACCGTTCTTGAGCGTGCAGGAAGGTGTCGATCGCTACGTACGTTGGCTATTCGGCCAGGTGTAAATCTTTCGGATACCTCTTTAAACTGGAATCTCCCGGTTGGTGATGGTCGCCAACCGGTTGTACGAGGGAGATTCCATATGTTTCGAAAAATTCTGGTTACCGCGGCCATGCTGGCCGCTTTTGGCCACGCGTACGCGGCGGTCGACGTCAACACGGCTAACGAGGATGCGCTGCGCGGCATCAAGGGCATCGGTCCTGCCAAAGCGAAAGCCATTCTCGACGAGCGTGCAGCGCATGGTCCGTTCAAGGACCCGGCCGATCTCGGCAAGCGCGTCAAAGGCATGGGCGGGCATACCGTCGAGCGCCTGCAGGCGGAGGGTCTCGCTGTCGGTCCGGCTGGCGCGGCTGCTAACCCGCAGGCTGCGGCGTCTGCACAGAGCAAAGGCGCGGCCGCTGCGGGTAATGGCGCCAACGCGGCCAACTCGACTAGCGCGGCCACTACCCAAAAGAGCAACGCCACTGTGGCGGTGAAGAAATAGCCTGACGCGGGCCGTGCGCGTGAGGCGGGTCACCTCGCGCGTATGGCCTGTTACCGTCGTTACCCTTCATGGTCGGAGTGGTTAAGAACACTCCTTCAGCTGTCATGCAGATGACTGGCTCCCGCGGTTCTCAGCCGCGGGCTTTTTGCGTTATGCGCGCACGTCGGTCAGCACCTGCATCCATGCGGCTAGAAGGGCCGCACGGCAGCCGTGCGCACGGTGGTTTAGAATCGATGGATTGAAGACTCCGCGCATCGACAGCACCAGACCCGATATGGCTTACAAAACGATTGAAGATACGATCGGCAATACGCCGCTCGTGCAACTCGTCCGGCTCCCTGACGACGAGATCCGCAGCCGCAATAACGTGATTCTTGCAAAGCTCGAGGGTAACAATCCTGCGGGTTCGGTGAAGGACCGTCCGGCGCTGTCGATGATCAAGAAAGCGGAAGCACGCGGGCGCATCAAGCCGGGCGACACGCTGATCGAATCGACCAGTGGCAACACCGGCATCGCCTTGGCCATGGCTGCGGCGATTCGCGGCTACAAGATGGTGCTGATCATGCCGGAAGACCTGTCGGTGGAGCGCCGTCAGAGCATGGCGGCCTACGGCGCGCAGATCATACTGACGCCGGTCACGGGCGGCATGGAATACGCGCGCGATCTGGCTGAGCAGATGCAGCGCGAAGGCAAGGGCATCATCCTCGATCAGTTCGCGAACCCGGACAATCCGGCCGCGCACGTCGAAGGCACCGGTCCGGAAATCTGGCGCGACACTGAAGGGCGCATCACGCACTTCGTCTCGTCGATGGGCACGACCGGCACGATCATGGGCGTGTCCAGCTATCTGAAGGAACAGAATCAGGCGATCGAGATCATCGGCGCGCAGCCGGAAGAGGGCTCGCGCATTCCGGGCATTCGCAAATGGCCGGAAGCCTATCTGCCGAAGATTTTCGATCGCAGCCGTGTAGACCGCGTCGAGAACGTGAGCCAGGCCGCAGCCGAAGCGATGGCGCGGCGCATGGCCTCGGTCGAAGGGATCTTCGCCGGCATCTCGTCGGGCGGCGCCTGTGAGGTGGCGTTGCGCGTCGCGCGCCAGGTCGAGAACGCGACGATTGTGTTTATCGTCTGCGATCGGGGCGACCGGTATCTGTCGACGGGTGTGTTCCCGGCTTGATCGCGCTGCGGCGTATTGAGTGGCCCTCAGAACGAGATGGCCAATAAAAAAGCGCCGGTTTAACCGGCGCTTTTTTTATGTCGCTTGCTACCCGCTCGTGATGCAGTGAGAGTCTGACGACCGCCGCCGCTCAGCTCATTGCGACGCGGCAACCGGCGGCGCAGCATTGCTGCTGGCGTTCGCCGCATCGCTTGCTTCCATCTGAGCCTTGACCCGCTCGCCCAATTGATAAACCGCGAGCGCATAGAAGAAACTGCGGTTATAGCGCGTCAGCACGTAGAAGTTCTTCAAGCCCAGCATGAACTCGGTACCACGCCCCGGCGACGGCAGATCCACTACGGTGACCGGCGTGCCGGCTTCCGACGCGATATCGACACCCGGCTCGTTCAGCAGCAGTCCGGCACGCAGCAACTGGTCCAGCGGCCAGTGCGGCTCCGGCTTGCCGTCGGCGGCCGCTTGCGCCACGCCCAGGCTGCCGGCGTCCGTACCGATCTTCCACACCACCGGCCGGCCGTTTTCCCAGCCGTTCTGGCGCAGATAATTCGCCACGCTGCCGATCGCATCCGCCTGGCTTGTGCGCAGATCGATCTGTTTATTGCCGTCGTAGCTCACCGCGTATTGCACGATGCTGCTCGGCAGAAACTGCGGAATGCCGATCGCGCCAGTGTAGGAACCGAGCACGGTGGTCGGATCGATTTGCGAATCGCACGTCCAGACCAGGTAATCTTCAAGATTCTTGCGGAAGGTCGCCTGGCGATCCGCGCGATTGGCGGTGTTCGGGTAGTCGAAACTGAGCGTGGTCAGCGCGTCGAGCACGCGGAAGTTGCCCATGAAGCGCCCATAGATCGTCTCCACGCCGATGATGCCGACGACCACTTCCGGCGGCACGCCAAACTCTTCGTAGGCGCGCTGCAGCGTGGCCTGGTTGGCGCGCCAGAAACGCACGCCGGCGTTGATGCGCACCTGGTCTAGAAAGCGCGACTGATATACGCGCCAGTTCTTGACCGACGGGGAGGGTGCGGGCGTGACGAGCTTGACCGCGGTGGCCGAATAGCTCACGCGAGCGAACAACGCATGCAATGCGGCTTCGTCGAAGTCATAGCGCGCGGACATGTCGCTGATGAACGCGTCGACATTCGGGTTGTTCGCGTAGCGCTGCGGAATGATCTCTTCTTCGAAGGTTTGCCCTTGCGGCACCGCCGGTTGCGGTTGGCTTTGCGCGAGCAGCACCGGCGGCTTTTTCGCGGCGCTTTGCGCCATCGCCGGACTGGTTGCCATGAACATGCACGATGCGACGGACAGTGCGGCGGTTGCGGTCTTCATGCGTAGCCGGTTTCGTGCAGACAGAGCAAGCTTGACGGTCATAGTGAGCTGGGGGCGCAGTGCGAAAGAGACAGGGGGAAACGGACAGGGCAGTATACCCGACGCTTTCTGCAAAACTGTGCCTGGCGCGTCACAGTCGCATGGTGTGGTAACTTGGCAAATGTTGGCGTGCCCAGTGTGTGCGCCCATGGACGGAGACACGCCGCGCGCGCCTTGAAAGCGCCGCGCCGCAGATGAGAATCATGGCAACAGGCTTCTATTCCCACGCCGATTGTTTGCTGCACGATATGGGGCAATGGCATCCCGAATGCCCGGCGCGCCTGCAGGCAATCGAAGATCAATTGATCGCGAGCCGCATCGACTCGCTGATCGAGCGCGAGTCGCCGCCGCTCGCCGATGACGCCGCGCTGTTGCGCGTGCATACGCAAGCCCACGTCGATTACGTCCGCAGCCGCTCGCCCGTGGAGGGTCTCACCGAAATCGATCCCGATACGTCGATGAACCCGTACACCTTGCAGGCCGCGTTGCGCGCGGCCGGCGCCGCGGTGGCCGCGACCGACGCCGTGATCGAAGGCCGCTACGACAACGCGTTCTGCAGCGTGCGCCCGCCTGGCCACCATGCGGAGCCGGCGCGTGCAATGGGCTTCTGCTTCTTCAACAACGTCGCGATCGCCGCGCGTCATGCGCTTGAAGTGCACGGCTTGCAGCGCGTGGCGATCATCGATTTCGACGTCCATCACGGTAACGGCACCGAAGCAGCCTTTTCGGGCGACTCGCGCGTACTGATGTGCAGCATCTTCCAGCATCCGTTTTATCCGTTCAGCGGCGCCGACAATCAGGCGCCCAACATGTGCAATGTGCCGATGCCGGCACGCTCGAAAGGCATGGCGGTACGCGAGGCGGTCGACATGATGTGGCTGCCGCGCCTGCATGATTTCAAGCCGGAGATGATCTTCATCTCGGCCGGCTTCGACGCGCATCGCGAGGACGATCTCGGCAACATGGGTCTGGTCGAAGACGACTACGCATGGATCACCGATCAGATGCGCGAGATCGCGAAGCGCTATGCGCAGGGACGGATCGTCAGTTGTCTCGAGGGCGGGTACAACCTGTCGGCATTGGGGCGCAGCGTGGTGGCGCACGTGCGCTCGCTGGCCGGAATCTGAGTTGTCACGCGACAAAGGCTGCACCAACGTCGCGAAATGCACGAATTCAACGAGGAGCGAGCCATGAATGCCGAGGTGCGCAGTGCGTCGCTGGTCGAAATCGAACACGACGCCTACGGCGTGCCGGGCGTCGTCCGTTTGACGATGAACCGGCCCGATGCCTTCAACGCGCTCTCCGAGGCTCTGCTCGACGCGTTGCAGTCGGCGCTGACGGCGCTGGCGGAGTCCGACGCGCGGGTGGTAGTGATCGCCGGCGCGGGCCGCGCGTTCTGCGCGGGACACGATCTGAAGGAAATGCGCGCGGAGCCCTCGCTTGCGTATTACCAGGCGTTGTTCGCGCGCTGCACGAAACTAATGCTGACGATCCAGCGCTTGCCGCAACCGGTGATCGCGCGTGTGCACGGCATCGCCACGGCGGCCGGCTGTCAGCTGGTCGCGATGTGCGATCTGGCAGTTGCTGCCGACACGGCGCGCTTTGCCGTCTCGGGTGTCAACCTGGGTCTTTTCTGCGCGACGCCTTCGGTGCCGCTGTCGCGCAATCTCTCGCGCAAGGCGGCGCTCGAAATGCTGCTCACCGGCGATTTTATCGACGCTCTCCAGGCGAAGCAGCAAGGGCTCGTGAATCGCATTGCGCCGGCGGACGCGCTCGATGCAGAGGTCGCGCGCCTCGCGAAGAGCATCTGCGCGAAACCCGTCGAAGCGGTGAGCGCCGGCAAGGGCCTGTTTTATCGCCAGCTCGAAATGGGGATCGAAGCGGCGTATCAGTTAGCCGGCCAGACCATGGCTTGCAACATGATGGACGACTCCGCGCTCGAAGGCGTGCAGGCGTTCATCGACAAACGACCGCCCGACTGGAAGCGCTAGCCGGGCCGTTCCTGGCCTTCTGCGCGCCGTGCGGCGCTCAGGCCTTACTCAGACTTTAGGCAGCCGTTTCTCGATCCAGTCGATCAGCGCGCCGATCACCCGGTCCCGGTCGAGATCGCTCATCGTCTCGTGATAGCTGTCTTCGTGCATCGTGAGCGTCTTGTCGGGCGATCCTGCGTGCGCGCCGAAATCGCGGCTGCCGTCGGGCTCGGTGAGCTTGTCGGCGGTGCCGTGATACACCAGCAGCGGTACGCGCAGGCCAGCACGGCCACGTTCGATGCGCGCCATCGCCAGCAACAACTCCGCACCTGTACGCGCGGGAATCGCGCCGTGATGAACCAGCGGGTCATTGCGATTGGCGTTCACCACGGGCTGAAGGCGCGACAGTAAGGCCGCGTCGATTTTCATCGCCGGGAAGGTCGGCCAGATGCGGCTGATCACCTGGCTTACCTTGAGCATCCAGCGCGGCACATCGCGGCCGGGCGCGAGCGCGGGGCTCGACAGGATCAGACCGCTCAACCGACGCCCGCTTGCCTCGAGCCGCTCGATTGCGTAAAGCGCAGCAACTGCGCCACCCATGCTGTGGCCCATCAGGAACAGCGGAGCGCAACTGGTTGCCGCCTCATCGAGCAAGGCCTGGGCGTCGAGCAGATAGTCGTCGAACCGGTCGACCCACACGCGTTTGCCCGGCGCATGCCCATGTCCGCGCAAATCGATAGCGACGAGTTCGATGCCGGCCGAGTTCAGCCGATCCGCCAGTGCCGCGTAACGCCCGGCGTGCTCCGCGAGCCCGTGTACCAGCGCGACCGTGCCGCGCAGAGGTGTCGTGGCGGGCCAGCGATACAACGGCAGTTCGACGCCGTCGCTCGTCGTGACCGTGGAGCGCAGCGCGGGGGCGCCTTTCGGAGCGGCCGCTGCGGGACGCACATTGCCGGATCGGGTTGTTTCCATAGTGGCCGTTTATCCTGGATGGGTCCTGATTTCGATTCGCCCGATCATAGTCGCAGCGGGCGCGCACGCGCGAGCATCTCGCGCCGGGCACGCCTCTAATGCTCTGTGGTTATGAAAAGATCGAAATTGATTATTAAAGGGAATGACGACGCTGCGGTAGAATTGCGGCCTCAAATCCCAATAAAAGCAACGGCGGCCGCTTGTCGGGAGCGCACAACGCTCGTTGGCAAACTCCGCCGTTTCGTTTTTCCATGATCGAAATACGCAATATCTCTCAGCGGTTCGCCGGACCCCGGGGCTGGGTCGAAGCGCTGCACAACGTCAATCTGTCGATTCCGGCGGGTGAGGTGTTCGGCATCATCGGCCGCAGCGGTGCGGGCAAGAGTACGCTCGTGCGCACCATCAATCTGCTGACGCGTCCGAGCGAAGGCAATATTGTTGTCAACGGCCGTGATCTGACGACGCTGCCCGCCGCGCAATTGCGCGAGGCGCGTCGCGAAATCGGCATGATCTTCCAGCACTTCAACCTGCTGTCGTCGCGCACGGTGTACGAGAACGTGGCGTTGCCGCTCGAACTCGCCGGCATGAAGCGCGACGAGATCGAGGCGAACGTGCTGCCGCTGCTCGAACTGGTCGGCCTGTCGGCGCAGAAGGATCGTTATCCGGCGCAGATCAGCGGCGGACAGAAGCAGCGTGTGGGCATCGCGCGTGCGTTGGCGAGCAAGCCAAAGGTGCTGCTTTCCGACGAAGCGACTTCCGCGCTCGATCCCGAAACCACGCGCTCGATCCTCGATCTGCTCAAGCGTATCAATCGCGAACTCAACCTGACGATCGTGCTGATCACGCACCAGATGGACGTGATCAAGCAGGTCTGCGACCGCGTCGCGGTGCTCGACGCCGGCCGTGTGGTCGAAGAGGGCAAGGTCATCGACGTCTTCCTGCAACCGCATCATGAAGTGACGCGCGCGCTGATCGGCGACGTGATCGCGCAGGAACTGCCGCCCGCGATGAAGGCGCGCGTGGCCGAACGCCTGAAGACCGGCAGCGGCCACTTGCTGCGCCTCGCGTTCACCGGTTCGGGTGTCGATCAGCCGATCCTGTCGGAAACGATTCGCCGCTACGAACTCGACTTCAACATCCTGCACGGCCAGATCGACGAGATCCAGGGGCAGGCGTTCGGCTCGCTCGCGGTGCTCGCGGGGGGCCAACCGGCGAAGGTCGCACAGGCGCTGACCTATCTGCGCGAACAGGGTGTGGTGGTAGAGGAGCTGTCGTATGTTGAGTGAAATGTTCGATATGTTCGTCCAGTCGTTCTGGGAAACGCTCGTGATGGTGGGCATCTCCGGACTGGTCGGCGCGGCGGTCGGTTTGCCGCTTGGCGTGCTGCTGTATCTGACGGACCGTCAAGGCGTGCTGCAGAACATCGCCGTGAATCGCGTGATGGGCGTGATCGTCAATGCCGTGCGTTCCACACCGTTCATCATCTTGCTGGTTGCCGTGATTCCGTTCACGCGCCTCGTGGTGGGTTCGTCGATCGGCACGGCTGCGGCCGTGGTGCCGCTGACGATCGCCGCGGCGCCGTTCATTGCGCGTCTGGTCGAGACGGCTCTGCGGGAAGTCGATCGCGGTCTGATCGAAGCAGCGCAGGCGATGGGCGCGACTACCAGTCAGATCGTTTTCAAGGTGCTGTTGCCGGAATCGCTGCCGGGTGTGGTCGCCGGTTTGACGATCACCTTCGTCTCGCTGGTCGGCTATTCGGCGATGGCCGGTGCGATCGGCGGCGGCGGGCTTGGCGATCTGGGCATTCGTTACGGGTATCAGCGTTTTCTGCCGGAAGTGATGGTGACGGTCGTGGTGATCCTGATCGTCTTCGTGCAACTGGTGCAGTCGTTCGGGGATTGGCTCGTGCGTCGTTTGAGCCATAAGTAAACAACAGAATCGATAGGTTCGGAAAGGTCCATCATGCAACGTCGTTTCATTCTCAAGCTGGCCGCCACACTTGGCGCCGCGTCGCTGTTCTCTGCCGCCACCATGGCTCACGCTGAAGACACGATCAAGGTCGGCGTCACCGGCGGCCCGCACGCGCAGATCATGGAAGTCGTGAAGACGGTCGCGGCGAAGAACGGTCTGAACATCAAGATCGTCGAGTTCTCCGACTACGTGCAGCCGAATGCGGCGCTCGCCGGCGGCGACCTGGACGCGAACAGCTACCAGCATGACCCGTACTTGCAGGCCCAGGTGAAGGACCGCGGCTACAAGCTGATTCGCATCGCCGATACGGTCACGTACCCGATGGGCATCTATTCGAAGAAGGTGAAGACGCTGGCTGAATTGCAGCCGGGCGCGAAGATCGCGGTGCCGAACGATCCGACCAATGGCGGCCGGGCACTCCTGTTGCTGCAGAAGCAGGGTCTGCTGAAGCTGCGCCCGGACGCGGGTCTCAAGGCGACACCGCTCGATGTCGTCGACAACCCGAAAAAGCTGAAGATCGTCGAACTCGACGCCGCGCAGATCCCGCGCTCGCTGAATGACGTGGACGCCGCCGCGATCAATACGAACTTTGCGATGGAAGCGGGTTTGAAGCCCAAGCAGGACGCCATCGCGATCGAAGACCCGAAGGGTCCGTACGTGAACATCATCGCAATCCGCGAAGCTGACAAGAGCAAGCCGTGGGTTGCGAAGCTGGTCGCGGCGTATCATTCGCCGGAAGTGAAGCAGTTTGTCGAAAGCAAGTTTGGTGGGGCGGTGATCACCGCCTGGTGAGTTGGCGGCCGATTTATCGGCCGTTTCGCCTGACAAGACACGACGGCAATGCAAAATTAGAGTCGTAGGTCTTAACCCGGGGTTGTCTCCCGGGTTTTTTCGAGATTAAAATAGAACGATCGTTCGTTATTGCCGTCACGCCGCTGAGGAGCGATATCCTTCTGCTAGAGCGCCCGCGACCAGGCTGCCATGAGGGCAGTCGCTATAATGTCCGTTGGGTTGACGTATTCGTAACTTTGGAGCGTGTGCATGAAAATCCTGGTGCCAGTCAAGAGAGTGGTCGATTACAACGTGAAGGTCCGGGTCAAATCGGACGGCACGGGCGTCGACATCGCGAACGTGAAGATGTCGATGAATCCGTTCGACGAAATCGCGGTTGAAGAAGCCGTTCGTCTGCGCGAAGCGGGCGTGGCGACCGAAGTGATCGCCGTGTCGGCGGGTGTCACGCAAGCGCAGGAAACGCTGCGCACGGCGCTGGCAATCGGCGCGGACCGTGCGATCCTGATCGAGTCGGGCGAGGACCTGCAGCCGCTGGCCGTCGCCAAGCTGCTCAAGGCGCTGGTCGACAAGGAACAGCCTGGGCTGGTGATCCTCGGCAAGCAGGCCATCGACGACGATTCGAACCAGACTGGTCAGATGCTGGCGGCACTGGCGAACCTGCCGCAAGCTACGTTTGCCTCGAAGGTTGTCGTCGCTGACGGCAAGGCTACGGTGTCGCGCGAAGTCGACGGTGGTGCTGAAACGCTGTCGCTGAGCCTGCCGGCCGTGATCACCACCGACCTGCGCCTGAACGAGCCGCGCTACGTCACATTGCCGAACATCATGAAGGCGAAGAAGAAGCCGCTGGAAATCATCAAGCCGGAAGACCTCGGTGTTGATGTGACGCCGCGCCTGAAGACGCTGAAAGTCGTTGAGCCGCCGAAGCGCTCCGCCGGTGTGAAGGTGCCGGATGTGAAGACGCTGGTCGAGAAGCTGAAGACCGAAGCCAAGGTGCTGTGAGGAGACGGACGAAATGACGAATCTGGTAATTGCTGAACACGACAACGCGTCGATCAAGGCCGCGACGCTGAACACGATTGCAGCCGCGCAGAAGATTGGTGGCGATATCCACGTGCTGGTGGCAGGTCACAACGCGCAGGCCGCAGCGGACGCCGCCGCGAAGATTGCAGGTGTTTCGAAGGTCCTGCTGGCCGACGCCGCGCAACTCGAAGCGGGTCTGGCGGAAAACGTTCAGGCAACCGTGATGAACATCGCGAAGGACTACACGCACATCCTCACGCCGGCGACTGCCTACGGCAAGAACATCGCGCCGCGTATCGCCGCGAAGCTCGACGTCGCGCAGATCAGCGACATCACCGCAGTGGACAGCGCCGATACGTTCGAGCGCCCGATCTATGCAGGCAATGCTATCGCCACGGTTCAATCTCAAGATCCGATCAAGGTCATCACGGTTCGCACGACCGGCTTCGACCCGGTGGCAGCAGAAGGCGGCAGCGCAACGGTTGAGAAGATCGAAGCGGCAGCCGACACGGGCCTCTCGCAGTTCGTGAGCCGTGAAGTGACGAAGCTGGACCGTCCGGAGCTGACCTCGGCGAAGATCATCGTCTCGGGTGGCCGTGGTCTCGGCAATGGCGAGAACTACACGAAGGTTCTGGAGCCGCTGGCGGACAAGCTGAACGCAGCGCTGGGCGCATCGCGCGCGGCAGTGGATGCGGGCTTCGTACCGAACGACTATCAGGTCGGCCAGACCGGCAAGATCGTTGCGCCGCAACTGTATGTGGCGGTCGGCATCTCGGGTGCGATCCAGCATCTGGCCGGGATGAAAGACTCGAAGGTCATCGTGGCGATCAACAAGGACCCGGAAGCGCCGATTTTCAGCGTCGCCGATTATGGTCTGGTGGGCGATCTGTTCACGGTCGTGCCGGAACTCGTTAGCGAGCTCGGCTAACAGCCACAGCGCCGTGTAAAAGGCGTCTGGCAGCACACAAAGGGCGTGGGACCTATCAAGTCCGACGCCCTTTTTCATATCGACAGGCAGGAGGAGAACTGAAATGAGCTATACGGCGCCCATCAAGGACATGCTGTTCGTGATGAAAGAACTGGCCGGTCTCGAAGATATCGCGACGCTGCCAGGCTTCGAAGATGCGAACCTCGACACGGCGCAAGCCGTCCTCGACGAGTCAGCGAAACTGTGCGGCGAAGTGCTGGCGCCGCTGAATGTGGAAGGCGATCGCAATCCGAGCAGCTGGAAAGACGGTGTGGTCACAGCGACGCCCGGTTTCAAGGACGCATTCCGCCAGTTCGGCGAAGGCGGCTGGCAAGGCGTGCAACATCCGGTCGACTACGAAGGCCAGGGCCTGCCCAAGCTGATCGCCACGGCCTGTATCGAGATGCTGAACGCGTCGAACCTGTCGTTCGCGCTGTGCCCGCTGCTCACGGACGGCGCCATCGAGGCGCTGCTCACGGCGGGCAGCGAAGAGCAGAAGCAAACGTACGTGCCCAAGCTGATTTCCGGCGAGTGGACCGGCACGATGAACCTGACCGAGCCGCAGGCCGGCTCCGATCTCGCGCTGGTGCGCACGCGCGCCGAGCCGCAGGGCGATGGTTCGTTCAAGCTGTTCGGCACCAAGATTTTCATCACGTGGGGCGAGCACGATATGGCGAAGAATATCGCCCATCTCGTGCTGGCGCGCACGCCGAATGCACCCGAAGGCGTGAAGGGCATTTCGCTCTTCATCGTGCCGAAGTTTCTTATCAACGAAGACGGCTCGCTTGGCGAGCGTAACGACGTGCATTGCGTGTCGATCGAGCACAAGCTCGGCATCAAGGCGAGCCCGACCGCGGTGCTGCAATTCGGCGATCACGGCGGCGCAATCGGTCATCTGATCGGCGAAGAAAATCGCGGCCTCGAGTACATGTTCATCATGATGAACGCAGCGCGTTTCGCGGTGGGCATGCAAGGTGTTGCCGTGTCGGACCGTGCGTATCAGCAAGCGGTGGCGTATGCGAAGGATCGCGTGCAAAGCCGGCCGGTGGATGGCTCCGCGAAGCAATCGGTGGCGATCATTCAGCACCCGGACGTGCGCCGCATGCTCGCCACGATGCGTGGTCTCACCGAAGCGTCGCGCGCGTTGGCGTATGTCGCCGCGGCTCACTGCGATATCGCGCATCGTCATCCTGACGAAGCAAAACGTGCTGAGCATCAAGCGATCTACGAATACCTGGTGCCGATCGTGAAGGGCTGGAGCACGGAGCTGTCGATCGACGTGACGAGCCTCGGCGTGCAGGTGCATGGCGGCATGGGTTTCATCGAAGAAACGGGCGCCGCGCAGTACTACCGCGACGCGCGCATTCTGCCGATCTACGAAGGGACGACCGCGATCCAGGCTAACGACCTGATCGGCCGCAAGACCGTGCGCGACGGCGGCAAGGTGGCGAAGGCGCTGCTGGCCGGCGTGGCTGAAACGATCGAAGCGCTTGGCGCACAGCAAGGTGCTGCGTTCGAATCGATGAAGAAGTATCTGACGCAGGGTCATCGCTCGCTCGCCGCGGCGGTCGATTTCGTTGTCGCTAACACGAAGAGTGATCCGAACGCGGTGTTCGCCGGCAGCGTGCCGTATCTGAAGCTGGCGGGCGTTGTCCTGGGCGGCTGGCAGATGGCGCGTGCGTTGCTCGTGGCGGCTGAAAAGCGCGCTGAAGATCCGTCGTTCTATGGCGCGAAGATCGCCACCGCGCAGTTCTATGCTGAGCATGTGCTGCCGCTGGCTTCGGCGTTGGAAGCTTCGATCGTTAGCGCGAAGGGTGGAGAGAGTGTGCTGGCGTTGTCGGACGATCAGTTCTGATGTTGCCTTTCTGTCGAGCCAGGTAGTGAGGGTTCGCGCGTAGAAAGACAAACGGCGCCCTGTGGGGCGCCGTTTGTCTTTGTCAGGCCGGTCTGTCTGCGATGACGAACCGGCGTAACCGCTCGCGAAGCGTTAAAAGATTAAACCTTAGGCATAAGCCGGACGATGCGCACCGCCGGTCTCGCCGAGATAGCGATGCACCGACAGATCGTCCACCTTGATCGCCGGCTGCTTGCTCGACATCACGTCAGCCAGCAGTTGACCCGAGCCACACGACATCGTCCAGCCCAGCGTGCCGTGCCCCGTGTTCAGGAACAGGTTCGGCACGGGAGTGCGGCCGACGATCGGCGTGCCGTCCGGCGTCATCGGGCGCAGGCCGGTCCAGAAGGTGGCCTTCGACGTATCGCCGCCGCCCGGGAACAGATCGTTCACGCACAGTTCCAGCGTTTCGCGGCGCGCCTCACGCAACGATTTGTCGAAGCCGACGATCTCCGCCATGCCGCCGACACGAATCCGGTCGTCGAAGCGCGTGATCGCGATCTTGTAGGTTTCGTCGAGCACGGTCGAAATCGGCGCGGATGCTTCGTTGACGATCGGCGCAGTGATCGAATAACCCTTGAGCGGATAGACCGGAATCTTCACGAGACCGGACAGGAATTTCGTCGAATACGAACCGAGCGCGACGACAAACGAGTCAGCGCGCACCAGTTCATCGCCGCACTGGACGCCGGCGATGCGGTCGCCCGCCATGGTGAGGGAGTCAATCGGCGTGTTGTAGCGGAATTTGACGCCCAGTTGCTCGGCCATCGCGGCAAGGCGCGTGGTGAACATCTGGCAGTCGCCGGTTTCGTCGCCCGGCAGGCGCAGGCCGCCCGTCAGCTTGTGCGAAACCGCGGCGAGCGCCGGTTCGGCTTGCGCGAGTTCGGCCGCCGACAGAAGTTCATAAGGCACGTTGGCTTCCTGCAGCACGGCGATGTCTTTCGCGGCGCCGTCGAACTGCTGTTGCGTGCGGAACACCTGCAGCGTGCCGCCGGTGCGGCCTTCGTACTGGATGCCCGTTTCGGCGCGCAGCGCTTGCAAACAATCGCGGCTGTATTCGGCGAGGCGGACCATGCGGCCCTTGTTCACCGCATAACGCGCCGACGTGCAGTTCTGCAGCATCTGCCACATCCACTGCAACTGGAATTGCGTGCCGTCGAGACGGATCGCGAGCGGCGCGTGTTTCTGGAACATCCACTTGACGGCCTTCAGCGGCACGCCAGGCGCAGCCCACGGCGACGCGTAGCCTGGCGAGATCTGGCCGGCATTGGCAAAGCTGGTTTCGAGCGCCGGGCCGGCCTCGCGGTCGATGACGGTCACTTCATGACCGGCGCGCGCGAGGTAGTAAGCACTCGTCACACCGACAACGCCACTGCCCAAAACGACGACTCGCATAGCTGCTCCAGGATGTTCAATAAGAGGTCTGAGGACGGTGCGCTCGTCGATTCGTTTGAATTCGTTCGATTAACGAGGTGTAACGCTGTTCGCCCAGTGATAACCGCTATACTATTAACAGTCAGGTAGGTTTTGTTATTGTATTTTCAAGATTTTCAGCAAAAACACCATGCGTACACAGCGCCAACCGATCCGGGCTCTCGACAAACTCGATCACAAGATTCTGCGGCTCCTGCAGCAGGACGGCCGGATGGCGATGAAAGACCTCGCCGAGCAGGTCGGGCTGTCCGTCACGCCGTGCATCGAACGCGTCAAACGGATGGAGCGCGACGGCGTGATCACCGGCTACCACGCGCGCGTGAACCCGGCTGAGCTGGGCGCGGCGCTGCTGGTATTTGTCGAGATCACGCTCGATCACAAGAGCGGCAACATGTTCGACCAGTTCCGCCGCGAGGTGCAGAAGATCCCCGAGGTGCTGGAGTGCCACCTCGTCTCGGGCGACTTCGACTATCTGATCAAGGCGCGCATCGGCGAAATGGCCGACTACCGGAAGCTGCTGGGGGACATCCTGCTGCAACTACCCGGCGCGGTGCAGTCGAAGAGCTACGTGGTGATGGAAGAGATCAAGGAAACGCTGACGATTGCGGTCGGCGATTAGCTCGCACGGGAGCTGTGTAGCTGGGCTCGACAAACGGCGTAAACACTGTATATTTATACAGGTATTTTGCGCCGTTTTGCTCGCCGTTTTGCTTTTTGCGTGCTCCAGCCGTGACCGACTCCGACACTCACTCCGCCAACGAATTTCTGATTGCTCCGCCCGCGCCTCGCAAGGGGCGCGGCGCGGTGACGAATCTGCAAGGCCGTTACGAAGTCGACCAGCGTGAAGTGGTGGACGACGGCTGGCTTGCGTCGCCGGAGGAAGACAGCGAGCCCAAGGTCTTGCGCACGCAGGTTTTCGAAGAGCGGGCCAAGACCATTCTTACGCGCAACGCGTCGCCGGATATTCCGTTCAGCGTGTCGCTGAACCCGTATCGGGGCTGCGAACATGGTTGCATCTACTGCTTCGCGCGGCCCACGCATAGTTATCTGGGACTGTCGCCGGGGCTCGACTTCGAAAGCCGTATCTACGCGAAGGTCAACGCGCCGGAGTTGCTCGAGCGAGAGTTGTCGAAGAAGTCTTATGTGCCGGAGCCGATCGCGCTTGGCGTCAACACCGACGCCTGGCAACCCGTCGAACGCGATTTGCGCCTTACGCGGCGCGTGGTCGAGGTGCTCAGCGAGCGCGGCCATCCGTTCGCGGCTATCACCAAATCGTCGCTGATCGAGCGGGATATCGATCTGCTCGCGCCTATGGCGGCGCGGGGGCAGTTCATGGCGGCGATCACCATCACCACGCTGGACACCGATATCGCGCGCACGCTCGAGCCGCGTGCCGCCACGCCGTCGCGTCGATTGCGCACGATCCGTACGTTGAGCGAAGCGGGTATTCCGGTTGGCGTCAGCATCGCGCCGGTGATTCCGTTCGTCACCGAGCCAGATATGGAGCGCGTGCTGGAAGCGTGTGCAGAGGCAGGCGCAAGCAATGCGAGCTACATCGTGCTGCGTTTGCCGTGGGAAGTTGCGCCGCTATTCAAGGATTGGCTCGCGGCGCATTTTCCCGATCGAGCTGACCGGGTGATGAGCCGCGTGCGCGATATGCGAGGCGGGAAGGACTATGACTCGAACTTCGCCACTCGAATGAAGGGAGAAGGCTTGTGGGCGGACCTGCTGAAGCAGCGCTTCCACAATGCTGCGCGCCGCCTCGGGCTAAACCGGCGTGATCGCGGCATTCTCGATATGTCGCATTTTCGCCGGGTTGAGCCGGTGCGCACTGAACCGTCGCCGCGCGACAATCCCCAATTGAGGCTTTTTTAGCGCGGCGCGCAGCGGGTCATTGCGACAGCGCTTTGGCGGCCTGAACCTGGCCTTCGAAGTAAGTCTGGAACGAGATCGCGAGGCCCGTCATCAGCAGGAACGCGCCGATCAGCAGTGAAAAGATCACGATAAAAATGACGGTCCAGCCAGAGCGGCTTTTGCGTTGGGCTTGCGCGTTGAACTGCGCGTCCCATTTTTCATCCGGACGCAGGCCGTAGACGATCGCGGCCAGAAAGGCGGAGAGCAGCGAAACGGCGCCGAAAAACGCGAGCACCCAGCCGAGCATCGAGGCCCGTTCGCTCGCCACCACCAGCATGGCGCCCGGAATCCCGATCAGCGTGCCGAGCAGGTGCGCCCAGCCGTAGATGTCACGCATGCCGTACAGATAGAAGCGGTGGGCGCCGAGGCTGCCGAAGAAGAAGGCCAGCGCGGAGGTAATCGTCTTGGATCTGAAATACGAGGAAGTCGAAGCAAGGGTGGACATGTGGGCGAGGGCAGAGTGACTGACTATCGAAAGGAGCGGGGCGTCGGTGGGCGTGGGCCGACGCGCATTCTACGCCACGCGGCATGGTGCCGGTCATGCGGTGAAAGACCACATGGAGGTCGCGGCTGCGTGTGTTCGTCGTAGGTTGGATGCATGCAACCTGGTGTTGCCGGCCTGCACGCGCAGCTATACAGCGGTTATGGCTAAGGCGCGGAATAGGTCACGCGATAGACCGCGCCGGCGTAGTCGTCGCTGATCAGGAGTGAGCCGTCGGGCATCGGTTGCACGTCGGCAGGGCGGCCCCATACCGCTTCGCCCGGCTGGAGCCAGCCTTCGGCAAAGACCTCCTGCCGCGCATTTCCGCCGTCCGGGTTGGTGATCACTCGCACGACGCGGTAGCCGACCTTTCTGCTGCGATTCCACGAGCCGTGTTCGGCAATAAAAATATTGTCGCGATAGGCGGCCGGGAACATCGAGCCGCTGTAAAAGCGCATACCGAGCGCGGCGACATGCGCGCCGAGTTTGACAACTGGCGGTGTGAAGGCGCTGCATGGATGGTCTTTGCCGAACTCCGGATCGGGTGTGTCGCCGCCATGGCAGTACGGAAAGCCGAAATCCATGCCGGCGCGCGGCGCGCGGTTGAGTTTGTCGTCCGGTACATCGTCGCCCATCAGGTCGCGGCCGTTGTCGGTGAACCACAACTCATGCGTCGCCGGATGCCACGCGAAGCCGACGGAGTTGCGAATGCCGCGCGCCACGACTTCATAGTGGCTGCCGTCCGGGTCCATGCGACCGATCATCCCAAAGCGGTCGCGGTCTTTCAGGCAGACGTTGCAGGGCGCGCCTTGTGGCATGTACAGCTTGCCATCCGGGCCGAAAGCGATGAATTTCCAGCCATGATGGGTCTCTGCCGGCAGTGTGTCGGTGACCACGACGGGCTTGGGCGGGTCATTCAGGTGGGCGTCGATCGCGTCGAAGCGTAGAATTTTCGACACTGCGGAGACGTACAGCTTGCCGTCCCGCCATGCCAGGCCCGCCGGCGTTTCCAGGCCGGAGGCGATTACGTGGCGGGCCGTAACACGCCCATTCTGCAATTCGAGCGCGTAGACGTGGCCGTCGAGGCTACCTATATAAAGAATGCCCTTCGGCGAGAGCGCCATGGCCCGCGCGCTCGGTACGGCGTCCGAGAGGACCTCGATGTGGAAGCCGGGTGGTAGTTTGATGCGCTCGAGCGGCAGCGCGGCCAGCACCGGCAGCGCCGTGGCGGCGAGCAACAACGTTGCGCCCGCTCGCAGGGTCTGAACACGGGCGGCGCGCAAAAAGCCTGTAATCGGCGAAAAGCCGGCAACTCGCCGAAAGACGGCGCATGAAGCGAGAAAAAACGCAGGTGGCGGCAGGAGTTTCAAGGGCGTTCCGTCAGGTAATTCGGGCGTTCCGGCGTGTTTCGAGGCCTTGGCCTGTATGGCGGGCACAACCCCGTCGTGCAGTTTATCCCGGTAAGTGTTTGTTATGGCGTCGGTTTCCCGCTATAATCGCGTGTTTCAGTCGTTCCGAACCCCGGTTTTCAAGGATTCTAGTATGGTCATCATCCGCTTGGCTCGTGGCGGCTCCAAGAAGCGCCCGTTCTACAACATCGTCGCAACCGATTCGCGTAACCGTCGTGACGGCCGCTTCATCGAACGCGTTGGCTTCTACAACCCGGTCGCTACGAAGGGTGAGTCGCTGCGTATCGCTCAAGATCGCCTGA
Organism: Paraburkholderia nemoris; assembly: GCF_905221015.1. NCBI lineage: Bacteria > Pseudomonadati > Pseudomonadota > Betaproteobacteria > Burkholderiales > Burkholderiaceae > Paraburkholderia > Paraburkholderia nemoris. Next base: position 150,656 of record NZ_CAJNBO010000005.1, on the reverse strand, counting down.
CGTACTGGCAAGGTGTTGGCGCACAACTGTCGCCGACCGTTCAGCGTCTCGTGAAAGAAGCGCAAAAGGCGCAGCCGGCTGCTTAATGGTAGCTAGCATGCGTATCGTCGTCGGTTCGGCCGGCGGCTCGCGCAGCTTGTGTGAGCAGTCCGATACGCGAGTTTTGCTGAAGCAGACGTCAAAGTTGGCAGCGAGGTTCTCTTATGTCTGAACGTGATTCCGGCAATTCAGGTCGCGTAAAGGCAAAAGCGGCGGCCCCGCGCGCGAAGACGTCTGGTCAGGCGCCGTTCGGTGCATTCGTCCGCAAGCCGGTCGAAGCGGCCGAAGGGCAGGCGAAAGCCAAAGTTGCGAACGCCGCTTCCAGCGCAGCAGAAATGCGAGCGGAAACGGTGGAAAGCTGGCCGGCCGATGCGGTCGAGGTCGGTGCAATCGTCGACGCTTACGGCCTCAAAGGTTGGGTCAAGGTGGCCGCGCATGCGGATGCCGGCCATGGCGGAGACGCATTGCTAAGCGCGAAGCGCTGGTGGTTGCTGAAAGGCCACGAGCGCAAGTCGGCGCCGTCATTACAGGCAAAAACGCATAGCGACAGTATCGTTGCCCATCTGGGCGGCGTAGCTGACCGCGATGTGGCACTGGCACTGCGCGGCACGCGCGTCTATATCAGCCGCAGCGAATTTCCGGCCCTCGGGGCCGACGAATTCTACTGGGTCGACCTGCTCGGCCTGGATGTGGTGAACGTTGCCGGGGTCCACCTCGGCAAGGTTGCAGACATGATCGACAACGGTGCGCACTCGGTGTTGCGCATCGAATATCCGGATACCGACAAAAGCGGTAAGCCGGTCACCGGCGAGCGTTTGATCCCGTTCGTCGGCGTCTTTGTCAAAACGGTGGATCAGGCGGCGAAGCAGATCATCGTCGACTGGGAAACCGATTACTAAATAACTCGCTGACTGGAGAGAGCGATGCAGTTCGATGTCGTGACGCTCTTTCCTGACATGTTTCGTGCGCTGACCGACTGGGGTATCACCAGCCGTGCGGCGAAGCAGGAGCGCTACGGGTTGCGCACGTGGAATCCACGCGATTTCACTACCGACAACTACCGCACAATCGACGATCGCCCATACGGCGGCGGCCCCGGCATGGTCATGCTGGCCAAGCCTCTCGAAGACGCGATCGGCGCGGCGAAAGCGGCGCAGGCGGAGCAGGGCATCGGCGCGTCGCGCGTCGTGATGATGTCGCCGCAAGGCGCCACGCTGAATCACGATCGTGTCATGCAGTTCGCGGCCGAGCCCGGTCTGATCCTGTTGTGCGGGCGCTATGAAGCGATCGATCAGCGTTTGCTCGACCGTGTCGTTGACGAAGAGGTCAGTCTCGGCGACTTCGTGCTGTCAGGCGGCGAATTGCCGGCGATGGCGTTGATGGATGCCGTGGTGCGTCAGTTGCCCGGCGTGCTGAACGACTCGCAATCGGCGGTGCAGGATAGTTTCGTTGACGTGCTGCTGGATTGTCCGCATTACACGCGTCCGGAGGAATACGATGGCGTGCGTGTGCCTGATGTGCTGCTTGGCGGCCATCACGCGGAAATCGAGGCATGGCGTCGGCGTGAAGCCTTGCGCAACACGTTGAACAAACGGCCCGATCTGATCGTGAAGGCCAGAAAGAACAAGATGTTGAGCCGTGCCGACGAGGCATGGCTTACGAGTCTCGCGAAGGAAGTGTCGAAGGCGTGAAGCCTTGGGCTTTCGAGCGGGCATAGGCGGTGCCGCACATGCGTGTACGGCGCCAGATGTGAACCCATCCTCTATCGGGGCCGTAGCCAAGCGCAACAGGTAAAACCAGCGCGCGGCAGGTACGAACGCCGACAAGATGGACCTAGGAGTCAGTGATGAATCTGATTGCAATACTCGAGCAGGAAGAAATCGGCCGCGCTCTCGGCGAGAAGACCATTCCCGAATTCGCCCCCGGCGATACGGTGATCGTCAGCGTGAACGTGGTTGAAGGTACGCGTAAGCGTGTTCAGGCTTACGAAGGCGTCGTGATCGCCAAGCGTAACCGTGGTCTGAATTCGTCGTTCATCGTCCGCAAGATTTCGTCGGGCGAAGGCGTCGAGCGTACGTTCCAGACGTACTCGCCGCTGCTGGCAAGCATCGTCGTGAAGCGTCGTGGCGATGTGCGTCGTGCGAAGCTGTACTACCTGCGCGACCGTTCGGGCAAGTCGGCTCGGATCAAGGAAAAGCTGGTCGCCAAGAAAGACCGCGCTGCTCCGGAAGCGTAAAAGCTGTAAGAAAAAGCACCCCTCGCGGGTGCTTTTTTGTTTGCCAGGTCAAAATAGCGGAATGTCCCCTAACCGCTCATTCCGAGAGACCCGTTGATCCGCCCCGCCTTTGAGCCTGAAACTCTGCCTGTCGAAGCGACGGGTGCCGATCTGCCACCGGTGGTTGCCGGGCGCCTGACGCCCGACGGTCTGCGTGCGCGCTTCGAGCAGCGTCTGAGCTGGACGCCTGAGCCGATTATCGAAGCACCGTGGCGCGATACGCACGTCGATCCGCGCGTTGCCGCCGTGCTGGTGCCGCTGGTCGTGCGCGACAACGGCCTCACCGTCCTCCTGACTCAACGTGCCGACCACCTGAACGACCACGCCGGCCAGGTGAGCTTTCCCGGCGGCCGTCATGAACCGTTCGACGCGGATGCAACCGCCACGGCGTTGCGCGAGGCGCAGGAAGAGGTTGGTCTCGACCCGTCGCGCGTTGAAATTCTCGGTGCGTTGCCCGACTATCTGACGGGCACCGGTTTTCGGGTGACGCCCGTGATCGGTCTGGTGCATCCACCCTTCACGTTGAAAGCAGATGCATTCGAAGTGGCCGAAGTCTTCGAAGTGCCGCTCGCTTTCCTGATGAACCCCGCGCATCACGAAGAGCGCGTGTTTCGTTACGAAGGCGGCCAGCGCCGCTTTTTCGCCATGCCTTATCCGCGGGCCGAGTCGGCGGAAGCTGCGGAACGCGAGGGGCAGGTGGGTGGCCACTATTTCATCTGGGGGGCGACGGCGGCAATGCTGCGCAACTTTTATCGCTTTCTCGCGGCTTGAATCGCCCCGGGTTGTGCACTTGTTGGGTGTTTGTCAACGTCCGTGCTCAGTGGCATCCGACCCTGTGCTATCGTTATAAAACAATCGTAAAAACTCGAAAAGCACGGCGCATCGCATGACTTTTTTCTCCGTATTGCTGGCTCTGATTATTGAACAGGTCCGCGCGCTGTCGCTGAACAATCCGGTGGCGGCATTGCTTCAATACCATGCGGAGTCGGCGGCGCACGGATTCGATGCCGGCAAGCCCAAGCATGGCTTGCTCGCGTGGCTGGTGGTGGTAGTGCCCTGGACGCTGGCCGTCGCACTCATCTACTACGTGCTGTATCACATTCACTTCGCGCTGGCGTTCCTGTGGAACGTCGCGGTGCTGTACTTCACACTCGGTTTCCGGCAGTTCAGCCATTACTTCACGGATATCCACCTCGCGTTGAACAACGACGATGTCCCGCGCGCGCGTGAAATCCTGAATGAATGGACCGGGCTCGATACCGTGGATATGCCCGTCAGCGAAATCGTGCGTCATACGCTGATTCACGCGGTGGTCGCCTCGCATCGCCATGTGTTCGGCGTGTTCTTCTGGTTTTTGATTCCGGTCGGGCCGGCGGGTGCGGTGCTGTATCGCATCGCCGAGTATCTGGCGCGTACGTGGGCACGGCCGGTCGACGATCGCACCGCGGCGTTTTCGAGCTTCGCGCAACGTGCTTTCTTCGTGATCGACTGGGTGCCGGCACGGCTCACGTCGCTGGGCTTTGCAATTGTCGGCAATTTCGAAGACGCGATTTATGCATGGCGCAACCATGCGCGTCAGTGGCCGGATGCGAACGATGGCGTGTTGCTGGCTGCGGGTAGCGGTGCGTTGGGCGCGCGCTTGAGCGGGCCGCTTGCCGAACCCTCGAGCCTCGATGCACTGACCACCGGCGACGGCGGGCCGATGCAAGTCGGCGACGACTGCACGCCACGCACGCTGCAATCGGCGGTGGGTCTCGTGTGGCGTGCGGTGGTGCTATGGATGATTTTGCTGTTGATGCTGACGATCGCGGTGTGGCTTGCCTGATGCGGATCGCTTGAGTCAGCGCGCCAATAACGCAACGCAGAAAAAAAGCCGGGTCATGAATGAACCCGGCTTTTTTCATGGGCCACGCGGCAGTGGCCTTACCGCTTAGTAACTGAGTCCCAAACCATTCACCCATCCAGCGGATCCCGCGCCGTCCCACACTGCCAGCACACAGTGAACTGCGCCTCGAGCGTTTCCCCGCACTGACGGCACCGCCACGAAGGCGACCCCGCCGCCGGTCCATGCGAAGCCGCATCGATCAACCGCCGCGCCATCGCTTCATCGCGCTCATCTACAAGCCACAGTTCCGGCGCACACTGATCCGCCGGAATATCGCCGAGCGCGCCGTTCAGATAACGGTTGTGCAACTCGCAAGCGATGCCCGCCGTCTCCAGCACATTGACCCAATGCTGTCCGATGATCAGATTCGGCGCGCGCATCAATTTCATCGTGAATCCATGGTTTGACAGCGGCGCGCGTTAGCGCACGATCTGGCTGGCTTCGTGCACCAGTTGCGCGTACAGGGCATGCCGTTCGCGCCGGATGCGGCCATCGGCGACCGCTTCGAGAATCGCGCAACCCGGCTCCTGCAAGTGATGGCAGTTGTAGAAGCGGCAGTTCGGCAGCAACGGCCGGAACTCGGGAAACGCGCGTTCGAGCCGGCCTTCGGTCAGATGATGCAGGCCGAATTCCTGGAAGCCCGGCGAATCGATCAACGCACCGCCGTCGGCGCCAGGCAAAGGGTAGAGCCGCGTGAAGGTGGTGGTATGCCGGCCGCTGTTCAACGCGGTCGAAATCTCGCGCGTCGCGACTTCGGCATCGGGAATCAGCAGATTCACCAACGTCGATTTGCCCATGCCCGACTGGCCGAGCAGCAGCGTCGAGTGACCTTGCAGATGCTCGAGCAAAGCGGGTCGTGCGGCCTCAGGCTGCGTCTTGATCGACACTTCAACCACGGTGTAGCCGAGCGCGCGGTACGGCTCGAGCCGCTTGCGCGCACCCTCCAGCGCGCCGGTCACGTCGATCTTGTTCAGCACGATCAACGGCTTCAACTCGTTTGCCTCAGCGGCGACCAGCGCGCGACCGAGCAGGTCCTCGCTGAAATGCGGCTCGGTTGCGAGCACGATCAGCAACTGATCGAGATTCGCGGCAAAGAGTTTCGACTTGTACTGATCCGAGCGATACAGCAGATTGCGCCGCTCGCCGATCTCGACGATCACACCCTGATCCGCCGAAGTCGGTTCGTAAATCACGCGGTCGCCAACCGCCACTTCGCTGCGCTTGCCGCGCGGGAAGCATTGAAGCATCGGACTGCCGTCTTCCGGCGCGACCAGATAGTGCCGCCCGTGAGCGGCAATCACCAGGCCGCCTACGCGCGTGCTGGACGGCGCGCGCGGCGCTTTCGGGGAGCGGCCGGTCATGCGTGCCGCAGCAGGCGGTCGATCCGCTGCGACGCCGGCGGATGCGAGTAATAGAACGCGGTGTAGAGCGGATCGGGCGTCAGGGTCGACGCGTTGTCCTCGTACAGCTTGACGAGCGCGTTGACGAGGTCTTGCGCATCGGTTTGCGTCGCGGCGAAGGCATCGGCCTCGAACTCGTGCTTGCGCGAGCTCAAGCTGCCGAGCGGCGTGACGAAGAACAGGAACACCGGCAGCGCGAGGAAGAACAGCACCAGCGCGAGGCCGCTATTGCCGCCGATCAGCGACGGCCGCACGCCCAGTCCCTCATAGAACCACACGCATTGCGTCAGCCAGCCGAGCAGGGCGAGCATCACGAGGCTGATCGCGAACATGACGACCATCCGTTTGATCACGTGACGGCGCTTGAAGTGGCCGAGTTCGTGCGCGAGCACCGCTTCGATCTCGTTGCCGGACAGGCGCGCGAGCAGCGTGTCGAAGAAGACGATCCGCTTGGCCGCGCCGAAGCCGGTGAAATACGCATTGCCGTGTGCCGAACGGCGGCTGCCGTCCATCACGAACAGGCCTTTGGCGGCGAAACCGCAGCGCTTCATCAGCGCTTCGATGCGGCTTTTCAGCGCTTCGTCCTTGAGCGGCTCGAACTTGTTGAAGAGCGGCGCGATAAACGACGGATAGAGCACCAGCACGAGCAACTGGAACGCGACCCAGACGATCCACGTCCACAGCCACCACAGGCTGCCTGCCTGGTTCATCAGCCACAGCACGACGAACAGCAGCGGCAGGCCGAACGCGGCGCCGAGCAGGACGCCCTTGAGACGGTCGAGAAAGAAAATGCCCTTGCTCATGCGGTTGAAGCCGAAACGTTGCTCGACCACGAATTGCCGGTAGTACTCGAACGGCAGATCGATCACGCTGGTGATCACGATCACCGCCGCGACCAGCGCGATCTGGCCGGCGTAGCCGCGGCCCAACCAGTCGGAGATCGCCAGATCGAGCGCCTGCACGCCGCCCAGCAGCGTCAGCCCGATCAGCACAGCCGCGCCGACGACGATCTCGATCATGGTGAGGCGTGTGCGTTCGACGGTGTAGTCGGCGGCGCGCTGGTGCGCGGTGAGCGCGATGGTGCCGGCAAACTGGCTCGGCACCTGCTCGCGATGGCCGGCGACGAAGCGGATCTGCCGCGACGCGAGCCATAGCTTGGTGCCGACCATCGCCACGACGGCGACGACGAACAGAACAGTGAAGTACAGGGTAGGCATCCGGGGATTCCGTGGTATCTATGCGAGAATTATATGTTTCTTCCCGCCTGGCGGCGGGGGGATAAGATCAAACCCGGCTTTAACCAATCTCATACGAACATTCGCCGCAGCAAGCGCGCTTCCGGAGAAGCCGTCTGCGCGGCCATCAGGGCTGCCTTCATGACTGACATCCTCGCCTCCACCGAACAGCCGCCGCTCGTGCGCAGCGATATGAATCTCGTCTGGCTGGACATGGAAATGACCGGGCTCGAGCCGGACACCGACCGCATCATCGAAATCGCGGTGGTCGTGACGAATTCGACGCTCGACCGCCTGGTCGAAGGGCCGGTGCTGGCGATTCATCAGAGCGACGAAACGCTTGCCAAAATGGATCAGTGGAACCAGAACACGCATGGCCGCTCTGGGCTGATCGACCGCGTGAAGGCGTCGACGGTGAGCGAGGCCGACGCCACCGAACAGATTCGCGACTTTCTCGCACAATATGTGCCGCCGGGCAAATCGCCGATGTGCGGCAATTCGATCTGCCAGGACCGCCGCTTCATGGCGCGCTGGATGCCGGATCTGGAACGCTTCTTCCATTACCGCAATCTCGACGTCAGCACGCTGAAGGAATTGTGCCGGCGCTGGCAGCCGGCGATCTACAAGGGCTTCCAGAAACGCGCCATGCACACGGCGCTGGCCGACATCCATGAATCGATCGACGAGCTGAAGTACTACCGCGAGCACTTCCTGATTCCGACGGCGACGGAAGCGCCGGCGGCGGAGTAACGCAGCTGCGGCTGCTGCGGCAGCGGTTGCGCTGTAATGGAGTAACGTCGCCGCGGCTTTGAACTCAACCCTGCCGGGGCGCGCGCACCGCGTTCTTCGGCCGGAACGCCTTCACCACGTCGGCGTTCGTTTCCACATACGGGCCGCCGACCAGGTCGATGCAGTAAGGCACCGCGGCGAAAATCCCCGGCACCTTCACGGCGCCGTCCGCGTCACGCAAGCCTTCCAGCGTTTCCTTGATCGACTTCGGCTGCCCCGGCAGGTTGATGATCAGCGCCGCGTGATCCGCGGTTTCGCGGATCACCGCCACCTGGCGCGACAGAATCGCGGTCGGCACGAAATTCAGGCTGATTTGCCGCATCTGCTCGCCGAAACCCGGCATTTCCTTGGTCGCCACCGCCAAAGTCGCTTCCGGCGTCACGTCACGGCGCGACGGGCCGGTGCCGCCGGTGGTCAGCACCAGATCGCAAGCCACTTCGTCGACCAGTTCGATCAGCGTGGCGGAAATGGTCGGCGCATCGTCCTGAATCAGGCGGGTGACCACCTGGAACGGCGAGCTCAGGGCGGCGCCGAGCCATTCCTGCAGCGCCGGAATGCCTTTGTCCTCGTAGACGCCTGTCGACGCGCGATCGCTGATCGACACGAGGCCGATCACGATTTCGTCCGGATGCTCACGCACCAGATTACGTGTTGCCTTATTCGTCGCGGTCGTCATCGTCGTCTTCCAGCGCGTCTTCTGCATCGGAATCGGTGGCGGCAGACGGGCCGTCGGCGTTCTTGATCCACTGGAACAGCTCGCGGAAGTAGCGCGGCGGCTTGCTTTGCTGCGCTTCCTTGCGGGCGTTGCGGATCAGCGTGCGGCCTTGCTGCGGGTCGGCGTTCGGGTGCTGGCGGATGAATTCGGTCAGCGCGGCGTCGTCGGCGAGCAGTTTCTCGCGGGTGCGTTCGATCCAGTGCAGCTTGGCCGTTTCCGCCTTGTTGACGCCGTTATAGGTGTCGAGCGCGGTGCGCAGGGCGGCGGTTTCCTCGTCCAGCAGCGAGCGCATTACGCGCCCGACGTACTGCACCTGGCGGCGCTTGCCCTCGTGATCGGTGATGCGGCGCGCTTCGCGCACGGCGTCGTCGAGCTTTTCGGGCATCGGCATGCGCTTGAGCGCGTCTTTCGGCAGGGCGATCAGCGCCGAGCCCAGTTCCTGCAGCTCGTGCATTTCGCGCTTGAGCTGGGACTTGCTGGGACGGTCGTAGCCGTTCTCGTCGACTTCCGGCTCGGCGGATTCGATGGGTTGAATGCGGGTTTTGCGTGTCATACCGATATTGTAGCGTGCCGCGCACGCCGGACCCGCCGTGCTGCTGTGCACAAGTGCACTCGCCGGCTCCGGCGGACGCGGCGAATGCCAGGTACGGCTTCGCAACCCTTGCTATGATCGCGGGATGCGTGACTACGCAAACGCGCCCGCAAATGCACTTGCAAATGCGCACGCAGGTGCGTGGCATGGGCGAACACACAGGGCCGCTCGGCCCCGAACAGGACGGCAACGACAATGGCAGCAGACATGGACGTCAAGCAGCGCTTTTTTCCGCATACCCAGGATGAACTGAAGGAAATCGCCTCGGACATCCTTCGTCACGCGATGTCGCTCGGCGGCACCGACGCGGCGACCGAGATCTCCGAAGGCGACGGCCTGTCCGTCTCCGTGCGGCGCGGCGAAGTCGAGACGATCGAACACAACCGCGACAAGATGGTCGGCGTGACGGTGTTCATCGGTAACAAGCGCGGCAACGCGAGCACCTCGGACTTTTCGTCGCAAGCTTTGAAGGACACGGTCGCGGCGGCGTACAACATCGCCCGCTTCACCGCGGAAGACGACTGCGCGGGCCTCGCCGAAGCAGACCTGCTCGAAACCGCGCCGCGCGATCTCGATCTGTATCACCCGTGGAATCTGACGGCCGACGAAGCGGTGGAAATCGCTCGCCGCTCTGAAGACGCCGCGTTCGCCACCGATCCGCAGATCAAGAACTCGGAAGGCGCGAGCGTCTCGGCGCAGCACTCGCAATTCGTGCTGGCTACGTCGCGCGGCTTCCTTGCCGGCTATCCGTACTCGCGCCACTACATCGCTTGCGCTCCGATCGCCGGCAGCGCGCGCAACATGCAGCGCGACGACTGGTACACGTCGACCCGCAGCGCGGCCGACCTCGCCGATCCGGAAGCGGTGGGCCGCTACGCCGCGCAACGGGCGCTGTCGCGCATCGGCGCGCGCGGGCTCGACACCCGCAAGGTGCCGGTGCTGTTCGAAGCGCCGCTCGCCGCCGGCATTCTCGGCGCGTTCGTCCAGGCCACGAGCGGCGGCGCGCTGTACCGCAAGACCTCGTTCCTCGTCGATAGCCTCGGCAAGCCGGTGTTCGCGCCGCACGTCCAGGTGGTCGAAGATCCGCACGTCGCGCGTGCGATGGGCAGCGCGCCGTTCGACGAAGAAGGCGTGCGCACGAAACAACGTTCGGTGGTGAAGGACGGCGTGGTGGAAGGCTACTTCCTGTCCACCTACTCGGCGCGCAAGCTCGGCATGCAGACAACCGGTAACGCCGGCGGCTCGCACAATCTGTCGCTGCGCAGCTCGAAGACGCGCCCGGGAGACGACTTCGAAGAAATGCTGAAAAAGCTCGGCACGGGCCTGTTGCTGACCGAACTGATGGGGCAGGGCGTGAACTACGTGACGGGCGACTATTCGCGCGGCGCGTCGGGCTTCTGGGTCGAGAACGGCAAGATCCAGTATCCGGTCGAGGAAATCACCGTGGCTAGCACCTTGCAGGAGATGTTCCGCCATATCGTCGCGATCGGCGCGGATACGATTACGCGCGGCACCAAGGAAACGGGCTCGGTGCTGATCGAACGGATGACGATCGCCGGGCAGTAAGTAGGTCGATCAAGCGCTGGCCGGCTGCACAACGGCGCTGCAAACAGAAACGCCACGCATGCAAAGCGTGGCGTTTTTTTATGCGTGCGTGGTGGCTGACGGCGAATGCGCGAACCGCAGACCGTCAGCCACCCGCGCTACAACACCCTCAAGCACCCTTACGCTTATACGTCACGAACGCGTAATCGAAGTCATTCGGCGCGTCCGCGCGATGCGTTTCATGCGCTACTTCTTCCCACTCGCTTTCGTCGAGTTCGGGGAAGGTGGCGTCGCCTTCGAAGTCGGCGGAGATCTCGGTGATGATCAGCTTGTCCGCCTGACGCAAACCTTCCGCGTACAGCTGCGCGCCGCCGATCAGAAACGCTTCCGGCGCCTGATCCTGGGCGGCCAGCTTCAGCGCGTCTTCCAGCGTGGTGGCCGCGTCGCAGCCCTGAAAGCGCCGTGCTGCATCCCGTGTCACGACAATGTTGCGGCGTCCCGGCAACGGCCGGCCGATCGATTCATGCGTCTTGCGGCCCATGATGATGGGCGCGCCCATCGTGGTGCGCTTGAAGAACGCGAGGTCTTCGGGAAGTCGCCAGGGCAACTGGTTGTCGCGGCCGATCACGCCGTTATTGGCGCGAGCGACGATCAGGGTGAGCGTCGTCATCGAATGGAAAGGGGAACGTAACCAGGATGATTCTACCTGAGGCGCAACAGGGTACCGCTATGCAAGTCGGACCGGAGTCCCGACGTGCGGCTACACGGGCGCCCGCCTAAGCGGTTGACCGGTTGACGCTTGCATCGTGACGGAGCAGCGGGGCACCGGCCTGGCAGCCGGTACCCCGCCGCCAGGCGCCCCATCATTCGTGAGCAGCCTCGTCGGCGACGCTCGGTTCGAACGACGCTTTGTCATCAACGGCGACCAATTCGCGCAGTCCATGGTGACCCATCAGCCGGTACAGCGTGACGCGCGAAATATTCAGATCGATCGCCGCCTCGTTCAGCCGATGACGATGCCGCAACAGCGCAGCTTCGATCGCGCGTTTCTCGGCGGCGTCGCGGGCCTGCGAGAGACTCATGGTCTCCTGCGCGGTGAACTGCGCGAGGTCGAGGTCCTCGGCGGAAATCAGCTTGTTTTCCGCCATCACGATCGCGCGGCGCACCCGGTTGATCAGCTCGCGGACATTGCCGGGCCAGCCGTAGTTGTACATCGCCTCGATCGCCGACGGCGTAAAGCCGCGGATCTTGCGCGCGCTGTCGGTCTTGAACTTGTGCATGATGTGATGCGCAAGAATCTCGATGTCCTTGCCGCGGGCGCGCAGCGGCGGCTCGTCGACACGCAGCACGCACAGGCGGTGGAACAGGTCGGCGCGGAACCGTCCGTCGCGCATCGCGATCTCGAGATCCACGTGGGTCGCCGAGATGATTCGCACATCCACCGGGATCGATTCGCGGCCGCCGAGCCGGTCGATCTTGCCTTCCTGCAAGAAGCGCAGCAGGCTCGCCTGGCTTTCCATCGGCAGGTCACCGATTTCGTCGAGCAGCAGGGTGCCGCCGTCCGCAGCCTCGACCCGGCCGATCTTGCGCTGGTTCGCGCCGGTGAACGCACCGCGTTCGTAACCGAATAGTTCGGATTGCAGCAGATGGTGCGGAATCGCGCCGCAGTTGATGGCGATGAACGGCGCCTTGCGGCGCGGCGAGCGTTCGTGGATCGCCAGCGCAGTGAGTTCCTTGCCGGTGCCGGATTCCCCTGAGATGAACACGCTGGCGTCGGTGTTGGCGACTTTGCGAATCGTGCGGAAGAGTTGCTGCATCGCTTCGCAGGTGCCGACCATTTCATCTTCGTCGTCGGCAGCGGGCGCGGCAGGCGGAATCTCATCGGCATCGCACAACGTCACCATGCCGAATGCGTGACTGGCGAGGTAGTCGACCGTGGCGTTGGCCACCGGTGTCTTGACGTAGTCGAAGCAGTAGTGGCGGATCAGGCGCCGCACGTTGGCGTCGGCGAGGCGTTCCGAAGTGGCGAGCGCAATCCAGCCGATCTGCTGTTGACGCAGGCTCGCTTCGAGCCCGCCAAGATCGCGTGGCGCAAAGCTGGCCAGGTCGACGATGCCGGCGCATATCACGTCGGGCTTGAGCATGCGCGAGACCTCGTGCGCCGAGCGGGCCACCATCACGTGCCAGCCGCGGCTCTTCAGATGAGCGGCGAGCGCCTCGTCCGGCGTGCGCGCCACATACAGTAGCGACCGGTCGGTCCGCGCGTGCAGCAGGCCGCTCCCATTCGCGGCGGGGGAGGCCTCGTGCAAGCGTCCCACGGCTGCCTCCTGAGGTCGCGCCAAAGAAACTTCCGACGGCCGCCCCACGAGGACTTCCGCTGCCCGTGTCACAGAAACGTCCGACGCTCGGGCAATCGACAGATGAGTGCCGGAGGGCGGTGTAACGCTGCTCAAATGGGGTGATTCGCGCACGATCAACCTCGTATCGTTGACACGTCAAAAAGTGTAGGGAAAGCGCACACCGATCACGAAGTTCGGCGTGTCGGGCGTGAGGCCGACCGATACCGAACCGTTGATCGTCAAGTGCTTGTTCACTACGTGATTCAAGCCGAAGGTCAAGGCGGCAGCGGTGGTCTCGCTGCCCGGCACCTTCGAATAGGTTCCGCCTGGCGACTTGGTCTGCGACTCGGGTTCCAGCGCCATGGTGTACGAAATGCTGGCGGAATCCTTGTCTGAGAACGCGAGCGCCACGCCGCCGCCGAACTGCACGACGTCGCCGATCTTGACCGTCGCCGGTTCGGTCTGACCGATGACCGACGAGATGTCCTGGAACGAGCGGGCAATGTTGTAGGTGTACGAAACGCTGCCGAACAGCACGACCGGATCGTAGGTCTTCAACAACGACAGGCCCGCCGTGATGTTCCAGAAGCCGGTGCCCGTGGGCAGCTTGGTGGGGGCGACGAGGTTGGTGTTGTTGGCATCGACCTGCGCCAGCTTGATGCCGAACGGCGACGAACCCGTCGGCGCCTTGATGCGCAGGCTGCCGACCACGTCCGGCAGATTGTTGGTTTCCTTCAGGAACTGGTAGTAGATCCCAAAGTTGACGTCGCCGATGTCGCTCGAATTCGCCGAGGCGTCCGAGACCGTATTGGCCGCTCCGCCGGCGCCACCGACGATGAAGTTGCTGTGCCGGTAGATATAGGGCACGTCGACGTCGACGCTGATGCGGTCGGTCAGACCGTAGCGCGTGTCGAGGTCGGCCATCACCTGGTGCGACTTGGTCTCGCCCAGGTTGATATTGCCGAGGAAAATCGCATCGAGCGCGAGGAAGCCGGACAGTTGCAACTGGCGGCGGTCGTAGTAGGTATCGTTGATACCCCAGTCGAGGGTCAGCTTGTGCTCGAACAGAGGCGTGTGCTGCTGGCTTTGCACCACCGCGTCTTCCGATTGGGTGCGCACCGGTTGCGCGGCCTTCTGCGTCTGGCCGACCGCACCGCTGCCGTCGGTCGCGGCAGGCAGTCCGCCACCACCACCGCTGCCTTCCGGCACGGGCGGCGTGACCGGCACGCCTGTCGCGGTACCCGTCGCGCCCCCCGGCGCGGGAGTACCTGGGTTCACCTGGGCAAGCGGCGGCAACGGCACAGGCAGGCCGTCTGCGCCAGGCTGCTCGGCGACCGCTGCGTTGCCGGCCGGCTCACCGTAACCCGGTGCGCCGCGGCCGCGCTGCGACATTTCGAGGTTCGTGACCTGCCGTTCGAGTGAGATGATCTGCTTTTGCTGCTCGCTGACGACACGCATAAGCGTGTTCAGCCGTTCTTCAACCGATTGATCGGCGAGCGCCTGCGCGCTGGCCCCCTGCGATAGCGCAAACAGCATGACGGCGGCTGGAATAGCCGCTAACGCCATGCGCGGCGCCCCGGTCTTTGAGAATCTGATCATTTTTGTTCCCCCGGTATTCTGACTGCGCGTCGCATGTCTCCTTGTGCAGCACGCGGTCGTTTGGTACTTCGGTCTCCTTCCTGGTCGGGTGGCGGCCCGTGTTATCTCCTTACGGTGTTTTGCAGGGCTTGTAGGACGCCAATCTGGCGCAGCATCGAGGCCGACATCGGCTGCGTCTGCAAATGCAGTTGCAACTGGTTGGCGACTTGCTGGTTATTGCCCGCGATCTGCAAGAGTTGAGCGATCATGCCGGCCTGTTGAGCACTGGACGGCGCGATGGTTTGGGTGGCGATACCGCCTGGTGTCTGCAATGAAATCGAAATGCCGCCGTTGGCGAGACTGACGGAGGCTTTCACCGAGCCGTTTGCATTGCTTGCGGCGGCCGCCGTTGCGTTGTTATAGGACCCGCCCGCGAGGCTCGCTGGCGAGGCGTCGAAGTCGATCAGCGCCTGGTTCGTGCCGAGGTTGCCGTTGCCGGCCACCTGGGTAATCTGCGAGATGCCGTTGACGTTGACGTTCTGCCCGCCGGTCGCGCTGGCGTTGCGGTTGGCGCCGCTGCCTCCGCTCATGGTCGGACCGGTCACGGAGGCCGTTGAATTGAACTGGACGTTCGGCTGGCTGGACGTGTTTGTACCGATGGCGAGCGAGCCCGAGGCGACAGCGGTGGCGCCGTTCGGCAACTGCCACTGCGACAGCAGGGTGATAACGACGCCCGAAATGACGTCCCCGACAACGCCTTTGCCGGTCTGATTGGCGAGAATGGCGTCGTCGACAGGTTGCAGCTTGAGGGCGCCGCCGTCTTCAAACACTGTGGATGTCTGCTCGGCAGCGTGTGCGACTGATGCGAGGCCGCACGTTGTGAAACACAACGCACAGCCGATGGTGAGTAAGTTTCGGTCCATGATGAGTCAGAACAACTCTGCCTTGATCAAACCGTATTCAACAAAGGGAGTCGCAGCCGTGCCGTTTTCCAGTGCACGTTCGCGCAGCTTGAGCGCGAGCGACTCGTTGCCTTGCAAGAGCGGAGAATCCTCCATAAATGGCTTGCCGATGACCGCGAACACGAGGCCGTTCCATTTCTTGACGAAGTCGTCTTCCATGACGATGCGGTTGCCGAGCGCTGGGTCGGCGATGAAGACGCGGCCGTCTTCCGCATGCTTGACGATCACGAAGTGCTCGTAGCCGTCGCTGTTCATCAGCACGAGCACAGGAATCTGCAGGTGATAGAGCGCTTCAGGCGTCACGCGAAAACCGCGGCCACGCAGACCGATCGTTTCGACGAACTTCTTCATGTCAAGCATGGAGAAACCGTTCTTGACCACCACCTCTGGTGTCGAAAACACCATCATGCGTTGGATCATTTCGGGTTCGGGAATGTCGATGCCGTAGCCGTACTTCAGCAACGTGGCCAGAGCGGCCGAGCCGCAGCTGTAGTCGTAACGCTGCGAAACGATGTGGTTGTAGCGGATCTCGCGGATCGAACGCACGTTCACGTCGAACGGCACGCCCGCTGCTGCGTTCATGGAAAGAGCACTCTGCGCGTGACCCGTCTGCGAAAGCACGAGTCCAGCGAAGAGTGTCAGGAAAAAGCCGTGCGTTACCCTGCTCACCCCGAACATGGTATGTCCCCCCCCTGCGGAAACAGCCGGCCAGCACGAGGCTGACCGGTGTCTTCCTGCGATACAGCTCTAATTACTGATGCGACACGCTGGCGACTGCAAGGCCGTTGTGTTGCAGGTTGCCTACACCCGACGCGATATTCACCCCGATGTTGCCGCTTGCGTTAGACAGGGCGCCTGCACCGAGCATCGACGAACCGGTGAAGTTGCCGCTGACGCTTGCTTCTGCGGTCTGGCAGTTCTGGTCGGTTGCGATGACTTCGCCGCCGTCCTTGCCGCCCTTACGACCCCAGCCCATGCCGCTGCTGCTGCTATCCGTCGTGGCCGAGGCAGCGAGGCTGTTGTTTTGCACGTTGCCGACTCCCGAGGCCACGTTCACGCCGATGTTGCCGGTTGCGCCCTTCAGCACGTCGGATCCGACGCTGGCGGTGAAGTTGAAGTCACCGATCTTCGCCTTGCCGTCCGACGATTGCGTCGAGTAGATCTGCGCAGTGCCGAACACGGGGCCGACGTCCATGTTGGACAGGGCGGCATCATTGGATTGCGCGTTGTCGACACCGGTGGCCATGTTGACGCCGATGTTGCCGTTCGCGGTTTGCAATGCGCCGTCGCCGATCGCCGCAGACATCACCGTCGGTTTTTCGGTGTTGATGTGCTGGGTGATGCTGCCGGTGACAGTCACTGTGCCTGCGCTGATGTTGTCATGCGCGCTCCAGCCCCATGCGTTGGCATCCGCTGAGACATGGCCGGCCTGGTAGTAGCCGGAGGCGCTTTGTTCTGCAGCTTGCGCGAAGTAGCCGGACGAATGTTCCTGTCCCCATGCGGCCTGGTGTCCCGAGGACTGCTCGGCGAAGTAGCCGCCGAAGTTATCCGAGGAGTGCGTGTTCAGCGCGGCGGCGAAACCTGCCGCTACTCCGCCGAAGATCACGCCATGGCCGCCGCCGATGCCGGCGATGAAGCCGGCTGCCAGATAGCCGTTCGCGCTGTTGTGGGTGTTGACGTGGCTGCCGCCGGCAACCGACGCTTGATAGCCTTGCGAGAAGCCGCTGCTTTCGCCGAAGCTCTGGCCTTGTGCGTAAGCTGCAGCCGATTGTTCTTGCGAGCCTTCAGCAAACGCGCCCGCGCTGTACGACGAGTGAACCGCGTAGTTCGAGCCACCGCCGCTGCCGTTGAACCAGGCTTTGGTCGCGTCGATAGTCGTGGTCACGTGGCCGCTGGTGTAGCTCTGCGGCGGCGTCTTCATGTTGACGCCACCGATGTCTACATTCTGCGTGTTGTTGACCGTGGCGCCGGAGCTGCTCGACACATCGACGTGGCCGCGCAGGGTGATGAAGCCGAATTCGCCAATGTCGGTGTAGACATTCGTTGCCGTAAAGAGCTCAGCCGGGTCGCAGCCGGCCGTGCATTCGGCGTAAGCCGAGCTTGCTGCCAACGTCGACAGGACAGCCGCTGCAATGAGAGTGCGCTTCATGATGACGCTCCGATAAAGAGTGTGGCTCGTTAGAAAAAGGTGCCCGCCGGGGGACGGAGCACAAAACTGTTTGAACTGACGTTACCTGAGCCGGCTGTCTGGTTGATCTGAACGATCCCACTGACGTTTTTGAGCGCATCCGTACCGATGGATACCTCACGTACGTCGTGGTTTTCGCCAGACCTTCCCAGGCCACCGCCCTTGGCGGTCGTAGCGGATAGCACCCCATCCGCTACGATCTCCGCTCCAATCGGTCCAGAACCAACTACGGCGCTGTTCCGCTGGAGATTCCCTACACCCGCCGACTGATTCACTTCGATAAGGCCAGAGGTGTTTGAAAATGCGTTACTGCTGATCGTGCTTTTCGCCGCCGCCGTCTTGGCGTTGGTGGCCGCGCCCTGCAAGCTGCCGATCAGGTTGAGAGGCGTGGGTCCGTTGGTGAACACGCCCTGATTCGCTTGTGCGTTGTCGAGTCCGGAGGTCTCGTTGATGGCGATGACCCCGAGGCTGCCGCTGACCGCGCCTTTGCCGATCAGCGACTCCGCGTCGATCTGGGCCGGCAGCGATTGGGCATGGACCGCGAAGCTCGCACAGCCAAGCACTGCCCAGGCAAGCAGGGGCCAGCGCGACTGTTTGCGTGACGGAAGGCGCTTGGCCGGTGCGCGTGACGTTGTCATTTCATGGCTCCTAGAGCTGCGCCCAAGGGGGCGAGTGCACCACTGACCGACTGGGCAATCGAGCTGCCGATCCCACCTGCGCCGCCGAAGCTGGCGCCCGCGCCGACCGGAACGTTGTTGCCGGCGCCTGCCAGCATGTGTGTGATGCCGTTGGTGCCGACCAGTGCAGGCATGTAGCCGTTGCCGGCGATACCGGCCGTGCCGTGCGCGCCGTTCAGGTCGAGATCGCTCGCCATCGTGCCGATCGCGCCATCGAAGGTCGCCCTCGGGAACGTCTGGACCTGAACTGCGATCGGGTCCTGGTTCTTCGGCACCGGCACGAACGCATCGCGTGGCGTGATGTCGCGCTCGATGACGAGGTTGCCCGGCTGGGTCAACTGCTGCGCGGTGGCACTCGTCACGGCGCCGGCAGCGAACACGCCGAGCAGCGCGCACAGCACGGCTGCGCAGGGGCGGCTGCTGCTCGGCTTCTGGGTTGAGGCGTTCATGTCAGTTCCTTGCGGGCGGACGATCGGTCGGTGCGGTCTTGGGCAGCGAGCGGCTCGTTGCGCTAATTTCTCTGGTAGCTCGTGACGTTGCCTTGAGCGGAGCGGGCGACGTCGACGGGAACCGGCAACTGCGACGGCGGGGCGATTTCGTCCCACAGCGTCACGCCGTTGCCACTGTTGTTAAAGCCGCGCATCAGTTGCGGCGTCGCGGAGACCATCAACATGCCGCCAAAGCCGCCGCGTTGGTGGGACAGCGCCTGATCGTCCAGCACGAGATCGGTCACAGACGCGGCGTCGGCGGAAATGCTCAGCGCGTTGCCGGCCAGATCGCTGCGGGGCGCGGCGCTGTCGTTCGTGGCGGCCACGGTGTTGTCCACCGCGGCGACGTTCGCCGTATTCGTGACATCCGTAACCGTCGGGTTCGGCGAGGCCACCGCTGCGAGCGTCGTGCTCGCGAGGGTGGCGGAACCGGCATCGGCGGTTTCGGCCATCGTGGCGGATTGAGGCTGTGCGAATTCCTGTGCATTGACGCCAGCGGACAGCACGGTCAAGGTCACCGCGGCGGCGCATAGTGCAGTGCAAGGTGCAATGCTGCTCAGGTCGATGCGGAAAGCGAGTCGCATGATGTGTCTCCTTGGTGCACAGCATTTAGCGAAACGTGTGCCATGAGTCGCAATCCATTGGTGCGTCTGGATGTGACCCGCATACCGCGGAGTAACAGGGAAGAAATCGGACAAAAACGTTTCAGCACTGAAACGGCAGGCAGAAAATACCTGTAATTCGTTAAATCCGACGGTATGAAGTACCTTGGGGTCAACGCTAGGAAAAGCGCTTCCACAATGCTTTTATTCATAAGCTGAATAACTATTTATCGGCCGCTTGGCCTTGCTGGGCAAGGAGTCCCCGATTAAATTCGCATAATTGTTTTCCAAGCGGCGCGTGTATAGTAAGCTCTCGAAAACAGCTTCAGATTTAAAAAAGCCCGCTAACGGGCCGTCTCAAACACACACGCCGCTTTCTTGGGGATCAGCTGTCCGCACGGAATGGAATGGCCGTTCGGTTTTTGCTATATCGCGAATCCCGAACGAGTCAGCGTGTCTGAACTGAAGTTCAGGTGCGTGCGTCATCCTTAACGTTCGTTGACGAGAGGATCTGAATAATGGAACCCGCAACGCGGCAACTGATTTACGTTTCACGCGATCCGAGCGCGGAACTGAATACTCGCTTCCATCAGCGCGGCTGGCATGTCGAAGTCGTGGGGTCGGCGCGCGATGTGCGCCGTGCTGTTCGCGCCGGAATGGCGGCGGGCGGCTTGCTCGATCTGTCTAGTGATTTTCAGCCACACGAAATCGCCGCCTTCGAGTCCTGCCTGACCATGCCGAACGTCGGCTGGGTCGCGGCAACCACGCCTGGACAGTTGCAGGACGCGGCATTGCGCCGGCTCGTGCGGGACTATTGTTTCGACTATGTAACGGTGCCTTACTCGGGCGACAGGATCGTCGATTCGGTCGGTCATGCATACGGCATGATCTCGCTTGGCGAGCCGGCCTCGAACGACGGTTCGCCTGGCGCCGAAGGCGAAATGGTCGGTTCGTGCGACGCGATGCTCGCGCTGTTCCGCTCGATCCGCAAAGTGGCCATGACCGACGCGCCGGTGTTTATCTCAGGCGAATCGGGCACCGGCAAGGAGCTGACCGCGGTCGCGATCCACGAACGCTCGGCGCGCCGCAATGCGCCTTTTGTGCCGATCAACTGCGGCGCGATTCCCCCACATCTGTTGCAATCCGAACTATTCGGCTATGAACGCGGCGCGTTCACCGGCGCCAATCAGCGCAAGATCGGCCGCGTGGAAGCGGCCAACGGCGGCACGCTGTTTCTCGACGAAATCGGCGATCTACCGCTCGAAAGCCAGGCGAGCCTGCTGCGCTTCCTGCAGGAACGCAAGGTGGAGCGGCTCGGCGGCCACGGTTCAATCGACGTCGACGTGCGCATCATTTCGGCGACCCACGTAGATATGACGGCCGCGATGATCGAAGGGCGGTTCCGCTCCGATCTGTATCACCGTCTGTGCGTGCTGCAAATCGACGAACCGCCGTTGCGTGCACGTGGTAAGGATATCGAACTGCTTGCGCGGCACATGCTGGAACGTTTCAAGAAAGATGCAAGCCGCCGTCTGCGTGGTTTCGCGCCCGACGCCATCGCCGCCCTGCATAACTACGGCTGGCCGGGCAACGTGCGCGAGTTGATCAATCGCGTGCGGCGCGCCATCGTGATGTCGGAAGGGCGCGCGATCACGGCACGTGATCTCGAGTTGGCCGAGTATGTGGAGATCGTGCCCGTCTCGCTCGCCCAGGCGCGCGAAGCGGCCGAACGCCAGGCCATCGAGCTCGCGCTGCTGCGTCATCGCGGCCGTCTCGGCGACGCCGCGCAGGAACTCGGCATTTCGCGCGTGACGCTGTATCGCCTGCTGTGCTCGCACGGCATGCGCCATATGGAAGGCGAACCGTTGGTCACGCCGCACGGCGAATTGCCGGCCTCGGTACCGCATCTCTGACGGGCGTAGTTGTCCACTTAGCCAGCGATATTTTCTCCGCGGCGCGCTTCGACCGGGCGTCGCTCGCCTGCGCTTGTTAAAATCGGGTTTTCCGCTCAATCTCCGTGGCGCGTGTGCCTGACCAGGCGCGCGCTGCGTCGAAGGAACCCGCATGAAACAATACCTCGACCTCGTCCGCACGATTCTCGACACCGGCACGTGGCAGGAGAACCGCACCGGCATCCGCACCATCAGCATGCCGGGCGCCATGTTGCGCTTCGACCTCCAGCAGGGCTTTCCCGCCGTCACCACGAAAAAACTGGCGTTCAAGTCGGCGGTGGGCGAGCTGGTCGGCTTTCTGCGCGCCTCGCGCAGCGCCGCGGATTTCCGCGATCTGGGCTGCAAGGTGTGGGACGCGAACGCCAACCAGAATCCGCAATGGCTCGCCAATCCGTATCGCCAGGGCCCGGACGATCTCGGTGACGTGTATGGCGTGCAGTGGCGCCAGTGGCCGGCCTACAAGGTGCTGGACGCAGACGCCGCCGCGCAGCTGGCCGACGCCACGGCTCGTGGCTTCCAGGTGGTGACGGAATTCGAGGAAGACGGCAGCCCTAAGGTGCTGCTGTACAAGGCAATCGACCAGTTGCGGCAGTGTCTCGACACGATCATGCAGAACCCGGCCGACCGGCGAATTTTGTTTCATGCCTGGAACCCCGCCGTGCTGGACCAGATCGCGCTGCCGGCTTGTCACTTGCTTTATCAGTTCCTGCCGAATGTTGCGCGGCGGGAAATCTCGCTGTGTTTGTACATTCGCAGCAACGACGTTGGCCTCGGCACGCCGTTCAATCTGACCGAAGGCGCTGCGTTGCTGCATCTGGTCGGCCGGCTGACGGGTTATACGCCGCGCTGGTTCACCTACTTCATCGGCGACGCGCACATCTACGAGAACCAGCTCGACATGCTGAAGCAACAGCTCACGCGCGAGCCATATGAAAGCCCGGCCTTCGCGATCTCGGACCGTGTGCCGGACTATGCGAAAACCGGCGTGTACGAACCGGAATGGCTGGAGAAGATCGAACCCTCGGACTTCTCGCTGATCGGCTACCGGCATCACGAGCCGCTCACAGCGCCGATGGCGGTCTGACCGTGCTCTGAGCATCTGCTCGCAGCCTGCTCAAAGAAAAACCCCCGCGATGCGAATCGCGGGGGTTTTTTCTTGCCGGCTTCCGGGCGTCAGGTGGTCAGCACACTGGCTGCGGGCGTAACCGTTAGCCTTTGTGATGCTCGTCACGATTGCCGCCGCCCGAGTGTTGCTCGGCGTGCTGCGGTTGCGGCTGGGGATGCGGCTGTTCCGCACGCTGCGGTTGCTGCTGAGGACGCGGCTGCTGAACCTGTTGCGGACGCGGTTCAGGACGCGGCTGCTGCACCTGTTGCGGACGTGGTTCAGGACGCGGCTGCTGCACCTGTTGCGGACGCGGTTCAGGACGCGGCTGCTGCACCTGCTGCGGACGCGGTTCAGGACGTGGCTGCTGCACTTGCTGCGCACGCGGCTGCTGTTCCTGTTGCGGCTGCGGACGATTTTCCTGACGTGGTTGTTGCTGCGCCTCCTGCGCAGGTTGCGGCCGGGGTTCCTGCGGCTGTGCACGCACTTCAGGCGCGCGCTGCGGCTGCGCTTCCTGCTGGCGCTGAGCCGCCTGTTGTTGCTGCTCCGGGCGAGCCTGTTCCTGCGGGGCACCGTGCTGCTGCGCCTGCTGGGCCATCGGCGTATGCGGCTGCGTCCATGCCGGCTCGTGTCGTCCTTCTGCGCCCGGTTGCTGCCCCGCTTGCACCGGCGCGCCGTGCTGCTGCGCGAAAGCGTTCGGATTGGCGCCGTTCGCTTGCGGCGGACGGGGCACGCCATTGGACGGATGAGCTGCCTCGGCGGGTTGCTGATGCACGTTGGCCACTTGCGGCGGCATGCCTGGCCGCGCTTGGGGTTCGCCGCCACGTTGCGGTTGACCGTTGACCGGTGCCTCGCCCGGCCGCTGACCGGCCTGTTGCGTGCCATTAGGCGCACCCGCCACACCTGGCGCACCCGGTGCCGCACCCGGTGTCCGTCCGGCCATATGTGACTGCACGACCCGCACGTTCTGCACCGGCATGGCTCCCGGACCGCCTGCCATATGAGCCGGCACCGAGGTTCGCACGATCGGCGCACCCGCACCCGGCACCCGTCCGCCGCTCTGCGCAAAACGTTGCGCCAGACTGTCGTGATACGCCGCCGGCACGGCCGGACTGCGGGTAGCCACGACCGGGCGCGCCATCGCGCCGGCCGGCGGACGGTAATTCGCGTTACGCAGGCCCGGTCCGAAGCTTTCCTTCACCGGCGCGATCCCCGGACCGCCCGGATTGATCCGCGCGTTGCGCCACTGCTGCGGGTCAACCTTCTGCGCGAAGCGGCCCACCGATTGACCATGCACGAAGGCCGTCGCCGGCACCGCGGTCACGCCGCCCGGCGCGCGATAGTTGATGTACGTGTTGTGAATGTTGGTCACATTCACGTTCGTCACGTTGCGGTTGTAGTTGTTGACGACCGTCGTGTTGTTGACGCGGTTGTAGTAACCCGGGCTCCAATGATCGTGATCGCCCCAGTGCGGGTGCCACGGTTCGCCCGGGCCCAGCGGGAACCACGCGACGCCGGCCGCGACCGCGCCGCCAATCGCTAGACTCACGCCCCAGTCGACTCCGCCGCCCCCGCCGCCCACGAAGGCAACCAGCGCAGGTGCGTAGACTGGCGGTTCGCTGACCACGACCGGTCCCGGCACCCATGCCCACGAGTCGTCGACGTAGGCCCAGCGGCCGTAGTGGTAGGGCGCGAAGCCCCACGGCGCGTCGTCGACCCAGGTCCAGCCCCAAGGCGCTTGCCATACCCAATGGCCGTCGTGATAAGGCGCCCACCCTGCGGGGGTTGCACGCGGCACCCACACTTCACCGTACTGCGGGCTGCTGCGCCACGTACCGTTGGCGTCGAGGTCCTGATAGCCGGGAATGTCGCGCGACACATAGCGCGCCGACACCGAGCGGTCTTCCGCTGCGTCGCGGCTTGCTGCCCATTGATCGAAGCCGTCGAGACCAGGCGCGCCGTTGTCGGCGACCTGTTGCAGGTTGGTGCCGGCAAAGCGGATCTGCTGGCCGGCCGCGACCGGCACCTGGCCGCTGTCGCCGTACACGGTCGCGCTGCCGCTGCGCACGGTGACGGTGGTGCTGCTGCCGTCCGGTGCGACGTCGACGCGATAGTCGCCGGGGCCGTTCAGGCCGAGCGCCACATTCGGCGTGTCGATTTCATAGGAGGAGCCCGGCGCCAGTTCGCGTACCCGCGCCGACAACGTGCCTTGCGCGACTTTCAACTGCGCGCTGTTGTCGTCGAGATTGAGGATGTCGAGGCTGGTGGACTGGTCGAGGCGCACCGCTGTCGAACCGATGTGCAGTTCGGAGCGCGCGTTCTGATCGTTCCACAGTTGATCGCCGGTGGTGAGCGGGCGATTGATCTGTGCGTATGACCAGTCGGTTGCGCCGGCCGGCTCGGTAGTCACGGCGCCGGCCGTGTAGTTCAGACGCGCAACACGCCCAGGCGGATCGGTGTTCTGTTGTGAAGCCGCCCCTGGCGGCGCCTGTTCGGCTTCCTGCGCGAGGGTGGCTTGCGCCGCGAAGAGGAACGCTGCGGCGGCGATCAGCGTGTAGCCGGTGATCCGGCGTTTCGATTGTTGGGGTGTGGTCACTGTTCTCATGATTTCTCTCCGACGGACGCGCATTGTGCGGCATCCGTGAGAGTCACTCTACCCGTGCGGTTTGTTTCAAGGCCCCCACTTTTGTAAGGCTCCCCTACGAGCGTGTAACAAAAGGTCTCGATAAGGCATTTCGTAAGCTGAATGCGCAAATTCTGTAATCGCGTCAACCAGTTAAGCGTGTTTCAAGCGGCCAGGAACGTGTCGAAATGGCGATGGCCCGCCGGGGTAATCCGCAAAATCCGCGGCCGCTCAGTACGTTCGACCCAGCCATGCGCCGACCACGAATCGAGCAGTGCGGCGCCGAGCGCGCCACCCAGGTGCGGACGCCGTTCGCTCCAGTCGGGACAGGTGCAGGCAAAGCGGCGCCGGCGGCTCTTCTGGGTGGACATGTCGATGCCCCACTCGGCGAAGCGGGCCGCGCCGTCGGTAGTGGCTTCAAGCGACGAGCCGTGCAGCGTCAGCAGCCCGCGCTCGACCAGCCGCTCGAACACCCGCACCGACAGTTCTCCCGCCATATGGTCGTAGCAGGTGCGGGCGTAGCGCATGTCGACCGGCACGGTGCGCACCGGACGCGGCACGGCCCGTTGCGGCGCGCTGATCTGCGCGACGTTGGCGAGCGCTTCGATGGAGGCAGCGATATCCGGCGAGGCGATCCGGAAATAGCGATGCCGGCCGCGCACTTCGAGCGCGAGCAGGCCACCGTCGGTAAGACGCGCCAGATGAGCGCTGGCTGCCGACGGCGAGAGCCCGGCGATCATCGTCAGTTCACCGGCCGGACGGGCGCTGCCGTCCATCAGCGACCACAGCATCGCGGCGCGGCCGGGATCGGCGAGCAGCGCACCGATGCGGCTCAAGCCGGGGAAGTGATTCTGTTCGTCTGTGAGGATGGTGGGCATCAGGCGTCTCCGGTTGGCGGCGCGGGCAGGGCGCCGTGCAGTCCACTGTATCTGGCTGCTGTATTCGATGTTTCAGCTTAGCGTGAATCGTCGAATGCAGTGGCTACGAAAATCCGGCGGGAAGGTCAGGCTGGTGGGTGCTTCGGTGCGGCGATGCCACTTCGGCGTCGCGTTGGGTCGCCAGGCTAGAATCGAAGCCTGTCTTTGCCGGAACACGCTGTCATGAAATTTCTTTTTGCCGCCGCGGCCGCGGTTCTGTTATTCAGCGCGTGTGCGCAGAGCGGTTCCGGCTCAAGTTCGGGTGCGGGCACGGGCAGCATCACGATGTACGGCACGATCGACGAAGGCGTGACGGTCCGCAAGTAAGCGCGAGGTGCGCGCGGCCACATTTTCAGGTGGACGAGTGCGGCGACTGGCTGGAATTGATGCATCATTGTCATTCCTGCCACCTCCGGCCGTGTGACGATCCAGGCATCGCCACTTTCGCCGTCCGAGGCCTACCGATGCCGCCACCTGCTGCTCCCTCTGCCGCTTCTTCCGCCGTTTCATCCTTTGCCGCCACGCAAACCGGTTCCGGCCACTCCGACCCTCATAGCCGGCGCGCCGCGCGCTTGCTGGCGGTCTGCCAGGCGCTCTATACCTCATCGGTCTCGATCGATCTGACCTTGACCGGTCTGGTCGGCTACACGCTTGCCGACGACAAGGCGCTCGCGACGCTGCCGTTTTCACTGATTACCGTCGCCGCCGCACTGACCACCATCTTCGCGTCGTTCCTGATGGCGCGCATCGGACGGCGCGCGGGCTTCATGCTCGGCGCGGGCGTTGGCGCGCTGGGCGGGGCCGTCTCCGTGTGGGCGATCTTTCATCACAGTTTCTGGGCGTTCTGCGCCGGCACGGCGACCGTCGGCGTGTTCCAGGCGTTCGCGCAGTACTACCGGCTGGCGGCCGCGGACGCCGTCGGAATCGAAGGCAAAAGCCGCGCGATTTCGACGGTGCTCACCGGCGGCGTGGTGGCCGCCGTCTGCGGACCACTGCTCGCCGCATGGAGCAAGGACTGGCTTGCGCCGGTCGCGTTCGCCGGCTCCTATGCGCTGGTCACCGGCTTCGGGCTCGTATCGATTGCCATGCTGGCGCTGCTGTATCGCGATGCTGCGCCGTCCGCGAGCGCGGCCGTGACGCACGAACCGGCGCGGCCGCTCGGCGAAATCGTGCGGCAGCCGATCTTTGCCGCGGCGCTCGCCAATAACGCGCTCGGCTACGCCGTGATGATGTTCGTCATGACCGCGACGCCGATTGCGGCTGTTGCCTGCGGCCATACGATCGGCGACGGCGCGGCGATCATTCAATGGCACCTCGTCGGCATGTTCGCGCCGTCGCTCTTTTCCGCGCGGCTGATCAGGCGCTTCGGCGTGTTGCCGGTGATCGGTGCGGGGATCGTGCTGTCGGCGCTGTGCGGCGTGTTGGCGCTGCGCTCGACCGATCTGCCTCACTTCTACGCGGCGCTCGCCTGCCTCGGCGTGGGGTGGAATTTCATGTTTGTCGGCGGCTCGACGCTGCTCGCACAATCGTACCGGCCGTCCGAGCGGGCCAAGACGCAGGCGACCAGCGAATTCACGACGTTTGCGTTTTCCGCGCTGGGCTCGCTGTTCGCCGGGCAATTGCTGGCGCGCTTCGGCTGGGCGACGATCAATGCCGCGATCTTCCCGCTGCTGGGAATGGCGGCGTTGGCCACGCTGGCGTATGCGTGGTCGCGGAAGCGGCAACTTGCGGCGGAGGTGTCCTGATGGCTGCACGTCATGTTGTTTTCGCGGTCGCTCCTGATCTCGTGCTGCTCGATGCGTGCGGGCCGCTTGAGGCGTTTTGGCGCGCGGAGTTGACGATGGCGGCTGCGGCGGGCAAGTCCGGCAACGCCGCCGAGCCGGTCGCCTATCGCACGACCGTCGCGTCGATCGACGGCGGCGTGCTGCAAACCTTTCCAGGCCTACCCGTCGTCACCGAGCGGCTCGATTCGCTCGACGACCAGCCGATCGACACGCTGATCGTCCCTGGCGTCCCGATCGACGAACATTGCACGTTGCAGCCGGAGCTCGTCGCGTGGATCAGGCGACGTGCGCCGGAGGCGCGGCGCGTCTGCTCGGTCTGCACGGGCGCCTTCTATCTGGCGGCGGCGGGCCTGCTCGACGGCCGCCGGGCGACTACGCATTGGCGGGAAGCGCCGCATCTCGCGCAGCGCTTTCCCAACGTACAGGTCGACGCTGATCCGATCTTTATCCGCGACGTGGGCCATGGCGAGGGAAAGCGCGTCGTCTGGACATCGGCGGGCGTGACGGCGGGCATCGATCTGGCGCTTGCGCTGATCGAAGAAGATGTCGGCCACGCTGTCGCGATGCAGGCGGCGCGGCGGCTGGTGGTGTTCATGAAGCGGCCTGGCGGTCAATCGCAATTCAGCGCAGCGTTGGCTGCACAGGCTTCGGCGGGTGGCCCGTTCGAGGCGCTGCATAGCTGGATGGCGGGCCATTTGCGCGACGACCTATCGGTTGAGCGGCTGGCCGAGCGTGCGCAGATGAGTCCACGGACGTTCGCGCGACGCTATGTCGACGAGGTGGGCCGCACGCCGGCTAAAACGGTGTCGGCCCTGCGGCTGGAGGCGGCCGCGCGGGCACTGGCGGAGTCGCGCCGGCCGCTTAAGCGGATTGCGCTCGATTGTGGCTTCGGCAGCGAGCAGAATTTGAGGCGAGCCTTCGTGCGGCGCTTCGGCGTATTGCCGCTGGAGTATCGGGAGCGATTCGAGTCGGCGGTCGTGCCGCAGCGCGCGGCGGTTTCTGCGGTTGCGGTGGCGAGTTAAGTGGGTCCCAAACCGAAAGCGCGACGAAAGCATTGCGCTCGTCCAGATCGAAATTCGGCTACTTAACCCCATCCGATCCGCGACGGAGCCAATATTGCGCTCGTATAATCGCCTCCTTTAAATGCGTCCGATTGACCGGAGTCAAAATGAGCACCCCTGCCTTAGCGCCCCTGGACCGTTCCGAAACCACCTTCCGCTTTCTCGCCGAGCCCAGCTCGGTCAACTTCGGCGGCAAGGTGCATGGCGGCGCGTTGATGAAGTGGATCGACGAAACCGCGTACGCGTGCTCGGCGGTGTGGTCGGGGCGCTACTGCGTGACGGTCAGCGTCGGCAATATCCGCTTTCGCCGGCCGATCCTCGTCGGCAACCTGGTTGAACTGCGCGCGCGTGTTGTGGCGACGGGGCGTACCAGCATGCACATCCACGTCTCGGTGCAGGCAGGCGATCCGAAGGGCGGCGAGCTGTTGCAAACCACGGACTGCCTGGTGGTGATGGTCGCGGTCAATGAGAACGGCCACCCGGTGCCGGTGCCGGCGTTCGTCCCCGAAACGGATGAACAGAAGCGCCTTGCCAAGTACGCGATGGACGTGAAAGACGCGCTCGACGCGATCGTCGAACTGAAGCCGGAAGAAGTGGCGCAGGGGAAGGTTTAAGCGGCGCCTCGGGCGGCATCGGCACGTCTTTTGTAGGGACGTGCCGCCGCTTGCCAGCGGCACGCACAACAGGCCGCGCGATCATTGCGTCCGCGCGGCCTGCTATTTTCAATCAAGTCAGCCAATCTGCCGGACCGGCCAGGCTCCGGCCGATCCGATCGGCGATCATCCCGCCGAATGCCCGACCATATCCTTCGGCTGTACCCATTCGTCGAACTGCTGCTCGGTGACATAGCCGAGCTTGAGCGCTGACGCCTTCAGCGTCGTGCCTTCCTTGTGCGCCTTCTTCGCGATCTGCGCGGCCTTGTCGTAACCGATGTGCGGATTGAGCGCCGTCACCAGCATCAGCGATTCGTTCAGCAACGTATCGATGCGCTCGCGATTCGGCTCGATGCCCACTGCACAGTTGTCGTTGAAACTATGCGCGCCGTCGGCGAGCAAACGGACCGATTGCAGCACGTTGTGCGCAATCATCGGCCGGAACACATTCAACTCGAAGTTGCCGCTCGCACCGCCGATATTCACCGCGACGTCGTTGCCGAACACTTGCGCGCACAGCATCGTCAAGGCTTCGGACTGAGTCGGATTGACCTTGCCGGGCATGATCGAGCTGCCCGGTTCGTTCTCCGGAATCGACAGTTCGCCGAGGCCGCAACGCGGGCCGCTTGCGAGCCAGCGGATATCGTTGGCGATCTTGTTCAGGCTCGCTGCCACCGTCTTCAACGCGCCATGCGCGAACACCAGCGCATCGGCCGCGGCCATCACTTCGAATTTGTTCGGCGCGGAGACGAACGGCAAGCCGGTCAGTTTGCCGATCGCTGCCGCCACTTTGTCGGCGAACTGCGGATGCGCGTTCAAACCGGTGCCGACCGCCGTGCCGCCCTGGGCGAGTTCGTACAGATGCGGCAGCGCCGATTCCACGTGACGGATGCCGTGATCGAGTTGTGCGACGTAGCCTGAAAACTCCTGGCCGAGCGTCAGCGGCGTGGCGTCCTGCAGATGCGTGCGGCCGATCTTGACGACATCGGCGAAGGCTTTTGCCTTGCCGTCGAGCGTCTCGCGCAGCGTCTTCAGCGCGGGCAGCAGATGCTTGACGATCGCATACGCGGCGGCCACGTGCATGGCAGTCGGAAACACGTCGTTCGAGGACTGGCCGCGATTCACATCGTCGTTCGGATGCACCTTGCGCGCTTCGCCGCGCTCGCCACCGAGCAGCTCGCTCGCGCGATTCGCGATCACCTCGTTGAGGTTCATGTTGGTCTGCGTGCCCGAGCCGGTTTGCCAGACCGCGAGCGGAAATTCTTCAGGGTGCTTGCCGTCGATGATCTCGTCGGCCGCCTGCATGATCGCCTTGGCCTTGTTCTCGTCGAGCACACCCAGACCCTGGTTGACCTCGGCGGCGGCGCGCTTGATGACGGCCAGCGCGGTGATCAGCTCGGGCGATTGTTTTTCAGACGAAATGCGGAAATTTTGCAGCGAGCGCTGAGTCTGCGCGCCCCATAGACGAGCGTTCGGTACGGCGATTTCACCGAACGTGTCGTGCTCCATTCGTACGTCTTCAGTCATGGTTCAACTCCGCTTCTCAAAGTTCTGCGTTGACAGGCAATAAGGAGAATAGACCCGTTAGCGCGTTCCGGTAAAAACCCGCTTGGGGGTCGAAGATATAGGTGCGGCGCGTGCCGTCTTCGACGTCGGTCCAGACGAGCGGCGAGAGGGGCGCACCGATTGAGCGCAGATAGGCGAGTTGCGCCGCGTCGGCGAGCGTGACGTGGTAGCTGGCTTCGGGCGCAATGGCATGTTCGAAGATCTGCGCAACCTGCTCGGCGAGCGCCGGGCTATGGATGACCAGCGTCTGCTCGGTGTTCAGATTGGCCGAGCGCGGATCGAGATTCATCGAGCCGATCACCAGAATCTTGTGGTCGATGACATAGGTCTTTGCGTGCAGGCTGGCTCGCGAGCTGGATCCGCCGAAACCAACGCGCCGCTCCTTCTGCTGCGGTTTGAATTCATACAATTCCACGCCCTGTTGCAGCAGCGGCACGCGGAAGGGGTTATAGCCGGCTTGTACCGCTACCGCATCGGTCGCGGCAAGCGAGTTGGTCAGCACGGCGATGCGTACGCCACGATGCGTCAGTTCGCCGGCAGCCTTGACGCCGCTCTCGTGCGGTACGAAGTACGGCGAAATAATCAGAAAATCCTTCTGCGCGTCGTGCATCAGCTCGCCCAGCCGCTGCATCGGCGGACTGACATAATCCGGCGATGGATGTTCGATTTTCTCCGGCAGGTCCGCCTTGAATTCGGCCGGCGCCCACGTCAAGCCAAGTTGATCCTGGGCAATCTGCGTGGCGAGCGGCGTAGCGTTCAGCGGTTTCGCGTTGTACGGGTCGGCGTTGGTGCGCCAGTGCTGGCGTAAATCGTCGCGCGTCTGGTCGAGTTCCTTCGCGTCGAACTTCTGCTTGTTCAGCGCCCGCAGCGGATAGGCGATGCTGCTGTTCCAGTAGTCGTCGAAACTGGCGGAGACGTCGGCGACCACCGGGCCGGCGGCCAGCACGTCGAGGTCGCGGAACTGCAAGGTTTCGCTCGCGCTGAAATATTCGTCGCCGAGATTGCGGCCACCGACAATGGCCAACTGGTTGTCGGTGATCATCGACTTGTTGTGCATGCGGCGCGTGAAATGGCCGATCTGCGTGAACACGTTCGTCGTGCGTTCGAATACGCCTTCCTGTGCGCTGCCGAACGGATTGAAAACACGGATCTCGATGTTGTCGTGCGAGTTCAGCCCCGCCATCGTCTGGTCGATGTCCTTGAAGTTCAGATCGTCGACCAGCATGCGCACTCTCACACCGTGATCGGCCGCATAGAGCGCGGCGCCGAGCAGCAGCTTGCCGGTGGTGTCCTCGTTGGCGATGTAGTACTGCATGTCGAGGGTTTTCGTCGCCGCGCGTGCGAGCGCAATGCGCATCTGCAAGGCGTCGGTGCCGCTAGAGAGCACCCGGAAACCGGTCTGATCCGGATGCGCGGCTTCGAACGGCGCGAGGGCCGTGTGAAGCGGCGTTGTTTCAGTGGCGGGCAGTGCGTGGGTGACCGGACGGTCGAACGCCGTGGCGGGTGGCTTGGTCGCGCAGGCGGTCAGAAATGCCGTTGCGCAACAAAGCAGGAAGAAATGTCTCGTCGTCTCCCAAGAGGTCTTCCTGCTGGGCGCGCTGAACGCGCACGTGCGGTGCGATGCGGTCTGATCTTGATCTTGATTTTGATGCCACGACACGCTGGCTCTCCCTGGTTTGCACGCTTCTCATCGCGGCAGCGTGGGTAGCACGCTTACGCTGTCGAGAAATGCATTCTAAGGGGAATCAGGCGTGCGGGCTTTCGATCTTCCGTGTGGCTACGACGCGCTTCGCAGGTTCGTGATTATCCGCGTTCGACGTTCAAGGCGCGCTCGCCATCCGGATGCGTCGATCCTTTCGCGGGACGTCCTGCCCAATAACCCGCGAGCAGCGAACCGGACAGGTTATGCCACACCGAAAACAACGCGCCCGGCAATGCCGCGATCGGCGTGAAATACAGCTTGCCGAGAGTTGCCGCGAGTCCCGAGTTCTGCATACCCACTTCGATAGCGAGCGTGCGGCAGACGGCTTCGTCGAAGCCGAGCAGACGGCCGCCCCAGTAGCCGCCGAGCAAACCGATACCGTTGTGCAGCACCACGCCCAGCATGACCACGAGGCCCACCGACGCGATGCTCTTCTGCGTGCCGCCCACCACCGCGCCGATGATCAGCACGATCGCGACCATCGAGATCAGCGGCAGGATAGGTTCGATCTTGCGCACCGCCTTGTTGAACAACTGGTTGACGGCGAGGCCGACCACGATCGGCAGCGCGACGATCTGCAGGATGCTCATCAGCATGCCGTGCACGTCGACGGCAATCGATGCGTCCACATAAAGACGCGTGAGCAGCGGCGTCGCGAACACGCCGACCAGTGTCGACAACGCGCTGATCGTCACTGACAACGCTACGTCGCCGCGCGCCAGATAGATCATCACGTTCGACGCCGTGCCGCTCGCCACGCTGCCCACCAGCACCATGCCGGCGGTCAGATCCGGCGGCATGCGCAGTGCCTTGGCGATGACCCATGCGGCGAGCGGCATCACGAGGTAATGCAGCACGATGCCGGCAACTACCGGTGCGGGTCGCGTGAAGACGCGCTGGAAATCGGCCACCGAGAGCGTGACGCCCATGGCCAGCATGATGATCGTCAGGAGCGTGGTGACGTGCGGCGCAATGCCGGAGAACGAGGCGGGCGAGAAGTACGCGGCAATCGAAACGAGCACGGCCCAGAGCGGGAATAAACGGGTGACGCGGGCAAGCATGACGGGTGGTCCTT
Source organism: Paraburkholderia nemoris (assembly GCF_905221015.1). Lineage (NCBI taxonomy): Bacteria > Pseudomonadati > Pseudomonadota > Betaproteobacteria > Burkholderiales > Burkholderiaceae > Paraburkholderia > Paraburkholderia nemoris. The sequence goes on along the minus strand of NZ_CAJNBO010000005.1, from coordinate 116,912 downwards.
GGTTATGTTTTATAGCGAGATTCGGCGGTCGGTCGGGTGGCATGACGCGAGGCGCGGTGCATGCTCGGGGCGCTGCTCGCGAGGAGCGGCGGATGCTGGCGGCGGGTGTCGGGCCGCCAGGCGGCGCGGGCCTTCGTGAGGCGCGCGCGTGGCATCGCGCGGGTGCGCACGGTTTTGCCAGAGGGCGCATTTTACCGTTCGCGGCGCGCTTGCCGGGAAACGATGGTTGCGGGCGCAACCATCCGCGAAATACCGGGTTGAGGCCGACCGCAGGTCGGACTCAGGTGACTTCAGGCCGAAGGGGCAGGTGGCGTGCCGGGCATAACCGGCACGCGCCGCAAGCTCAGTTTGTGAAAGCGCAGCGTCATCAGAAGCGCGACGCTCGCGAGGCCGGCCGCGAGTCCCCACCACAAACCACGCGCGCCCAGCCCGAAGTGAAATGCCATTACGTAACCGGTCGGAAAGCCGATGACCCAGTAGCCGAACGTCGCGGCGATCATCGGCACGCGCGTGTCCTTCAGGCCGCGCAGGCAGCCTGAGCCGACCGTCTGCATGCCGTCGACGATCTGGAAGATCGCGGCCACACCGAGCAGCGAACTCGCCAACGTCACCGTGGCCGCATTGGCCGGATCGTCAAGATGCAGGTACAAGCCGACGATCCAGTGCGGCGCGGCGATCAGCACGATGCCCGACAGCGTCATGAAGCCGACGCCGAGCGCGAGCGCGACGAACCCCGCGTGGCGCGCGGCGAGCGGTTGCCCTGCGCCGGACCAGTAGCCGACCCGCACATTGGCTGCCTGACCGATCGCGAGCGGCACCATGAAGGCCACCGAGGCGACGTTCAACGCGATCTGATGCGCGGCCAGTTGCGATTCGCCGAGCAGGCCGACCATCAGGCCGGTGGCAAGGAACAGCGTCGATTCAACGCCATAGGTGATCGCGACCGGCCAGCCGATGCCGAACAGCTCGCCCATCAAGGGCACGTTCGGCCGCGTCGCGACGACGAAATGCTTATAGCGTGGCCGCAGATGCAACAAGGCCATCAGCACGAGCGCACTCAGCCAGACGGTGATCGAGGTGGCCGCCGCCGAACCGAGAAAGCCTAGGCGGGGTAGTCCGTAGACGCCGTGAATCAGCCCGTAGTTGAGAAAGCCGTTGACGAACACGCTGACGAGCGACACCCACAGGAGCCGCTTGGCCGCGCCGATGGCCGGCAGGAACGAGCGCATCAGGCCGACACCGATCAGACTGCCGAGCGAGCCCCAGCGCAGCACCGCCGCGTATTCGCCGACGTTGTGCGCGAGCAGCGCGGGTTCGCCGAAGGCCAGCAGGATCGGCGTGGCGAACGACAGCAGGAAGAACGCGGGCACCGACAGCAGCACCGACAACACGAGGCCGGTCCAGTAGATATGCGGTACGCGGCCTTCGTCCTGCGCGCCGCGCGCATGCGACACGCTCACGCTGACGGAGGTAAGCACGCCCTGCAGCAGCGTGACCACGACGAAGAACAGGTTGGCGCCGAGGCCGCCGGCGGCGAGCGCGTCGGGGCCGAGCGAGCCGAGCAGGATCGTGTCGGTGACACCCATCGCCATTTGCGACAGTTGCGCGATGGCGAGCGGCGCGGCGAGCCGGGCGGTGTCGGCAGCGTGGCGGGTCAGGGTCGGCGGCCGGGCAGCCACCCGGGTGAAGCCGGATTGAGTCATGGAGCGCTTGGAAGCGGAAGGGGCGACAGCGTGGCGGAGGGCGCAGCCCGGCCGATTCGCGGGGCGTGCGTGCTGCCGGTGAGGCGGCGATGCGACGAAATGCGCGGGCTCACCGGAGCGTAGGGCGGCTGTCAGCCGATTGTTTGTCTGTCGAAACTGACAGCTTATTGCTTAGGCGTGGGGATGTCGATGGAGGAAGCACGATTTTGGTGCGCGCGGTCCCCCGAGTTTTCGGACTTGGCGCGTCAGGCCTCGTGCACCGCGATGCGCGTATCGCCTAGCAGCACGACCTGGCCCGCGCGGATTTTGCAGGTTTTACGCGTTTCGACCCGGCCGTCGACGGTCACCGCACCGTCAGCGACCATCATTTTTGCCTGGCCGCCGCTGTCCGCAAGCCCCGTTATCTTCAGGAGATTGTGCAGTTCGACGTAGTCGCCGGTCAGTGTGAAATCGAGGTTGGGCATGGCGTTTGCGCCTTGAAGCAAAGGGTTCGCATCATAAGCCACAAGCTTGCCCTAATGAATAGCCCGTGTGCTCCCAGACCATTTTCGGGCAATTGCAAGCAGATGTTATGTAGTTGTCAGAAAATGAAACGTTCCGTAACACGGGTCGTATATTACGAACTTCACTCGTAAAGTGCGGGTCTGTAAGAAAGCTTGCTGGATTTTTCCGGCGACGAATAGACCGGGCGAGGCGCGCATGGCATGAAGCACACGTCAATGTGCCGCGCCGGATACGGCGCCCGCGTCACAACAACCTTAGAGAGGATTTAGCCATGACTCAGATTCGTACGCTCCTGATCGGTACCGCCCTGACTTCTTTTGCTGCTACCGCTGCTTTCGCGCAGACCGTGCAACCGGCCGCCGGTATGAACGGCCAGGTACAGGTCCAGGCCCAAGGCGCCGATGTCGCGCCCGCCGCACCGGCCGCGCAAGGTGTGCAGCCGGTGACACCGGCGCCGACGCGTCTGACGGCATCGGGCTCGACCGATCCGCTGGTCCAGAAGCGCGACGCCAACGCGCAGGCTAACGCCGAATACAAGGCGTCGAAGAAGGCGTCCAAGGCGGAACTGGCACAGCAGCAAAAGGCTGCCAACTCGCAGTACAAGGAGCAGGTGCGCGACGCCAAGATCAACCAGAAGGCTGACAAGCAGGCAGCCAATAACGAAATGAAGATGAACATGCAAGGCCAGGCGTCCGATCAGGACAACGGCGCCGACGTGAAGCACTAAGCCCGAGTTGTTCTGAGGCACAAGGCGCTGCGACAGCAAGCTTAGCCGTCGCCTCTCAGCCAAGCTTGCTGTGGGGCGCGGTCAACGTCACGCAGTGCCTTGCCAAAGAAATGGCCCGGAGCGCCTATGCGCCCGGGCCGTTTCTTTTGGGGCGCGGGACGGAAAAAAGGGTCGCTTGTCTCCGATACTTGTATGGATATACAGTATGCGTCGCCGCGTCAACTCAACCTCAGGCCCGAATCCACTGTGCTCTCCGTCGCTGAATCTTCGCCACCGTCTGCTTCCGGTATCGAGAACGATACCGATACCGCCGCCTGGCTGGCAAAGCTCAACGACGCGCAACGCGAGGCCGTCGAATACGGTGCCGACAGTCCCAACGCGCCGCCGGGCGCGCTGCTGGTGATCGCGGGGGCCGGCTCCGGCAAGACCAACACGCTGGCCCACCGGGTCGCCAATCTGGTGGTGAAGGGCGCCGATCCGCGCCGTATTCTGCTACTGACCTTCTCACGCCGCGCGGCGCTCGAAATGACCCGCCGTGTCACGCGAATCGCCGGAGCGGCGCTTGGTACGCGGGCTGCGCTGGCGCAAGGGCTGACCTGGTCCGGGACCTTCCATAGCGTCGGCGCGCGGCTTTTGCGCGAATACGCCGAGCTGATCGGCCTCGCGCCCGCCTTCACGATCAACGACCGCGAGGATTCCGCCGACCTGATGAATCTGGTGCGCCACGAGCTCGGTTTGTCGGCGAAAGAGCGGCGTTTTCCGGCCAAGGGCACCTGCTTTGCGATCTACTCGCGCGTGGTGAACACCGGCGCGTCGCTCGCCGACGTGCTCAACAGCGCCTTTCCCTGGTGCCGCGAGTGGGAAGCCGATCTGCGCAGGCTGTTCGCCGCATACGTCGAAGCCAAGCAGAAGCAGAGCGTGCTCGACTACGACGACCTGCTGCTCTACTGGTCGCATATGGCCGCGGAGCCGGCGATCGCGGCCGATCTGTCGGCGCGCTTCGATCACGTTCTGGTCGACGAGTATCAGGACACCAACCGCCTGCAGGCGTCGATCCTGCTCGCGCTGAAACCCGACGGCCGCGGCCTGACCGTGGTCGGCGACGACGCCCAGTCGATCTATTCGTTTCGCGGCGCGACCGTGCGCAACATTCTCGACTTCCCGGCGCACTTCAATCCGCCCGCGAGGCAGATCACGCTCGAGCGCAATTACCGCTCAACCGGGCCGATTCTGGCGGCGTCGAATGCGGTGATCGAGCTCGCCAGCGAACGCTATACGAAGAATCTGTGGACCGACAAAGCCTCGGCACAGCGCCCGCGTCTGGTGACGGTCGCCGACGAAGCGGATCAGGCGCGCTATATCGTCGAACAGGTGCTCGAAGCGCGCGAGCAGGGCATGAAGCTCAAGTCACAGGCGGTGCTGTTTCGCGCCGCGCATCACAGCGCCGCGCTCGAGATCGAACTGACCCGGCGCAACATTCCGTTCGTGAAGTTCGGCGGCCTGAAGTTTCTCGATTCGGTGCACGTCAAGGATGTGCTCGCCGTGCTGCGCTGGGCGGAGAATCCGCGCGACCGTGTCGCGGGTTTTCGCGTCGTGCAGTTGCTGCCGGGTATCGGCCCCGCCACAGCGGCGAAGGTGCTGGACGAGGTCGTGGCCCGGGCGGGCGCCGGCAATCCGGCCGATTTCACCCATAGCGCCGGTGGTGCGCTGGCCGCCTTTGCGCCGCCGGCTCGCGCGCAGGAGGACTGGCATCCGTTCGTCAAGCTGATGTCGAGTGTGTACGGGCGGCAGACGCCGTGGCCGGCCGAGTTCGAAATGGTTCGGCGCTGGTACGAGCCGCATCTCGAGCGCAACCATGAGGACGCGGCGATCCGTCACGCGGACGTGCTGCAGATGGAAAGCATTGCGGGCACCTATGCGTCGCGCGAACGCTTCCTGACCGAGCTAACGCTCGATCCGCCTGACGCCACCAGCGACGAATCGGGCGTGCCCCTGATCGACGAGGACTACCTGATCCTGTCCACGATTCATTCGGCGAAAGGTCAGGAGTGGCGCAACGTGTTCGTGTTGAATGGTGTCGACGGTTGCATTCCATCCGATCTCGGCACCGGCAGCGAAGAGGAAATCGACGAGGAGCGCCGCCTGTTATACGTGGCGATGACGCGTGCAAAGGAAGACCTGCATATCGTCGTGCCGCAGCGCTTTTACGTGCACAACCAGACGCATATGGGCGACCGTCATGTGTGGGCGTCGCGCACGCGCTTCATTCCAGCGCATCTGATGCCTTTGTTCGACGCCTACGCCTGGCCGCGCGTGCCGGTGCCGAGCGCGCCGACAGCGGCGGGACTGGCCGCTGCGGCGCAGGCGAAGATCGAGATCGGCGCGAAGCTCAGGAAGATGTGGGACTGAACCTGCTTTTACCGCGACTGCCGTTGTTGCTGTTGCGGCGCCGGACGCGGCGGCACAAAGAAATTGCGCAACCAGGCGGCGAGGCGTGAGAACACGTCATACGGTTCTTCGACGAAGATTTCCGGCTTCAGCAGGCGCAGATACTCCATGATCTGCTGCGCTTCCTGCTTCTGGAACGAGCCGTGCGAAATGCCGAGACGCAACAGTCCGCGCAGTTCGCCGAGCTTTTCGCGCGCCGTGCTACCCACGCTCGTTTCGCATGCCACTTTCGCTTCATAGACGCGCTGACGCAGCGATTCCACCAGACGCCAGGCCGGCGTCTGCATGACTTCCTCGAGCGCCTGGATATCCTGCGCGGCGCTCTTGATCTGCGCCGCGAGCGGATCGATCAACGCCGCGTCGCCTTCCGCTTCCTTGACGATGGCCGCCGCCCAGTCGCGGCACTGCTTGGCGAGTTCTTCCGGCGTCCATTCCGAACGGGCCGCAAAGCCGAACCCGAATTCCCCCGCCTGCCTCATCAGAATCGCGACGACATCCGGGAATTCCTTGTCCAGCGTGCGTTTCGCCCATGCGTACTGGCCGCCCTGCAACATCCGCTGCACCGCGTGTTCGGTTAGCGGCACCATGTTGTCGAGCAGCTTGGCGCGCAAAAAGTCCTCAAACGACGGCGTCGCGAACTGCGGATCGAGTTTCAGCGAAACCCGCAGAAAAGCGTCGAAGTCCTTGCGCAGCGTCGCAATGGTCTCGTCTTTGAGCGTGAGGGTGATTTGACCCATGTGTTATCCCGTTTGGTCCTGCCGCGCTGCATTGTCGTGACGTTGGTTCGCGCACGGACCCCGTGAGACGCGACGCCCGTGCTGGCGCGGTTGATTCCTGCTTGTTGCCGCGTAATCAGCGGGACGAATCCCGATGAGCGGACCTCGACTTCTTATCGGCGGATTCAGGGAAAACTTAAGGGCGTGGGGGGCGTTGGCGGCGGCTTTAGAGGGATGCGTCGCCTGCGACGGTGGCGAGCGGCGGGCGCCGCCCTGTGGCGAGGCCGCCGAGCTTGGCGCCTATGGCAACGCGGGCGCCGTTTGCACGCGATGTAGGCCTCGAACTGCGCTTCAAACAGCGCCTATTTAAGCACAACGCCTTGCCAGACAAAAAAAACGGTCAGGCCGACCGCGATGGTCAGGAGCGGTCGCCGCGTCAGCGCGCTGACGACGATGGCGGCCAGCGCCCCGACCAGTTGCGGATTGCGCCAGGTCAGTTCGGCGCCGGCGCCGTGCGGCGAGACCGCCATCGGGACGATGATCGCCGTCAGCACGGTAACGGGCACGAAGCCGAGCGCCGTGCGCACGAGCGGCGGAAACACCAGCCGGTCGCCGAGCACAAAGACGGCGGCGCGGATCACCCACGTAATGGCGGCCATGCCGAGGATCAGAACGACGTAGTTCATCGCGACGCCTCCATGGTTTCCTTCGAGGTTTGCCGCAGGGCGTCCCGGCGGGGGCCCTGTGAGCTTTCGCGCGACGCTGCTCGCGAGCCTTCGTGATTTCCCCGCGCGCCTCGCCCAAAGCGCGGCGCCGACAGCAGGACACCGATCGCCACGCCCGCGAACACGGCGCCGAGCAGGCCGAGCTTGTACGGCCACGCCTGCCAGAAGAAAGCCAGCGTGCCCGCGGTTGCGGCCGCCGCGATATAGCGCAGCGCGACGAGCTGCGGCACGACGATCGCAATGAACGTGGCGACCATCGCGAAGTCGAGCCCGAGCGACTGCAGGCCCGGAAAGGCCGCGCCGAACAGCAGGCCGGCGACTGTCCAGAGCTGCCAGTTCAGGTACATGGCCAGACCCGCGCCAAAGAAGTAGTGCGGGCCGACCGTGCCGGGCTCCCGATGCCGGTAATGTTCCCATGCGACCGCGAAGACTTCGTCGGTGAGCAGCGCGCCGAGCGCCCAGCGCCAGCGCGAGGGCAGATGCGCGACGTGCGGCGCGAGCGTCGCGCTATACAGTACGTGACGCAGGTTGACGACGAGCGTGGTCGCCCAGATCACCGCAAAACTCGCGTGGCCGGCGATCAGGCCCAGCGCGATGAATTGCGCGGAACCGGCGAATACGACGAGCGACATCAACTGCCCGTGCCATAGATGCAGCGGGCCGGATGCGACGAGGGTGCCGAAGATCACGCCGAAGGGCGCTGCGCCGACCATCATCGGGATGATGTCGCGCGTGCCGGCGGTGAATTCTTTTAAGTGGCCTGTGCTTGAGGGCTGGCCGGGGTTGGAATGGGTCAATCTTGCCTCCTTGATGCGCGAAGGATAGCGGGCAAGGCTGAGCGGAGGCTTGTACGTTCTTGCGGTGGATAGGGAGAAGCGTGCGTCAGCTACCCTGCCAACGCCCCGGCGGCACGCCGAACATGCGCCGGAAATGGCGCGTGAAATGGCTTTGATCCGTGAAACCGCTCGCCGCGGCGACATCCGTCACCGAAACGCCCGCTCGCAATGGCGCGAGCGCGCGCTGCAAGCGCACCTGGTTGCGCCACGCGTGCGGCGGCAAGCCGGTGGTCTGCGTGAAAAGGCGCGCGGCGTGGAAGGGCGAGAGTCCCGCTGCCCGTGCGACCTCGGCCAGCGTGACGGCTTCTGCGAGGTCGCCGGTCAGGCGCTCCTGCATCGTCGCGACGCGTGCGTCGTCGGTGGCGAGGCGCCACGGTTCCGGCTGCGTTTGGGAGTAGCGGACCAGCAAGGTGGACAGCGCGTCGAGCATCGCCGCCTCGGCGGCGAGCGGATCGTCGCCGGCCTCCAGCAGACAGTGCGCACGTGCCAGCCGCTGCGCCAGATCGGGATCGCGGATGACGCCCGGCGCGAACCACGGCAATGCTTGCGGCTTGCCGGCAACGTCGTTGGCAAGCTCGTGAATGAAATCCACCGGCGCATACATCACGCGATAGCGCCAGCCCGCCTCGACCGCCTTGGAGCCCGTGTGCAGTTCGCCGGGATTGATGATCGGTACGCTGCCTGCTTCGGCGACATAGTCCGAGCCGAGATACCGATAGCCCTCGGCGCCGGCGACGATCACCGGAATCGTGTACGCATCGTGCCAATGCGGCGAGAACTCGTGATCGTGATATTCCGCCGTGAGCAGATCCGCGCCGGGCAAAAGCGGCGTGCGCCAGTAGCGGGCGGAATCCTGGAAACGATGGGCGGTCATGGTGAAAATCTGTCGATCCTGCGGTCCGGCATGACCGGTCAGTGTAGCGCGCCGCGGCCGTTGCGGTCGCGCATGCGTGTACGTTCTTGCGTAGTGAGCCTGGCCGGGGAGTGGCGACTACTTGACTGGAATGGTCGTGCCGGCCGGCATCGGCACGGCGCTCACGCTGTTTTTCGCGCTGCCGCTGACTACGCGATCGCTGTACGTCATGTACACCAGCGTGTTGCGCTTCGTGTCGACCACCCGCACCACATGCAGCGATTTGAAGATCAGCGACATGCTGACCGAGAACACGTCGGATTGCTGCTTCACGGGGCCGGTGAAATGAATCGCGCCCACTTGCCGGCACGCGATCGACGCTTCGGTCGGATCTTCGGCGATGCCGAGCGTGCCCTTGACGCCGCCCGTGCGCGCCCGCGAGACATAGCAGGTCACGCCCTGGACGAGCGGATCATCGTAGGCCTCGACGACCACGCGGTCGGAACCGGTAATGCGGAAGTTGGTATTGACGCTGGCGACTTCTTCGCTGTGAACGAGTGGGATGGAAAGGGCTGTGGCGGCTGCAAGCGAAAGGCGCATCACGGTGGGTTTCATGGGAGGGCCGGGAATGAGTGCTTGGGTTGGGCGCGAGAGATCCGCGCCGATAAAGCACCATCGTATAACGGCGTGGCCGCCAGAGGGTCAGTGCAAATGCCCCAGGTCATGCGCTATCTTCCGGCCGGAGCCGACCGCGTCGCCCGCCGATTCAAGGCACCGGATCCGGCATTGAAACAGGCCAGACCAAAAGCCCAGACCAAAACAAAAAGGCCCGCACGAATGCGGGCCTTTCAAAGATTTTGGCTCCTCGACCTGGGCTCGAACCAGGGACCTACGGATTAACAGTCCGGCGCTCTACCGACTGAGCTATCGAGGAACAGCAGTACAACTTGATCTACATAAAAAAGCCCGTATTGGTTAACGGGCTTTTGCAATTCTTGGCTCCTCGACCTGGGCTCGAACCAGGGACCTACGGATTAACAGTCCGGCGCTCTACCGACTGAGCTATCGAGGAACAGAACAACAAACAGCAGAGAAGCGAAATTGTAGGAGGTGACTAAGCGCCTGTCAATACCCTGCATTCATCTCGATTTGGTCCGAATGCAACGGCGGGGCGCAGGCCGCGCCGCTCAGCGTACGAGCAGGGCCAGCTTTTCCTTCACGTCCTTGAATTCGTCGGCTTCCGGCAGCGGCGCTTTGGTCTTGGTGATGCTCGGCCAGTTCTTCGCGAGATCGGCATTCAGCTCGGTGAAGTGCTGCTGGTCGCCCGGCACGTCTTCTTCGGCATAAATGGCGTTCACCGGGCATTCGGCCACGCACACGGCGCAGTCGATGCATTCATCGGGGTCGATCGCGAGGAAGTTGGGACCTTCGCGAAAGCAGTCCACCGGGCACACATCGACGCAGTCGGTATAGCGGCACTTGATGCAGCTTTCGGTCACAACGTGAGTCATTCAGGCAGCTCCTGCATGCGGAATCAGGGGAGGCGAAACGCCAAAAACGCTATTGTAACGTAACGTCAAGAGCCGCATGCAGCATCGGACAGCGGCTTTTATACGTTTTTGTGATTAGTTTATGGCGTCCGGCGAGCGCCGCCCGCCGGCGCGCTGAATCCGGATGCATTCGGGTAACATGCGTCAGGTTGGCGCGCACGGGGCGCGCCGCACGCGCATGGGTTGACGTGGTTGGTCGAGCCAAGCCTTCCGTTTTTCCTGCAGTCCAGTTCGCACCATCATGATTATTACTTCGCTGCTCGACACCGATCTGTACAAGTTCACGATGATGCAAGTGGTGTTGCATCACTTTCCCGCGGCGAATGTCGAGTACCGGTTTCGCTGTCGCACGCCGAATGTCGACCTCGTGCCGTATATCAGTGAGATTCGCGACGAAGTGCGCAAGCTCTGCGATCTGCGCTTTACCGACGACGAGCTCGACTACCTTCGGCGCATGCGCTTCATCAAGGGCGACTTCATCGAGTTTCTCGCGCTGTTCCATCTGAACGAGAAATACATTTCGATTTCGCCTTCGCCGAAGGGCAATGGTGAAATCGACATCGAGATCAAGGGGCCGTGGCTGCACACGATCCTGTTCGAGATCCCGATGCTCGCGATCGTCAATGAAGTCTACTTCCGCAACACCCAGCAGAAGCCTGACTACAGTGAAGGGCGCGGCCGTCTCGTCGAGAAGATCAAGCTGCTCGGCGCGCGCCCGGAATTCGCCGACTGCAAGATCGCCGACTACGGCACGCGCCGCCGCTTCTCGAAGCAATGGCACGAAGAAGTGATCCTCACGCTGAAAGACGGCCTCGGCGAACAATTCGCCGGCACCAGCAATGTCTTCTACGCGATGAAGCACAGCCTCACGCCGCTCGGCACGATGGCGCATGAATACCTGCAGGCGTGTCAGGCGCTCGGTCCGCGGCTGCGCGATTCGCAGATCTTCGGCTTCGAAATGTGGGCGAAGGAATATCGCGGCGATCTGGGTATCGCACTGTCGGACGTGTACGGCATGGAGGCCTTCCTGCGCGACTTCGACATGTACTTCTGCAAGCTGTTCGACGGCGCGCGCCACGATTCCGGCGACCCCTTCGACTGGGGCGAGCGCCTGCTCAAGCACTACGAGGCGAACCGCTGCGACCCGCGCACCAAGATCCTCGTGTTCTCCGACGCACTCGACATTCCGAAGGTGCTGCAACTGTACGAGCGTTTCCGCGGCCGCTGCAAGCTGGCATTCGGCGTAGGAACGAATCTGACAAACGATCTCGGCTACAGCCCCTTGCAGATCGTCATCAAGATGGTTCGCTGCAACGGTCAGCCGGTGGCGAAGCTGTCGGACTCGCCGGGCAAGAACATGTGCGAAGACAAGGCCTATCTCGCGTATCTGCGCCAGGTGTTCGGCATTGCGCAGCCCGAGGAAGACGCGGCGAAGTAACGTGACGTCTGTGCGGCGCGTGTGTGACTTATGCGCCGCTGTCTTGTGCCGCTGTCTTGCACCGATATTTTGCTGGGATCTCGCTGAGATCGTGCCCGCCGTGTGGCCGATACGCTGCCTTAAGCCGTTCGGCCAGGGTGTTCGCGCGCAGGGTGGCCGGTATAATTCCCGCCATATCGCACGGCTGTCGACACGAGGATTTCGCATATGGACACATCGATTGCCCGCCGCAACATCCTGGCGCGTATCCGCGCGGCGCAAGGGCGCGAGCCTGAGCCGTCTGCTGCCGAGCGCGAAGCGGCTCAGGATTATCTGGCGCGCCATCCCGAGGGTCCGCGTCCGGAGATGCCGGCCGATCTGACCACGCGCTTCATCGAAGAAGCGCAGAGAATGGCCACTACGGTCGACACGGTCGACTCGCTGGGAGACGTGCCTTCCGCCACGCATCGCTACCTCACTGAACACGCTTTGCCGCTGCAAGCGATCGCATGGCAAACCCTGCAAGATCTTCAATGGGCCGAAGCCGGCCTTCACGTCGAATTCCGCAAACCTGAAGACGGCGACGTGGTCGGTCTCACTGGCTGCTTCTGCGCGACTGCGGAGACGGGCACGCTTGTTCTGTTGTCCGGACCGGAAACCTACGCATCGGCAGGCTTGCTGCCGGAAACGCATATTGCAATCGTGCCGGCTTCGCGCATCGTCTCAGGACATGAAGAGGCGTTTGGGCTGATCCGCAGCGAACGCGGTGAACTTCCGCGCGCGGTCAATTTTGTCTCCGGGCCGTCGCGCACCGGCGATATCGAACAGACTATCGTGCTTGGCGCACATGGGCCGTATCGGGTGCATGTGATCGTCGTGCGTGGCGCTTGAGCGTGGCGAGCGGCCAGGCCTTCGGCCCCGCACCGTCACTCGCGCTAATAAGGACTTCAAGAATATGAAACGACATGCCGTGTGGGCGAGCATGACGCTCGCTGCTGCTCTGACGTTGGCCGGGTGGCCTCAACTAGCATCGGCGGCTACGCTTGACGGCGCGACGCTGTCGGCGATGTGGGGCCTGCCGTTTGCGGGCGTGCTGTTGTCGATCGCGGTGTTTCCGTTGGTCGCCCCGGCATTCTGGCATCACCATTTCGGCAAGATCGCGGCAGCGTGGGCACTGCTCTTCCTGGTGCCGTTTGCGCTTACCTTCGGCACGGGCGTCGCATTCGGGACCTTGGTGCACGCGGTGCTCGAAGAATACATTCCGTTCATCGTATTACTGACGGCGCTTTATACGGTCGCGGGCGGCATCTGCGTGCGCGGCAATCTGCATGGCACGCCGCGCCTGAATACCGCAATTCTCGCGCTCGGCACGCTATTGGCCAGCATCATGGGCACGACCGGCGCTGCGATGCTGTTGATCCGTCCGTTGCTGCGCGCTAACGACAATCGCAAGCACGTCGTTCATGTGGTGGTGTTCTTTATCTTTCTGGTCGCGAATGCGGGCGGCTCGTTGTCGCCGCTCGGCGATCCGCCGCTCTTTCTCGGCTTTCTGCAAGGCGTCAGTTTCTTCTGGACCACCACGCATCTGGCGTTGCCGATGCTGTTTGTCTGCGTCGTGCTGCTGGCCGCGTTCTATGCATTGGATTCGTACTATTTTCATCGGCGTGAAGAAGAGCGTTCGCGCTTTCTCGATCCGACGCCGGATTCGCCGCCGCTAGGCGTCGACGGCAAGATCAACTTCGTGCTGCTCGCTGCAGTGATTGCGCTGGTTCTGATGAGCGGACTCTGGAAATCCGACGTGGTGTTCGACGTTTTCGGTACGCACGTCGCGTTGCAAAATGCCGTGCGCGATGTCGCGCTGATCGGCGTCACCTTGCTCTCGCTGGCTTTGACACCGCGCGCGGCACGCGCCGGCAATGACTTCAACTGGGCACCGATCGAAGAGGTCGCCAAACTGTTTGCGGGCATCTTCGTGACGATCGCGCCGGTCATTACGATCCTGCGGGCCGGCGAGGCGGGCGCGTTCGCCGGCATCGTCCATCTGGTCAACCCGTCCGGCCAGCCCCACGACCTGATGTACTTTTGGGCGACCGGCCTGCTATCGTCGTTTCTCGACAATGCGCCGACCTACCTGGTGTTCTTCAACCTGGCCGGCGGCGACGCGCAGACACTGATGACCACCGGCGCCACGACGCTTGCGGCGATCTCGGCCGGTGCGGTGTTCATGGGCGCCAACACGTATATCGGCAATGCGCCGAACTTCATGGTGAAAGCGATCGCGGAGTCGCGCGGCGTTCGCATGCCAAGCTTTTTCGCGTATCTCGGCTGGTCGGTTGTGGTGCTCATGCCGCTGTTTCTCGTCACCGGTTGGCTGTTTTTTTGACGCCTGATTTCACGCTTATTCTGACGCCGAGGTCGTTGGACTCGACGCGCTATCCGGAGAATTGCAATGCAGAAGATCCTCGTCGCCCGTCCGATCTTTCCCGATGTGATCGAACGGCTCAAACAGTATTTCGATGTCGACTGGCACCAGGGTGAAGTCTTGCCTGCAGACGAGTTGACGCGACGTCTCGCGGATAAAGACGGCGCGCTGACCGCGGGCGATCCGGTCGGCGCGGCGGCGCTTGCCGCGGCGCCGCGTCTGCGGGTGGTGTCGAACATGGCCGTGGGCTACAACAACTTCGACATGGCTGCGTTCAACGCGGCGAACGTGCTCGGCACCAACACGCCGGACGTGCTGAACGAATCGACCGCCGATTTCGGCTGGGCGCTGATGATGGCCGCGGCGCGCCGCATTGCCGAATCGGAGCACTGGTTGCGCGCGGGCAAATGGCAGAAGTGGACCTATGACGGTTTTCTCGGCACCGACCTGTACGGTTCGACACTCGGCGTGATCGGCATGGGCCGGATCGGGCAGGCGCTGGCGCGTCGCGCCAAGGGTTTCAACATGCAGGTGATTTATCACAACCGTTCACGTGTCGCGCCGGAGATCGAGGCGGAGTTGAACGCGGAATACGCGTCCAAACAGGACCTGCTGCAGCGCGCCGATCACGTGGTGCTCGTCTTGCCGTACACCAAGGAAAACCACCATACGATCGGTGCTGCCGAACTCGCGCAGATGAAGCCGACCGCAACGCTCACCAACATCGCACGCGGCGGCATCGTCGACGATGCGGCGCTGGTCGAAGCGCTCCGCACGAAACAGATTGCCGCAGCGGGTCTGGATGTTTACGAAGGCGAGCCGCGTCTGAATCCGGATCTGCTGACGGTGCCGAATGTCGTACTGACACCGCATATCGCCAGCGCGACCGAAGCAACGCGCCGCGCCATGGCGAACCTCGCTGCGGACAATCTGATCGCGGCGCTGGGTGAAGGCCCGCGCGCTGGCCGCCCGCCGAATCCGATCAACCCCGAGGTCATCGGCAAGGCGCGTTCATGACAATGATTCTGGTGGCGGCCGTTGCCGTGCTGGCGGTCGCCTTGGTCATCGCGTTGGCGTTGCTGATGCGCGGTAGTCGCGTTGACGGAAGCGAGCAGTTCGAGATTCTCAGTGAGCGTATCGACACAGCGGCGGATGCGCAGTCGCATGCTTATGAGCGGCTCGAGCGGCAACTGCGCAACGACATCACGGAAACAGCGCGCGTCTCGCGTACCGAGCAGAGCAGTGGATTCGCGCACTTTCAGCAAACGCTGGCGTCGCAATTCAGCAGTATGACGACGGTGCAGGGCGGCAAGATCGACGGTTTCGCGCAGCAACTCGACGCCGTGCGTCACAGCCTGCAGCAGCAGGCGCAGCAGGCACGCGATGAGCAAGGGCGCACGCTCAAGCAGTTCGGCGACACGCTGACTCTGCAACTGGGCCAGCTCACCGAGTCGAACGATCGCCGCTTCGCCGAAGTGCGCGCGACGATCGAGCAGCGGCTGAAAGACATCGAGGCGAACAATTCGACCAAGCTCGACGAGATGCGCCGCACTGTCGACGAAAAATTGCACGCCACGCTCGAACAACGCCTCGGCGAATCGTTCAAGCTGGTGTCCGACCGGCTGGAGCAGGTGCATCGCGGTTTGGGTGAAATGCAGACGCTGGCTGCGGGTGTCGGCGATCTGAAGAAAGTACTCACTAACGTCAAAACGCGCGGCACGTGGGGCGAAGTGCAGCTCGAAGCATTGCTCGAACAACTGCTCACGGCGGATCAATACGCAAAGAATGTCGCGACGGTGCCTAAGAGCGCCGATCGCGTCGAATTCGCGATCAAACTGCCGGGCCGCGCGGAGGTGGGTGGTCCAGCTACGCCGGTCTGGCTGCCGATCGACGCCAAGTTCCCGCGCGAAGACTACGAGCGGCTGATCGAGGCTCAGGAACGCGCCGATCCGATTGCGGTCGAGGAGGCGTCGCGCGCGCTCGAAGCGCGGATACGCGCCGAGGCGCGCACGATCGCGGAGAAGTACGTGTCGCCGCCGCACACCACGGATTTCGCGCTGCTATTTCTGCCGACCGAAGGTCTGTACGCGGAAGTCCTGCGTCGGCCGGGCCTGACGGACCTGCTGCAACGCGACTATCGCGTGACGATTGCCGGCCCGACCACGCTGACCGCCTTGCTCAATAGTCTGCAAATGGGGTTCCGCACGCTGGCGATCGAGAAGCGGTCGAGCGAAGTGTGGCAAGTGCTCGGCGCGGTGAAAACAGAGTTCGGAAAATTCGGTGACGTGCTGGCCAAGACCAAGGCGCAACTTGAAACCGTCACGCGTTCGATCGAAGCCGCGGAAACGCGCACACGCGTCATGAACCGCAAGCTGCGTGACGTCGAGGCGTTGCCGGGTGAAGAGGCGAGCGGGCTGCTCGGCGATGCGCTAACGGGTGTGGATCCCGACGAGCAGTAGAGTCTGACGGTTGGCCCGAATTCAAACTCAGGAAGCGGCTGCTGCGGCCAATTGTTCCAGCGCGTCGCCCGTCAGACGCACGACACGCCAATCCGGCATTACTGTCGCTCCCAATTTTTCGTAGAAGCTAATGGCCTGCTTGTTCCAGTCGAGCACGGTCCATTCAAAGCGTCCGCATTGCCGTTCGACTGCCAGTGCCGCGAGCCTCGCGAGCATCGCAGCGCCTAGCCCGCTGCCGCGCTGACCCGGTTGCACGTAGACATCTTCGAGATATAGTCCGCGCTTGCCTGCGAAGCTCGAGTAATTGTGGAAGAACAGCGCATAGCCGACGATGCGTCCTTCGTTTTCCGCCACCAGCGCTTCGATCGAGGGCCGCACGCCGAACAGGGCGTCGCGCAATCCGTCTTCGGTCGCGACGAATACGTGCGTGAGACTCTCGAATTCGGCCAGCTCGTACGTCAGCGCGAAGATAGCGGCCGTATCCGCAGGCGTCGCGGCGCGGATCGTTGCGGGCATTACGCTTCTTCCGGCGCGTCGGTCAGCTGGATTTCGATACCGCCAAAGCGCGACGCCACCCAGTTGTAGGCGTGGCATGCAATCCACAGCAGGATGAAGCCGAGAATCGCGTTCAGCAGCAGCGCGCTGAACACGGTGCTCAGTTCGACCGAGCCATAGCGGATGAACGCCACCAGCACGCCGAGCAGCACGATCGGCACCGAGAATGTCAGGTACACGAGGATAAGCGCTTTGGCCGTCTGTCCCGGTGCAATGAACGAGATCTGTTTTTTCATGTAAGTCAAACCCGTGTGTCGTAGTGGTAATGGGTAAAGCGTGCAAACGAGGCTGCCAACGCGGCCGCAAAACGCCGCCACGCAAGCGTTCAGTCAGGCGTCAGATCAGGCCGTCGAACAACATGATATCGACGTGCTCGCCCTCGCCAATATCGGCTTCATCGTGCCCGAGAACGATGAAACAATTTGCTTCGCTCATCGAACTCAGCACGCCGGAGCTTTGCGAGCCGGTCGGCGTGACATGCCATTGGCCGTGCGCATCCTGCCCCGCGACGCCGCGCTGGTATTCGGTGCGGCCGGCCCGTTTGCGGATGGCCTGGCGGCTGGCGGCGCGCAAGACCGGCAGCGCCTGCGGCGTTGCGCCGGACATCAGCAGCAGCGCTTCGCGCACGATCTGGTAGAACGTCACCATCACGGCCACGGGATTGCCCGGCAAGCCGAAGAATAACGCGGGTAGCCCGAGACCCGGACGTTCGCCGGACCAGACGCGGCCAAAAGCGAGCGGCCGTCCCGGACGCATTGCGAGACTCCAGAAGGCGACGTCGCCGAACGTCTGCAGCAATTGTTTGGTGAAATCCGCTTCGCCGACCGAGACGCCGCCCGACGTCAACACCACGTCGGCGCTGGCTGCGGCGCTGCGCAGTGCAGCTTCGAGCGCCGCGGGTTCGTCGCGCACTACGCCCAGATCGAGCGTGTCCATGTTCAGGCGCCGAAGCATCGCAAACAGCGTGTAGCGGTTGCTGTCGTACACCGAACCCGGGTCGAGCGGCTCGCCGAGCGAGCGCAATTCGTCGCCGGTTGAGAAAAACGCGACGCGCAAGCGCCGCCGCACGTTGACTTCGCCGATGCCAAGCGAAGCCAGCAAGCCGAGGTCCGACGCACGCATGATGCGGCCGGCGCGTAGCGCGGCATGCCCGCGGGCGAGGTCTTCGCCGGCGAGGCGCCGGTTGGCGCCGGCTCGCAAGGCGTTGGCCGCAAAACGGATCGAGGTGGAATCGGCGCTGCGCTCGACAAGCTCCTGCGGCACGACGGTGTCGCACTCAGCCGGCATAGAGGCGCCCGTCATGACGCGTACGCATTGCGTCGTGTCGACGTGGCCCGGGAACGGGTGACCCGCCAGCGCTTTGCCGGCGATTGTCAAATTGACCGTGGTTTCACTCGTTGCCAATGCCGCGCCGTTGAACGCGTAGCCGTCCATGGCCGAATTATCGTGCGACGGGACGTCGATCGGCGAAACGATATCGGCTGCGAGCACGCGGCCGAGCGCATCGCGCAAGGGCACGCGTTCGACCGCCGTGACGGGCGTGGCCCATTGACGGACGATCGCCTGGGCGGCCGAAACAGGTAGCGCATGAGGATCGTACTGCGCGACGCAGCGGGAAAATTCGTTAAGCGTGGTCATGAAGGGCTGGACGTCGCGATCGGCGGCGGAAGCGGCTGTTGCCGTGCGGCCGGAGCGGGATTTCAACCGGGGCCTCAACAACGCTCGAGGTCGGCGAGTTCTTGTAACGAATTGATATTGTAAAACGCGCGCTCGTCGGTAAAGGCGACTTCGACCGTCTTGTGGCGCGCGTACCACGCGCGAACCTTACGCTCGCCGGCGTCGAGAAAGGCCGCCAGGTCGTCGGCGAGACTCGTGCGCAGCAACGCGAACACGGGATGGAGCGAGACATGGCCTTCGGCGTTCGTGGTCGTGACGGTGGCGATATCGGCCTGATGCGAACTGAGTGCCTGCGCGAGATGGGCCGCGAGATCAGCGGGCAGTCCGGGTGTGTCGCAGGGCGCGCTTAGCACGTAGGCAGTGCCGGCCGCGCGCAGACCGGCGAGCAGGCCCGCCAGCGGGCCGGGAAAGCCGGGCAGGGTATCGGCAAGCACCTTGGCGCCGAACGGCGCGCCCAGCGCCGTGTAGACCTCAGGGTGACGATTGGCGCTGATCAGCAGGGCGCCGGTTTGCGGTGCGAGCCGCTTCAGCACGTGGGCGGCGAGCGGCTCGCCGCGCAGGGTTTGCAGTCCCTTGTCGACGCCGCCCATACGCATGCCGCGTCCGCCCGCGAGGACCAAACCGGTGATGTGTTCGCGAGCCGGGTTCATGGGCGCGGCCGCTTAGCCGCCGATGTACGACATTTCCACGCGGCGGGCGTCCTGCGTGCGGAGTGTGGCTGCATTGCTGCCGCGCAATTGCGAATAACGGTCGCCGCGGCCTTGCCAGATTTCGGCGACGGCGGTGGCGATAGCGGCGTCGCTCGCGCCGTTGCGCAGCAACGCGCGCAGATCGTGACCGGACGAGGCGAACAGGCACAGGTACAACTTGCCCTCGGTCGACAGACGCGCTCGCGTACAACTGCCGCAAAACGCGCGCGTCACGCTCGAAATCACGCCGATCTCGCCGCTACCGTCCACGTAACCCCAGCGCTGGGCGGTTTCGGCTGCGCTATGTGCTTCGAGCGGCATGAGCGGGAAATGCTCGGCGATGCGCGTCACGACGTCGGCGGAAGGCAGCACCTCGGTCATGTTCCAGCCGTTCGACGTGCCCACGTCCATGTACTCGATAAAGCGCAGCACCGCGCCCGAGTCCTTAAAATGACGCGCCATCGGCACAATTTCGCCGTCATTGGTGCCACGTTTGACGACCATGTTGACTTTCACCGGCGCGAGTCCCACCGCGTGCGCCGCGGCGATCCCGTCCAGCACGTCGGCGACCGCGAAGTCGGCGTCGTTCATGCGGCGAAACAGGGTGTCGTCGAGCGCGTCGAGACTGACCGTCACGCGGGTCAGGCCGGCGTCTTTCAGGCTGCGCGCCTTGCGCTCCAACAGCGAGCCGTTGGTGGTCAGCGTCAGATCGAGCGGGCGGCCTTCCGGCGTGGTGAGTTGCGCGAGTCGTTCGATCAGGAATTCCAGATTTTTGCGCAGCAGCGGCTCGCCACCCGTAAGACGGATTTTCTCGACGCCGTGCGCGACGAAGAGCCGCGCCAGCCGTTCGATTTCTTCGAAGCTGAGTAGTGCGCTATGTGGCAGGAACGCGTAATCCTTGTCGAACACCGCGCGCGGCATGCAGTAGACACAGCGGAAATTGCAGCGATCCGTCACCGAGATGCGCAGATCGCGCAGCGGGCGCGCCAGCGTGTCGTGCAGCGCGCCGCTGGGCGCCTGCACGGGGCCGGTAATGACCGGCACCGCGCTGAGATCGGCAACAGGGATGATGCGTCGGGACATGAATTGCTTCGCTTGATGCTTCGTTTCGGGCTGCTTAAGTGCTGCGATCGCAACTGCGGTTGGCGCGGCGATTGGAACCTGGTTCTTCATTCTAGCGGAAATGCACCTGGCGGCTGCCAGCCTCCAGACGCCGTCCGGGTATACGGGGAGTGGCATAAAGCCCGCGATCGGATGGGTGCGGGCGCCCATAAAACAAAAAGCCCGCCGGTGAGGGCGGGCTTTTTGCATGGCGGCGGTTCGCTTACTGCGGATGCTTACCGGTTTCCACCATTTGCATCGGCGCGGTTTCAACCGGCGGCAACGCCTTACGCTCGCGACCCACGCGAACCGGCTTGGCCGTTTGCGCAGCCGCTTCCTGCGCGGCCCGCAGCTTGTCAGCGTCGGTGTTCACCCAGACGAGACCGGCTTGTTCCAGCACCGGCTTCAGGGCTTCCGCCGACACAGCGGCGTTACGCGGCGCTTGCGGCGCAGCAGCTGCAACGGGCGCCGGCTCGACCGCTGCCGGTTCAACGACCGCTTCAACTGCCGGTGCGACCGCTGCAACGACCGGTTGCGCTTCGAAGATATCGGCTTGCCGTGCCGGCTGGGCGGCCGGTGCTTCGACCACTACTGCCGGAGCCACGGTTTCCACAGGAGCCGGTGCGGCTTGCGCCTCAACCACCGGAGCAACTGCCGGCGTTTCGACCCGTGCTTCAACCGGGGCTTCAAAGCGAGCGACCGGTTCGGCGAGCGAAACCGTCTCGCTGGCGGCCGGCGCAGCTTGCGCGGCTTCGACCGGCGCGGCGGCTTGCGTCACCGGCGCTTCCACGGCCTGCTCGACCGCAACCGGTGCAACCGGCGCTTCTGCGACCGGCACAACCGTTTCCGTCTTCGTAGCCTGCTCGGCGGCCAGCGCCGGTGTTTCGGTTACAGCGTGCAGTTCGCTGACCACAACGGTTTCCGTCGCGACAGCAGCAACAACCACTTCCACCGGCTTGACTGCAGCCGCTTCGTTGACTTCAGCCTTGTGCTCGACCGCTTGGTGCGCGGTGCGCACCGGTGCGTCATCGGTCACATTGATGTTGTCGCCTTCACCTTCCGCAACGTCCGCAGCCAGGTTGCCGTTCACGTCTTCTTCACGCTCACGACGGCCACCACGACGGCCGCGACGGCGACGACGACGCTCTTCACCTTCACGCGCCACCGCTTCCTGATCGACCGGCATACCGTTTTCGCCCAAGGCGGTCTGGTTTTGCGCCAGTTCTTCCGCCGTTTGCGCGTCGTTCTGCGTCAGTGCATCTGCGGCTTCCGGTTGCTGCTTGCGGCGTTCGCCACGTTCAGCGCGCTCGCCACGCTCACGGCGTTCGCCGCGTTCCTGGCGTTCACCACGCTCGGCGCGCGGTGCGCCCTCGACGGTTTCCGCACGATCGCTGCCGCGATTGTCGCGGTCGCGGCCCTCGCGACCTTCACGCGGCTCACGAGCCTCGCGCGGTTCGCGGCCTTCACGGGCCTCACGCGGTTCACGCTGCTCACGGTTAGCGCGCGGCTCGCGCGATTCACGTGCTTCACGCGGCTCACGACCTTCGCGTGCTTCACGACCTTCACGCGGTTCGCGTTCCTCGCGACGCTGCGACGGCTGCTGACCCTGAGCCTGACGGCCACCGGTCGCGCCTTCGCCACGACCCGCTGCATCGCGGCCACCTGCGCCGCTACGGCGGTTACGGTTGCGATCGCCGCCGCGTTCGCCGGTGCGCTCACCGCGCTCCGTGCGTTCGCCGCGTTGCGGACGCGTCTGCTTTTCGGTCGTAGCCGGTGCGACAGGCGCCGGCGCGGCCGGCTGCATGCCGAACAGATTCTTCAACCAGCCGATAAAGCCGCCGGTAGCCGGGGTGACGGCCACCGGAGCCGGCGTTGCCGCCGGACGGACCGGCGCGCTCGGGGCCGGCTTCTCGGGCGTGATGCCCTTGACCGCGGCTTCCTGCTTCGGCTTCACTTCTTCGGCGCGCTTGCTGTAACCGGTTTCCGATTCCAGTTCACGGGCCGCTTCTTCGGCCATCTTCCACGAAGCGCGCGGCTCGTCGAGGCGCGCGTCGTCGTGACGCAGGCGCTCGAGCTTGTAATGCGGCGTGTCGAGATGCTTGTTCGGGATCAGAACGACGTTGACCTTGAAACGCGATTCGATCTTGTTGATTTCGGCGCGCTTTTCGTTCAACAGGAAGGCGGTCACTTCGACCGGCACCTGGCAATGGATCGCCGCGGTGTTTTCCTTCATCGCTTCTTCCTGAATGATCCGCAGCACTTGCAGCGCGGACGATTCGGTATCGCGGATGTGGCCCGTACCGTTACAGCGCGGGCAGGTCACATGGCTGCCTTCCGACAGGGCCGGGCGCAGACGTTGACGCGACAGTTCCATCAGGCCGAAGCGTGAGATCTTGCCCATCTGGACGCGTGCACGGTCGTGCTTCAGCGCGTCTTTCAGGCGTTGCTCGACTTCGCGCTGGCTCTTGGCCGATTCCATGTCGATGAAGTCGATCACGATCAGGCCGCCCAGGTCGCGCAGGCGCAACTGGCGGGCCACTTCGTCGGCGGCTTCGAGGTTGGTGCGTGCAGCCGTTTCCTCGATGTCAGCGCCCTTGGTGGCGCGTGCCGAGTTCACGTCGATTGCGACCAGCGCTTCCGTGTGGTCGATCACGATGGCGCCGCCCGAAGGCAGCGGGACCGTGCGCGAGTACGCGGTTTCGATCTGGTGTTCGATCTGGAAACGCGAGAAGAGCGGCACGTCGTCGTGATACCGCTTCACCTTGCTGACATTATCCGGCATCACGATATCCATGAAGGCGCGAGCCTGGTCATGGATTTCGGTGGTGTCGATCAGGATTTCGCCGATATCCGGCTGGAAATAGTCACGAATCGCGCGAATAACGAGGCTCGATTCGAGATAAATCAGCATCGGCTGGCCGCTCGAACCGCTTTGCGACGCGGCTTCGATGGCGCGCCACAGTTGCATCAGGTAGTTCAGGTCCCACTGCAGCTCTTCGGCGGAGCGGCCAATGCCGGCCGTACGCGCGATGATGCTCATGCCTTCCGGCAATTGCAGTTGCGCCATGGTTTCGCGCAGTTCCTGGCGGTCGTCGCCTTCGATCCGGCGCGATACGCCACCGCCGCGCGGGTTGTTCGGCATCAGAACCAGATACCGGCCGGCGAGCGAGATGAAGGTGGTGAGGGCCGCGCCCTTGTTGCCGCGTTCTTCCTTTTCGACCTGAACGATCAGTTCCTGGCCTTCACGGAGGGCGTCCTGGATGCGCGCGGAGCGCATGTCGACGCCGTCACGGAAATACTGGCGAGCGACTTCCTTGAACGGCAAAAAGCCGTGGCGGTCTTCGCCGTAGTTGACGAAACAGGCTTCGAGCGACGGCTCGATGCGGGTGATGATGCCCTTGTAAATATTGCCTTTGCGCTGTTCGCGCCCGGCGGTTTCGATGTCGATATCGATGAGTTTTTGCCCATCGACGATGGCGACGCGCAGTTCTTCCTGCTGCGTCGCGTTGAACAACATTCGTTTCATTGAACGGCTCCAGGCGGCTTAGCTAGCCCTCAGCTGCGCGGTTGTCAGTCGCGAGAGCCACGAGGGCAGCGGCATGCCGCGCCTTATTGTGTTTTCACAAGCACGCTGGAGCGGGAAAAATGGCGGGAGAATTGCCTGAGAGGGCCCGGCCCCATTGAAAAATGGGCGCGGTGCCGCAGGGCACATGCGAACACGGCTTCAAATAACGACCCGACACGCCGCGGGTTCTGCCAGCAGACCTTCATAAGCCTTTCGTCCACTCGCGCCGGTGCGCCAACTGGGCGCGTGACCGGAGGGCCGGAGGCTGCGGTCATGCCGCAGCGGGAAGTTCGCGCAGTCGGCGCGTCTTTTCTCGCTGGGGGTGTCTCGCCTCATTTTGACGTCGCCATGTCTTGTATTTTCTACAAGACGCCTCGGGCGCACGCCGTATTTTCGCAACTCGCAGCTTCCTACGGCAGGGCGTCAGACCGCCCGATACTGAAGCTGAAAGTTAAATTCTTTTTTACCAAAATTCCGTTACCGTCGAAGCCGACCTTGACCGAACGCGCCTGTGGGCGCCGTCCCTGCCGGGCACTGACTTCGTGCGTGCAACATGTTGCATCTCATTTTCAGGGTGAGCAACCAGACCCCGGCGCAAGTAAAATAACGATTTATCGCTTGCACCTGCGCAATCCGCCCGAATTCCGGACACTGCGCCGGCCGCCGCAGACTGCTGGGCAAATTATATTCATAATGAAAGAGTTAGGCAAAATATCCCAGAAATCGGTCGCAAGCGACCAGGTCTCGATGATCGAGATCGACGACAGTGCGGCCGGACAGCGCATTGATAACTTCCTCTTGCGCGTCTGTAAGGGCGTGCCAAAAAGCCATATCTACCGCATCCTGCGCAGCGGCGAGGTGCGTGTGAATAAGGGCCGGATAGACGCGCAGTACCGCCTCGAGCTGGGCGATCTGGTGCGCGTGCCGCCCATTCGCGTCGCTCAACCAAACGAGGCGATCGCCCAGGCGCCGGTGCCGAGCGCCGATTTCAAAATTATTTTTGAAGACGAGCACATGCTCGTGATCGACAAACCGGCCGGCGTGGCGGTCCACGGGGGCAGCGGCGTGGCGTTCGGCGTGATCGAACAGATGCGCGAAGCGCGGCCGCAGGCGAAATTCCTCGAATTGGTGCATCGGCTGGACCGTGAGACCTCCGGCATCCTGATGCTCGCCAAGAAGCGCTCCGCGCTGGTTAATCTGCACGAGCAGATTCGCGAGAACAAGATGGATAAGCGCTACTATGCGTGCGTCCACGGCGAATGGGCGAGCGACTGGGGCCGCCGCCGCGCCGTCAAGGAGCCGCTGCATAAGTATTTGACCGCGGATGGCGAGCGGCGCGTGCGCGTCCAGGCCGACGGCCTCGCATCGCACACGGTTTTTAATCTGATCGACCGCTGGCCGGAGTACGCGCTGCTCGAGGCGGAACTGAAGACCGGCCGCACGCATCAGATCCGCGTCCATTTGCAGCATCTGGAACTGCCGATCGTCGGCGATGCCAAATACGGCGACTTCGCGCTGAACAAGGCGCTGGCGCGCGCCAACGCCAAGCTTGGCCTGAAACGCATGTTCCTGCACGCATACCGCCTTAAGCTGACGCATCCGGCAAGCGGCGCGCCCGTGCAGTTCGAAGCGCCGCTGCCGGCCGACTGCCGCAGTTTCGTGGCGCAGCTCAATGAATTACGTGAATCACAAAATGGGTCAAACCCGGAGACGACACCGCATGGCTAGAGAGCAATTTGATCTGATCGTCTTCGACTGGGACGGTACGCTGATGGATTCGACCGCGCACATCACGCGCAGCATCCAGTCGGCATGCCGCGATCTCGGTCTGCCGGTTCCCGCCGATGAGGCCGCCAGCTACGTGATCGGCCTCGGTCTGCGCGACGCGCTGCAAATCGCCGCGCCTACGCTCGATCCGTCCGACTACCCGCGTCTGGCAGAGCGCTATCGCTTCCACTATTTAGTGAAGGATCAGACCACCGAGCTGTTCGTCGGTGTGCGTGAGATGCTTCAGGAATTGCGCGATCAGGGTTATCTGCTGGCGGTGGCGACCGGCAAGAGTCGCGTCGGGCTGAACCGCGCGCTCGACCAGTCGCGCCTGACGAGCCTGTTCGACGGCACTCGCTGTGCGGACGAAACCTTCTCGAAGCCGCATCCCGCGATGCTGCACGAGCTTACGCGTGAACTGGGGCAGGATCCGGCGCGCACGGTGATGGTGGGGGATACGACGCACGATCTGCAAATGGCGATCAATGCCGGCGTCGCGGGCATTGGTGTCACATACGGCGCGCATCCTGCCGGCTCGTTGACGGCTTTGTCGCCGAAATTCGTCGCCTCCAGCGTGACCGACCTGTCCGGCTGGTTGCGAGAGAACGCGTGAACACGGGTATGACCGAAACGGCGACGGAAGCGGTTCGCATTTGCGCGTCCGAAGAACTGGTCGATGGCGGCGCCGGCGTGCGGCGCGCGGCCCGGCTCGGTGGTGGCGACGTCGTGGTATTTTTTGTTCGCTATGATGGCCGTGCATACGGCTATTTGAATCGCTGCGCCCACGTGCCGATGGAGCTCGACTGGGCCGAAGGGCAGTTCTTCGAATCGTCCGGTTTATACTTGATGTGCGCTACACATGGCGCGATTTACGCGCCAGATACGGGCAAATGTGTCGGTGGCCCGTGCCGTGGCGGCCGCTTGCGTCCCGTCCAGGTTGACGAGCGGGATACACCTGAAGGCCGTGCCGTGTTCTGGCTGCCGGACGGCGAATTGCGCCCAGCCACGCCCTGATTTTTCTCCTCTTCGATCTTTCCACTGCACCGCATGTCCGACAATTTGACTCCCGAACCGAAAGAACCGTCCCTGACAGGCCGCCCCCGCACGCCTGCCGATGAGCCGGGCTGGGAGCGCGCCGCGCTCGAGCGCATCGCGCTTGCGGCCATCACCGAGCAACGCGCGGCACGCCGCTGGAAGATCTTCTTCCGGTTTGTGTTCCTGATCGTCCTGCTGCTGGCGGTATGGGGCGCGTTCGATTTCTCGGGCGACAAGGTAACGACCACTGGCCGGCATACGGCCATGATCACGCTTGACGGCGAAATCTCCGCTGATACGAACGCGAACGCGGAAGATATCAACACCGCGCTGGAAAGTGCGTTCGACGATGCGGGTACGGCAGGCGTGATCCTGCGCTGTAACAGCCCGGGCGGCAGTCCGGTGCAGGCGGGCATTATCTACAACGAGATTCGCCGGCTGCGCGCCAAGTATCCGTCCATCCCCCTGTATGTGGTGGTTGGCGATATGTGCGCGTCGGGCGGCTATTACGCGGCCGCGGCTGCGGACAAGATTTACGTCGACAAGGCGAGCATCGTTGGTTCGATTGGCGTGCTGATGGACAGCTTCGGTTTTACTGGCTTGATGGACAAGCTGGGGATCCAGCGCCGCCTGCATACTTCCGGTGAGAACAAGGGCTTTTTCGATCCGTTCTCGCCGGAAACGCCGAAGATGGACGAACATGCGCAGGACATGCTCGATCAGATTCATGCGCAGTTCATCGACGCCGTGCGTGAAGGTCGCGGCAAGCGCCTGCATGAAACGCCGGATATGTTCTCAGGCCTCTTCTGGACGGGGCAGAAGAGCGTCGAGCTGGGGCTTGCAGACGGTTTCGGCGACGCGGATTACGTTGCGCGCGACCTTTTCAAGGCGCCGGATATCGTCGACTACACGGTCAAAGAGAGCATTACGGACCGCGTGGCGCGCAAGTTCGGCGCGGCAGTCGGCAGCGGCGCCGTTCACGCGATGGCGCTTGGCGGGAAGATGAGCTTGCGGTAATTCGATATGGAAAAAGCCCCGTGCGATGGAGTGCTGATCGCGCGGGGCTTTTTTGTTTTCGCCGTTAGTTAGACCGCGACCGATCTTTGGCAAGCTGATCGGCTTGAGCCGCGGCAGCAGCGGTCAGACGGCGAGGATCAGGAAAATTGCCGGCCGCTTGTGGAGATCGATCGCCGGCCTCTTTTTCCAGTCGGCCACAGTGCGGCTGGCGATGGTTTCCGTTTCCAGCGTCAGATCGACGGCGACGCAGACCAGCGTGGACGGCGCGCACGTTGCCAGCAAGGTGTCGAGCAGCGGCTTATTCCGATAGGGCGTCTCGATAAAGATCTGCGTTTGTTTGGCTTTGCGCGACTGCTGTTCAAGATCGCGCAGGCGCTTGGCCCGTTCGGTGGCGTCGACCGGCAGATAGCCGTGGAACGCAAAACTCTGGCCATTCAGGCCGGAAGCCATCAACGCCAGCAGAATCGAACTCGGTCCGACAAACGGCACGACCTTCACGCCGCGCTCATGCGCGCGGCGCACCAGCAGGGCGCCTGGATCGGCGACCGCCGGGCAGCCGGCTTCGGACACGAGACCCGCATCCGTCCCCGCCAGCAAAGGCGCGAGCAATTTGTCGATCTCACCGGCCGGCGTGTTGACGTTCAGTTCGCGAATCTCGATTTCCTGGATCGGCTTTTCGGTGCCGACCTTCTTCAGGAACGCGCGGGTGGTTTTCGCGTTTTCGCCAATGTAATAGCTGAGCGAGGCCGCGCGGGCGCGCACCGGCGCGGGCAGGACGGCGTCGAGCGCGTCGGCATCGCCTTCGCCGAGCGTGTTCGGGATCAGATATAAGGTGCCGCTCATTACGCCCCCAGGACTGGATAGTTCACTGCGAGCAGCATGCGCGACAGTGCGATCAGCGGCAGCCCGACCAGCGCGGTCGGGTCGTCCGAGTGAATGGCTTCGAGCAGCGCGATGCCGAGGCCTTCGGATTTGGCGCTGCCCGCGACGTCGTAGGGCGTTTCGGCAAGCAGATAGGCCTCCAGCGCGGCGTCCGGGAGGTCGCGGAATTGCACGCGAGTGATGATGTCGGCGGTTTGCGCCGCCCCCGAACGGCTGTCGAACAGGCACAGTGCACTATGGAACAGCACTTCGCGGCCGCGCATTGCCTGCAACTGGGCGAGCGCCTTGTCATGCGTGCCGGGTTTGCCGATCTGCAGACCGTCGTAAGTGGCAACCTGATCCGAGCCGATGACGAGCGAGGCTTCACCGGCGCCGAGCCTCGCTGCCACCGCGCGGGCTTTTGCCTCGGCGAGGCGCAGGGCCGTCACTTCGGGCGTTTCGCCGGCGAGTGGCATTTCGTCGATCGCCGGCACGACGACTTCGAACGGAATACGCAGGCGCTCGAGCAGCTCGCGACGGTAAGGTGAACTCGACGCCAGGATCAGGCGTGGCGGGCGGTTGAGGGAATCTGGCATGTGCAACCAACGGCTAGAGAGGCGGGTCGTACGGGGCTGTGCGGGTGGCGCACGTGTACGGGCTTAAGTGTTTGACTCGAAAAGACAAAACGGATATGATTTCGGGCTTTTCATCGGTATGCTATTGCACAGGCGGGCCGCTGCTTAGGTAACGCGCTTGGGTCATTGAGCAATACCGACTGAGCAACGCCGGGCAGCGCATGAGTTTCGCGGACTGCTTTGCAAACCGATTTACCCCCGGCGAAATCCTTGCCGACGCAGGAGCGCACATGACTCAACATCCTGGCAACCCTGCTGGTCTGTCCGACCCGCACGATATCGATCTGTTCGAATTTGCGCGGAGTGGGCGTCAGGCCGCGGGTGTCGTGCGCGTCTCGCAACTGCCGCGCATGTTAAACGAAGTCCCGGTTGAAGCGCCAGACCGCGATACCGCGTTCACCTGGCAAGCCGAAGGGGCGACGCAGCCGGAATTGCAGGACGACGGCACCGAGGGGCCGCAGCCTTATCTGAGGCTGGCGATTCACGGTGCTGCATGGCTCGAATGTCAGCGGTGCATGACACCGTATCTGCAGACGTTCAATGTCGATGCAACTTACCGGATCGTCAACACTGAGGCGGAAGCCGAAGAGTTTCCGCTCGACGAGGATGAAGTCGAAGTGATCGTGGGCTCGCGCCAGTTCGATCTCATCGACTTGATCGAAGAAGAGTTGCTGCTTTCCTTGCCGCTCGTGCCCAAGCACGAGGTGTGTCCCGAAGTGCACGAGAGCCTCGTCTCTGGTGTGGCTGGAGCAGAAGGCGAGGGCGACGAGGCTGCGCCGGACGAAGCTGGTGAGGGTGGTGAGCCCGAGCGGCCCAATCCGTTTGCGGCGCTCGAAAGTCTCAAACGCGGTGAGCCGGGCGACAAGAAGCACTGAACAGTTGCATGGGAGCGCGAAGCGGGCGCATTGGCCATTCGGTCAATGGCGGACACCGGGTCGGGCTGTGTTAGAATTCGGAAAATTTTTAGGAGTTAGTCATGGCAGTTCAACAAAATAAGAAGTCGCCGTCGAAGCGCGGCATGCACCGTTCGCACGATTTCCTGACGGCAGCGCCGCTGGCCGTGGAACCGAGCACGGGCGAAGTGCATCTGCGTCACCACGTTAGCCCGAACGGCTACTATCGCGGCAAGAAAGTCGTCAAGACGAAGAACGACTAATCGTTTCACTGCGTTGCGCCCCTTGGCGTTTCGCGTGGCGATCGGCTCGCTTGACATTTTCCCGGCTCGGCAAAAAGGCGGCATTCATCTGCCGCTTTTTTGTGTCGATCGCAGTTGGCGCGTTAGCGCTTACTGTGGTCCCATGCAGGGCGCCTGAAATTCGTCGCACTCCATGACAGTAAAGCTCACGATAGATTGCATGGGAGGCGACCACGG
The DNA here is from genome assembly GCF_905221015.1 of Paraburkholderia nemoris. Lineage (NCBI taxonomy): Bacteria > Pseudomonadati > Pseudomonadota > Betaproteobacteria > Burkholderiales > Burkholderiaceae > Paraburkholderia > Paraburkholderia nemoris. The sequence goes on along the minus strand of NZ_CAJNBO010000005.1, from coordinate 86,278 downwards.
CCCGTCCGTGACCGTTCCCGCAGCCGTCAACTTCGTTCGTTCGCATCCCGATGCTGAGTTGCTGCTCGTCGGCATTGAAAGTGCGATTCGTGCGCAGCTGAAGAAGTTGAAGGCTCAAGACCTGCCGGCGCTGACCGTCGTACCTGCTTCCGAGATTGTCGCCATGGACGATCCGGTCGAAGTCGCGCTGCGCAAGAAAAAAGACTCATCCATGCGTGTGGCGCTCAATCGCGTCAAGGAAGGCGAGGCGCAAGCCTGCATTTCCGCCGGGAATACCGGCGCGCTGATGGCGGTCTCGCGCTATGTGCTGAAAACGCTGTCGGGCATCGAACGCCCGGCCATTGCGTCCGCACTGCCCAATCCCAATGGCTACACGATGATGCTCGACCTGGGCGCCAACGTCGATTGTGAGCCGCAGCATCTGCTGCAGTTCGCGGAGATGGGGCACGCGCTCGTGTCCGCGCTCGAGGGCAAGGAGCGGCCCACCATCGGCCTGCTCAACATCGGCGAAGAAGTCATCAAGGGCAACGAGACCATCAAACGTGCCGGCGAACTGCTGCGCGCGAGTACACTTAACTTTCACGGTAACGTTGAAGGCAACGACATCTTCAAGGGCACGGTCGACGTGATCGTCTGCGACGGTTTTGTCGGCAATGTCGCGCTGAAAACGTCGGAAGGCCTCGCGCAGATGCTCTCCAACATCATCAAGGAAGAGTTCGGCCGCTCGTGGCTCACCAAGGTGATGGCGGTGCTCGCCTTGCCGGTATTGATGCGCTTCAAGAAACGCGTCGATCATCGGCAATACAACGGCGCCGCGTTGCTGGGCCTGCGTGGGCTGGTGATCAAAAGCCACGGTTCGGCGGATGCCTACGCGTTTGAGTGGGCTATCAAACGCGGGTATGATGCCGTCAAAAACGGCGTGCTGGAACGCCTTGCGCGAGCAATGGAAGAGAATGCAGGTTCTCTCGAACAGGCAGCGCGCGATGCAAGCGGTGCGGGTCACGCAAGCCCGATCGCAGGCCAGCCAGCCGAGCCCTACGCTGCGCAATCCTCGAAGGCATAATGGCTCAATCGACAATTTATTCCCGCGTGCTGGGCACCGGCAGCTACCTGCCGCCCGGGCGCGTCACCAATCAGGATCTGGCCGAACGTCTCGCCAAGCAGGGTGTGGAGACGAGCGACGAATGGATCGTTGCCCGCACGGGCATCCATGCACGTCACTTCGCCGAACCCGATGTCACCACGAGCGATCTGGCGCTGATCGCCGCGCAACGCGCGATCGAAGCAGCGGATATCGATCCGCAATCCATCGATCTGATCATCGTTGCAACCTCCACGCCTGACTTTGTGTTTCCGAGCACGGCGTGCCTGTTGCAGAACAAACTCGGCATCAAGAACCACGGCGCGGCATTCGACGTGCAGGCTGTCTGCTCGGGCTTCGCTTATGCGGTGGCCACGGCGGACAGCTTCATTCGTAGCGGCCAGCATCGTACGGCGCTCGTGATCGGCGCGGAAACCTTCTCGCGCATTCTTGATTTCAAGGACCGCACCACCTGCGTGCTGTTCGGCGACGGCGCCGGCGCGGTGATCCTGCAGGCGTCCGAAGAGCCGGGCGTGCTGGCGAGCGCTTTGCACGCCGACGGCAGCCATTCGAACATTCTCTGCACGCCGGGCAATGTGAACGGCGGCGTGATCGAAGGCAGCGCGTTCCTGCATATGGACGGGCAAGCCGTGTTCAAGCTTGCGGTCAATGTGCTCGAAAAGGTCGCGGTCGAGGCGCTTGCAAAAGCGAATCTGTCGGCCGAGCAGATCGACTGGCTGATTCCGCATCAGGCCAATATCCGCATCATGCAAAGCACCTGCCGCAAGCTCGGCTTGCCGCAGGAACGCATGGTCGTCACGGTGGGCGAGCACGGCAACACGTCGGCTGCGTCCATTCCGCTCGCATTCGACGTCGCGGTGCGCGACGGCCGCATCAAGCGCGGCCAGAACGTGCTGATCGAAGGCGTCGGCGGCGGCTTCACCTGGGGCGCGTCGGTTATCCGCTACTGATAGCGGCGACGTTATGGCGAGCGCTCTTTGCGGCGCTCGGCTTCGCTTGAGCGCGCTTGCCATCAACCGGGCGCGCCACCCACATCTGACAACATCGATTTTGGGGACGATATGAAATTTGCGTTCGTTTTTCCTGGGCAAGGTTCGCAGTCGGTTGGCATGCTTAACGCATTCGCCGATCATGCGGTCGTGCGTGAGACGGTTCAGGAAGCGTCCGACGCGCTCAATCAGGACCTCGGCAAGCTGATCGCCGAAGGCCCAGCCGAAGATCTGAACCTCACCACCAATACCCAACCGGTCATGCTGACCGCCGCATACGCGATTTATCGCGCGTGGCAGCAGGCGGGTGGCCCGAAGCCGGCTATCGTCGCCGGTCATAGCCTCGGCGAATACACCGCGCTGGTCGCGGCGGGCGCGATCGCGTTTCGCGATGCTGTGCCGCTCGTGCGTTTTCGCGCCCAAGCCATGCAAACGGCTGTGCCGGTCGGCGTTGGCGGCATGGCCGCGATTCTCGGGCTCGATGACGACACGGTCCGAGCGGTTTGCGCCGAAGCATCGATCGCGGGTGTCGTCGAAGCGGTGAATTTCAACGCGCCGGCGCAAGTCGTCATTGCCGGTCACAAGGCTGCAGTCGAAAAGGCTTGCGAAGTCGCGAAGGCGAAGGGCGCCAAGCGCGCGTTGCCGCTGCCGGTGTCGGCGCCGTTCCACTCGTCGCTGTTGAAGCCCGCGTCGGATCAATTGCGCGAATATCTCGCCAGCGTCGACGTGCAGGTGCCGTCGATTCCGGTGATCAACAACGTCGACGTCGCCGTGGTCAACGAGCCGGCGAAGATCAAGGACGCGCTGGTGCGTCAGGCAGCCGGTCCGGTGCGTTGGGTCGAAAGCGTGCAGGCAATGGCGGCGCAAGGCGTCACGCATGTGATCGAATGCGGTCCCGGCAAAGTCCTCGCGGGCTTGACGAAGCGTATCGACGGCAATCTGATCGGCGCTTCGGTGTTCGATCCGGCTTCGCTCGAAGAAACGCTCAAGCTGGTGACGGCGGGCTAAACGCAGCCTCCTGGGGCGCCAGCAGGGCACCAGGCCTGACATCAAGAATCAATCAGCCCTCCGAAAGGGCATCCGGACTGACAGATGGAAAAGACTCTCGACAAGCAAATCGCAATCGTGACGGGCGCATCGCGCGGCATCGGCCGTGCGATCGCGCTGGAACTGGCGCGCCAGGGCGCGACGGTGATCGGCACGGCAACCAGCGAAAGCGGTGCGGCAGCGATCAGCGAAGCCTTTAACGCGGCTGGCGTGAATGGCCGTGGCGCGGTGCTCAACGTGAACGACGCCGCAGCAGCCGAAGCGCTGATTGACGGCACCGTGAAGGAATTCGGCGCGCTGCACGTGCTGGTGAACAACGCCGGCATCACGCAGGATCAGCTCGCCATGCGCATGAAGGACGACGACTGGGACGCGGTGATCGACACCAATCTCAAGTCGGTCTTCCGCCTGTCGCGCGCAGTGCTGCGTCCGATGATGAAGGCCAAGGGCGGCCGCATCATCAACATCACGTCGGTGGTGGGCTCGGCCGGCAACCCGGGGCAGGTCAACTATGCAGCTGCAAAAGCGGGCGTAGCAGGCATGACGCGTGCGCTGGCACGCGAGATCGGCAGCCGCGGCATCACGGTGAATTGCGTGGCGCCGGGCTTCATCGACACCGACATGACCAAGACCCTGCCGGAAGAGCAGCAAACCGCACTGAAGACGCAGATTCCGCTCGGCCGCCTCGGCAGCCCGGACGATATCGCGCACGCTGTGGCGTTCCTCGCGTCGCCGCAAGCGGGCTATATCACCGGCACGACATTGCATGTGAACGGCGGAATGTACATGTCGTAACCAAATTCGGTTACTATCCGCGCCTTGACGCGTTTGCAAAAGCGTAAGGCGCATGCCTTGACAGGAACCCGATGCGCCGCTTTTTTGCCGGGTCAAACCTGATAAAATGCGCGCACCTGTATTTTTGAACTTCTTTTCCCTTGGAGGGGTAATGGACAATATCGAACAGCGCGTCAAGAAGATCGTCGCAGAACAACTGGGCGTTGCAGAAGCTGAGATCAAGAACGAAGCTTCGTTCGTGAACGACCTCGGCGCCGACTCGCTCGACACCGTTGAACTCGTGATGGCCCTCGAAGACGAATTCGGCATGGAAATTCCGGATGAAGAAGCCGAGAAGATCACTACCGTTCAGCAAGCGATCGACTACGCTCGCGCGAACGTCAAGGCCTAAAGTCATTCACGCCTGCGTTTCTGCGTTGGCGGCGTATGACGCCCTGCCGTGTCGGGTTCCGACGCCAGCAGGGCTGGCGCTTTTTGCCGTGCAGGAGCCAGCGATGTTGACAGCGCAACTTTTCGCGCGATTGCCGACTTTCAAGAAAACGCCGGGCCGCCCCAAGTTTTCTTGCCCCTCTCGGGGGGACCTGGTGCGAAGCGCCGGGGGTAGGGGGCGGCTAACAGCCACAGGGCACACAGGGCAGGTTCCTGTGGCCGCTGTGGCTTTTGTGCTTTTGTCATCTATGAAAAAGGGGTTACCGTGAGCCGCCGTCGTGTTGTTGTTACAGGCCTGGGGCTGATTTCGCCTGTTGGCAATAATGTTGCCGACGGCTGGGCCAATCTGGTCGCCGGCAAGTCGGGTATTGCCAATATCACGAAGTTCGATGCGTCGAACTTTTCGACTCGTTTCGCCGGCGAGGTGAAGGGCTTCAATATCGAGGACTACATCCCCGGTAAGGAAGCGCGCCACATGGATACGTTCATCCATTACGGCGTCGCGGCCGGCATCCAGGCGATGCAGGACAGCGGCCTCGAAGTCACCGACGAGAATTCGGAGCGCATCGGCGTGGTGGTCGGTTCGGGCATCGGCGGCCTGCCGATGATCGAAGCGACGCAAACCGAGCTGCTCAATCGCGGCCCGCGCCGTATTTCGCCGTTCTTCGTGCCGGCATCGATCATCAACATGATCTCCGGCCACCTGTCGATCAAGTTCGGCATCAAGGGTCCGAATCTCGCCATCGTTACCGCGTGTACGACGGGCCTGCACTGTATCGGCGAGGCCTCGCGCCTGATCGAATACGGCGACGCCGACGTGATGATCGCAGGCGGTGCCGAATCGACCGTGTCGCCGCTCGGCGTCGGCGGCTTTGCGGCGGCGCGTGCGCTGTCGCAACGCAATGACGATCCGGCAACGGCGAGCCGTCCGTGGGACAAGGATCGCGACGGTTTCGTGCTGGGCGAGGGCGCCGGCGTGATGGTGCTCGAAGAGTACGAACATGCGAAGGCACGCGGCGCGAAGATTTACGCCGAAATTAGCGGCTACGGGATGAGCGGCGACGCCTATCACATGACCGCTCCGCTGGAAAATGGCGACGGCGCACGGCGCTGCATGCTGGCCGCCTTGAAGAACGCGGGCATCAATTCGGACCAGGTGAATTACCTGAACGCGCACGGCACGTCCACGCCGCTGGGCGACCTGGCTGAAACCACCGGCATCAAGCGCGCTTTCGGCGACCACGCCAAAGACATGGTCGTGAATTCGACCAAGTCGATGACAGGTCACCTGTTGGGCGGCGCCGGCGGTCTGGAGTCCGTGTTCACCGTGCTCGCCGTGCATCATCAGGTGTCGCCGCCGACGATCAACATCTTCAATCAAGATCCGGCCTGCGATCTCGATTACTGCGCCAACACTGCGCGTGAGATGAAGATTGACGTCGCGCTGAAGAACTCGTTCGGGTTCGGCGGCACGAACGGCACGCTGGTCTTTAAGCGCGCCTGATCGCTTGCTGACACGCCAGTCGAAAACGCCGGCTTGCCCGGCGGTTTCCCTCGAATCGGCAACGCCCGACGGAGCGCCGCAGCGGATTACGTTGCGGCGCTCCGTCGCCATGCGCGCCGCTTTGGGTGTGTTCGTCCTGATGGCGACTGGCGCTGCCTACACCTGCTTCGCGCCGCATCTGGGCACCTGGCAGGCGGTTCCGTTGACGCTTGCCGTGTGGGCGCTGCTGACGCTCTGTGCGGTAAAGCATGAGCATGCGCAGCCGGCTGCATTGAAAATCGGCCCGGACGGAGTGTCCGCCTGGAACCGGGCCGGTAATTTGCTGGCGCAGGGCCGCATTGCCGGCTGTTCGCAATGGAGCGGTCGCCTGCTCGTTCTGGCGCTGGCGCCGGATCATGGGCGCTCCCGCACGCTGCTTCTTGCTGCTGACGCGCTTCCTGCGGCCGTTTTCCGGGAGCTGGCGGTGCTGGGTCGGCGTGGCGCCAGCGCCTGACTGTAACGACTGTAACCGCTGTTACCGGAGTAACGTGCCGCGATGATGGGGACGCTACAATGGTCCCCCGCCATGCGCCCCATAGTTAACGGATTTATCAGGTGAGCGAAAAAGAAATTGATCAGGTGCTGGTCGAGCGCGTCCAGAAGGGCGACAAGGCCGCGTTCGAGCTTCTGGTCTCCAAATACCACCGCAAGATTCTCCGGCTGATCTCCCGTCTCGTGCGGGACCCGGCCGAAGTGGAAGACGTCGCGCAGGACGCCTTTATCAAGGCGTACCGGGCGTTGCCGCAGTTTCGCGGCGAATCGGCCTTTTATACGTGGTTGTACCGGATTGCGGTCAATACGGCCAAGAACTACCTTGCGACCCAAGGGCGGCGCGCACCGACTTCGACCGAAGCAGATGCTGAAGAAGCTGAAACTTTCTCGGACGCCGACCAACTAAGGGATATCAACACGCCTGAGTCGATGTTGATGAGCAAGCAGATCGCTGAGACGGTCAATGCTGCGATGGCGGTTTTACCGGAAGAGTTGCGCACCGCCATTACTCTTCGTGAAATTGAAGGTTTGAGTTACGAGGAAATCGCTGAGATGATGGGTTGCCCAATTGGCACAGTCAGATCACGAATTTTCCGCGCTCGCGAAGCCATTGCGGCAAAATTGCGTCCGTTGCTTGACACACCTGAAGGCAAGCGCTGGTAAACACCGGCCCGCCGGACGGGGCGCGGGTGCAATATCTGGATTAGTGGTGTCACTACGGGGTATTTGTAAGATGGGGAGCATCATGGGGTCGGTCTCGATGCAATCGCAAGCCAGCTCGCGCGGCGAGCGTCTGTCCGCTTTTGTCGACGGTGAGCTGTTCGGCGAAGAGCATCTGAACACGTTTGTTTCCGAACTGGACGGCGAAGATCGTGCCGCCTGGTCGTGCTATCACCTGATCGGCGACGCGTTGCGTTCCGACGATCTGGCGGTCAGCCCGGCGGCGAGCAGCGCGTTCCTGAGCGGTTTTGCCGCACGTTTCGACAATGAGCCGCACGTGCTCGCGCCTGCCGTAATGCCGGTCGCGCGTCGTTTGCTGGCGCTGCGTCGCCGCGTTGTGCCGGCGTTTGCTGTTGCCGCTGCTGCTGCCACGCTGACGTGGATCGTCGTGCCGCAATTGCAAGGCGTGCCGGGCGGCCCGGGTGTGGCGCAAGTCGCGTCGATCCAGTCGCATGGCGATTCGCTGCAACGCGTGGCCATGGCATCGGTGCCGGCCGCTACGCTTCAGCCGGTTGCGCAAGACGCCAACATCATTCGTGACGCCAGTCTCGATCAGTATCTGGAAGCTCACCAGCAATTCGCGCAACAACCGGTCATGCCGGGCTCGATGCCGCTGATTCGCGCTGCCGCCGTTTCTACGCAAGGCCAATAGTTTGATGCAGACTCCGCGGTTGAATAAAACGACTATCTGGGGGCGGCTGCCGGCATTTCTGTTCTGCGCAGCCGTATTGTTGTCCGCCACGCCGCGGGTCTTTGCACAAACCGACGATCCGCTCGTCGCCCGTCGCACAGCCGCGGAGCTGCTCGATCGCATCCATCAGGCCGCCCAGCAGCAGAACTACGAGGGCGCGTTCGTCTATCAGCGGGGCAATTTCGTTCAGACGTCGCGGATCGCGCACTACGCGACCCGTACTGACGGCGAATTCGAGCAACTCGAAAGCCTCGACGGCAAGCCGCGCAAAATGCTTCGTCACAACGAAGATCTCTATACGTTCGTGCCTGAGCGGCATCTGTGCGTGGTCGAGAAGCGCCAGAACAAGGATTCGTTTCCTGCTCTGCTCGCTGTAAGCGGCGAGCAGGTGCTGTCCGTCTACGAGCCGAAGCTGCTCGGCGACGACCGCGTTGCGGGGATCGACAGCCAGGTGATCGAGCTCGATCCGAAAGACGCCTACCGCTTTGCTTACAAGCTCTGGGCCGACAAGAAGACGGGCCTGCTTCTGCGTGCCCAAACGCTAGACCCGAATGGTCAGGTGCTCGAGCAGTTGTCGTTTTCGCAGATTCGCATCGGCGTGCCGGTCGACAAGACCGCCATCGTCAACGGCATTCGTAATACAACGGGTTGGACGGTAGTGCGTCCGCCGGTCGAACCGGTCGATATGGCTGCGCAAGGCTGGCAGATCACACCGACGGTACCGGGCTTCCGCAAGATTCGCGAGCTTCGCCGTCCCATGGCCGCGCGTGACGCGGGCCAGCCCACCATTCCGGTTGATCAGGCTGTATTCTCCGATGGCCTCGCGGCCATTTCGGTATTCGTCGAGCCGGTCGAGAACAATACTCGCAAGGAAGGCGCAGGCAGTAGCGGCGCCACGCACGTGCTGGTCAAGCGGCGCGGCGACTTCTGGATTACTCTGCTTGGTGAAGTGCCCCAGACCACATTGCAGCAATTTGCGTCTGCCATAGAATATAAAGCTCCGAAGTAATCCTCCGAATCACACGAATCCCTCGGCTTGCTACGATATGACGACTTTCTCGGTGCGCAAATTCCTCGCGGCCGCGGTGGTAGCGGCGTGTTTGCCGCTCGTGCCGCACACGGCATCGGCCGCTCCCGCAGCCAATCTGCCCGACTTTACTGACCTCGTCGACAAGGTCGGCCCGGCAGTCGTCAACATTCGCACGACCACGCGCGTGTCGAACAGCGGTGCCCGCGGCGGGTTGCCGCCAGGCATGGACGACGGCGACATGTCGGAGTTTTTCCGGCGCTTCTTCGGCATCCCGTTGCCGCAGTCGCCGCAGTCGCCGGGTTCGCCACGCGGTGGAGATAACGGTGGCAGCGGCAGCGGCGGCAACCAGGACTCGCCGGATAACAGCGATCCCGAACAGAACAGCGGCGTCGGCTCAGGCTTCATTCTGTCGGCGGACGGCTACGTGATGACCAACGCGCACGTCGTGGACGACGCGGACACCATTTACGTCACTCTTACCGACAAGCGCGAGTTCAAGGCCAAACTGATCGGCGTGGACGATCGGACCGATGTCGCCGTCGTGAAGATCAGCGCGGCCAACTTGCCGACCATCACGATCGGTGACTCGAACAAGGTGCGAGTGGGTGAGTGGGTGGTCGCGATCGGTTCGCCGTTCGGTCTCGAGAACACGGTGACAGCCGGTATCGTCAGCGCCAAGGGGCGCGATACGGGCGATTACCTGCCGTTCATCCAGACCGACGTGGCCGTCAATCCGGGTAATTCGGGCGGTCCGCTGATCAATATGCAGGGCGAAGTGATCGGCATCAATTCGCAGATTTACAGCCGTACTGGCGGCTTCATGGGCATCTCGTTCGCAATTCCGATCGACGAGGCCATGCGCGTGGCCGATCAGTTGAAGGCATCGGGCAAGGTCGTGCGCGGCCGGATCGCGGTGGCGATCGGTGAAGTGACGAAAGATGTTGCCGATTCGCTCGGTCTGCCGAAGGCGCAGGGCGCGCTGGTCAGCAGCGTCGAACCGGGTGGCCCGGCAGACAAAGCCGGCGTGCAGCCGGGCGACATCATCCAGAAGTTCAATGGCCATTCGGTCGACACCGCAACGGACTTGCCGCGTATGGTCGGCGATACGAAGCCGGGCACCAAGTCGACCATTACGATCTGGCGCAAGGGTCAGACGCGCGATTTGCCGGTCACGATTGCCGAGATGCAGCCGGACAAGACCACCAAGGCGGATGACAAAAAGCCGCCGGTGCCGAAGCAACGCGCCACGAACGTGTTGGGTCTTGCCGTTAGCGATATCCCTGCCGATCAGATGAAGGCGCTGAAACTGCACAACGGTGTGCAGATCGACGCGGTAGACGGCCCGGCCGTGCGCGTTGGATTGCAAAAGGGCGACATCGTCCTGCGTGTGGGCGATACGGATATCACGAGCGCGAAGCAGTTCGACGAACTGACCGCTCACCTCGACTCGCAGAAGATGGTTGCGTTGCTGGTCCGTCGTGGCGAGAACACGCAGTTCGTGCCGATTCGCCCGCGCAGCGCCCAGAAATGAAGTCAATGGCGCCACTCACGCTCTACGGGCGCGCGTGGTGCCACTTATGCGACGACATGCGCGCCGCGCTCGAGCCGTTGCTGGCCGAATTCGCTGCGCAAGTCGTCGTGATCGACGTCGACACGGATCCTTTGCTGGAAGCCCGTTATAACGAGCTGGTTCCGGTTCTGGTCTGTGACGGCGTCGAACTGTGTCACTATCACCTTGACGTGGCGCGGGTTCGTGCCGCGCTTGCTGCACGCGTTGCAGTGACCCATCCGGGATCCAGTTAAGGGTCCAACAGGCACGAACGTGCGCTGTTCACACCCCGTTTCACGCCTCTCCTGAGCCGTCTTTTCCGCCCGAGCCTTGCAAGATGCGCCGGGCGATAGCCTTTTCGGCTAAAATAGATAGGTTTTTCACCTACTTACAAGGCGTGCTCCGCTATTGTCCGAGCGCGCCTTTTTTGCTTGATCGGCACTGAATGGATCATATTCGTAACTTCTCGATCATTGCGCACATCGACCATGGCAAGTCGACGCTCGCTGATCGCATCATCCAGATCTGCGGTGGCTTGTCCGACCGCGAGATGGAATCTCAAGTGCTCGACTCGATGGATCTCGAGCGCGAGCGCGGTATTACCATCAAGGCACAAACCGCTGCACTGACGTACAAAGCCCGTGACGGGCAGATCTACAACCTGAACATGATCGACACGCCGGGCCACGTCGACTTCTCGTACGAAGTCAGCCGCTCGCTGTCCGCATGTGAAGGCGCGTTGCTGGTTGTCGACGCAAGCCAGGGCGTGGAAGCGCAAACCGTCGCCAACTGCTACACGGCGATCGAGCTTGGTGTCGACGTTATTCCGGTGCTCAACAAGATCGACCTGCCAGCCGCGAATCCTGAGAACGCAATCGAAGAAATCGAAGACGTGATCGGTATCGACGCAACCGACGCCACGCGTTGCAGCGCGAAGACCGGTCTCGGCGTGGAAGACGTGCTCGAAGCGCTGGTTGCTAAAGTGCCGCCGCCCAAGGGCGATCCGGAAGCACCGCTGCAGGCGCTGATCATCGACTCGTGGTTCGACAACTACGTGGGCGTCGTGATGCTGGTGCGTATCGTCAACGGCACGCTGCGTCCGAAAGACAAGATCCGCATGATGGCGACCGGCGCGCAGTATCCGGTCGAGCATATCGGCGTGTTCACGCCGAAGTCGAAGAATCTCGAATCGCTGTCCGCGGGGCAGGTGGGTTTCATCATCGCCGGCATCAAGGAATTGGCCGCTGCGAAGGTGGGGGACACCGTCACGCTGCTGAACCGTCCTGCTGCCGAACCGCTGCCGGGCTTCAAGGAAGTGAAGCCGCAGGTGTTCGCCGGTCTCTATCCGGTCGAAGCGAACCAGTACGACGCACTGCGCGATTCGCTGGAAAAGCTGAAGCTGAACGACGCCTCGCTGATGTACGAGCCGGAAGTGTCGCAGGCGCTCGGCTTCGGTTTCCGTTGCGGCTTCCTCGGCCTGCTGCACATGGAGATCGTGCAGGAGCGTCTCGAGCGCGAGTTCGACATGGACCTGATCACCACGGCGCCGACCGTGGTGTACGAAGTTCTGCAGCGCGACGGCACGATCCTGATGGTCGAAAACCCGGCCAAGATGCCGGAGCCCTCGAAGATCGAAGAAGTGCGCGAGCCGATCGTCACCGTGAATCTGTACATGCCGCAAGACTACGTCGGCTCGGTGATCACGCTGTGTACGCAAAAGCGCGGCAACCAGATCAACATGCAGTACCACGGCCGTCAGGTGCAGTTGACCTACGAAATCCCGATGGGCGAAGTCGTGCTTGATTTCTTCGATCGTCTGAAGTCGATCTCGCGCGGCTACGCGTCGATGGATTACGAGTTCAAGGAATATCGCGCGGCCGACGTCGTGAAGGTCGACATGCTGATCAACGGCGACAAGGTGGATGCTTTGTCCGTGATCGTGCACCGTTCGCAAAGCCAGTATCGCGGCCGTGAAGTCGCGGCGAAAATGCGTGAACTGATTCCGCGCCAGATGTACGACGTGGCGATTCAGGCCACCATCGGTTCGAACATTATTGCGCGCGAGAACATTAAAGCCTTGCGTAAGAACGTGCTGGCAAAATGCTACGGCGGCGACATTTCCCGTAAGAAGAAACTGCTCGAGAAACAAAAGGCAGGCAAGAAGCGAATGAAGCAGGTCGGGTCCGTCGAGATTCCGCAAGAGGCTTTCCTCGCGATTCTGCGTGTCGAAGACAAATAAGACGAACAACGGAACCCTATGAATTTTGCGCTGATTCTTTTTGTGCTCGTCATTTTGACGGGCGTCGCATGGGTCGCAGACAAACTGGTCTTCATGCCGCAACGGCGGCGCGCGGCGGAAGCCGTGGTCGCTGAGTTCGACCGCCAGCAGGCGCGCGTTGGCGAGCGTTTCGCCGACGAAAACGCGGCGCAAACGCGTGCCCGTCTGCGTGACGACAAGCTGCGTCAACCGTGGTGGCTCGAGTATTCGGCGAGTTTTTTCCCAGTGATTCTGGTGGTGTTCGTGGTGCGCTCGTTCGTGGTCGAGCCGTTCAAGATTCCGTCGGGTTCGATGGTGCCGACGCTGCTGGTGGGCGACTTCATCCTCGTCAATAAATTCGACTACGGTATCCGTCTGCCGATCACCAACACGAAGATCACCGAAGGTCGTCCGCTCGAGCGCGGCGACGTGGTGGTATTCCGCTACCCGAAAGACGAATCGGTCGACTACATCAAGCGCGTGATCGGCCTGCCGGGCGACACCGTTGCTTATCAGGACAAGCAACTGACGATCAACGGCAAGCCGGTGCCGGAAACGCCGCTGCCTGACTACCTCGACGAAGAGCGTCTCGGCTACGCAAAGCAATTCGAAGAAAATCTCGACGGCCGCAAGAACGCGATTCTGAACAACCCGGCCGTGCCGCCGTTCATCGTTGGCGCGGAAGATTATCCGTATCGCGATAACTGCACGTACAACGCACGTGGCGTGATCTGCAAAGTGCCGCCTGGCAATTACTTCATGATGGGCGACAACCGCGATAACAGCGCGGACAGCCGTTATTGGGGTTTCGCGCCGGACAAAAATATCGTCGGCCGCGCGTTTTTCATCTGGATGAACTTCAGCGATCTGAAACGCATCGGCTCATTCCACTGAGCACGCATGTCTTGATCGCACAACACGCCGCGCGGGTGGCCCACACTTAGGTCACATCAGTCGCGGCGTGTTATCACGCTACTTTAAGAATCTGCGGTAACGTCGCTTCACCACGCTTTTTCCGCTGGCCGTCCCGCGTTTTCGCCGGGGCAGGCGCCCGCGTTATACTCTGCCCATGCCCCTATCTCCGTTGGAAAGCCGTCTGCGCTACGAATTTCGCAATGCGGAATTGTTGCGCCAGGCTTTAACGCACCGCAGTCATAGCTCCACGCACAACGAACGGCTCGAGTTTCTCGGCGACTCCGTTCTAAATTGCGCGGTGGCTGCGCTTTTGTTCCAACGTTTCGGCAAACTGGACGAAGGCGACCTGTCGCGCGTCCGCGCCAATCTGGTCAAACAGCAGTCGCTTTACGAAATCGCTCAGGCCCTGAATATCTCCGAAGGCCTGCGTCTCGGTGAGGGCGAACTGCGCAGCGGCGGCTTCCGCCGTCCGTCGATCCTGGCTGACACGCTCGAAGCCGTGCTGGGCGCGGTGTTCCTCGACGGCGGGTTCGATGCCGCCCAGACGGTCATCAAGCGCCTTTACGTGCCGATTCTCGATCACATCGACCCGCGCACGCTCGGCAAGGACGCCAAGACGCTGCTGCAGGAATATCTGCAGGGCCACAAGATCGCGTTGCCTACGTACACGGTCGTCGCGACCCATGGTGCAGCGCACAATCAGCAATTTGAAGTCGAATGCACGGTGCCGAAGCTGGACGTCAAGGTGTCCGGCTCCGGCGCGAGTCGTCGTGCGGCCGAGCAGGCCGCGGCCAAGAAGGCGCTTGACGAAGTCATGGCCGCCGCGCCTGCCGTGGTCGCCAAGCCAAAGCGTTCAAAGGGTGCCCGTGCCGCGAAGAATGCCGAGCAGGAGGTCGTGCCCGGCGTGACCGGCGTACAGGCCGCGCTCGATTTGCGCAGCCCGGATCGCAAGAGCGAACGCGGGGCTGGGCGGGGTGAAACACGCACGGCACCGGCGGCGGAGTCTGCAGCCGAACGGCCGACCCTGACTGCGACGTCCGCGCCGCTGGCCGTGATTCGCGCCGCGCACGTGGAGTACAGCGGGCAGGACAAGTCGGAGCGCGCTGAGAGAGCTGACAGGTCGGCTGACAAAGCGGCAGCGGACAAGCCAGCCGACAAGCCGGACGCCAAATCTGCTGAAATCAGATCCGAAGCCGCGAAGCCCGCGGACGCAAAGGCTGCTGAAGCAAAGCCCGCAGATGCAAAGGCCGCCGAAACCAAGCCAGAAGCCGTCGTCCGCAGCGCCGACAAACACCGCAGCCGTGAAGCCACACCCGGCGCGGCTGTGCCCACGCCTGGCGTGTCGGCACCTATCGAACACGAACCCGGCGTAGCCGACGCGGTGCAAACCCGCGTCGCCGATGCGGGCCATTGATTGCCATCGGCGCGCCATTCCTCGCGCGTCGATCTGAACCTGCCGTAGCCCGAATATGAACGCTCCCACTCCCACTGGTTTTCGCTGCGGCATGGTCGCGATAGTCGGCCGCCCGAACGTCGGCAAGTCCACGCTGATGAATGCGCTGGTCGGCCAGAAAGTCAGTATCACGTCGCGCAAGGCGCAGACCACGCGCCACCGCATCACCGGCATTCATACGTTTGAAGACGCGCAGTACATCTTCGTCGACACGCCGGGTTTCCAGACCAAGCATAGCGGCGCGCTGAACCGTTCGCTCAACCGCGCGGTCACGTCCACGCTGAGTTCGGTCGACGCGATTCTGTTCGTGATCGAAGCCGGCCGCTTCGGCCCGGACGACCAGAAGGTGCTCGACCTGATTCCGCCGTCGGTGCCTACGCTGCTGATCGCGAACAAGCTCGATCGCGTGTCGGATAAGGACTCGCTGTATCCGTTCATGCAGCAGGTGAGTGCGCTGCGTCAGTTCAACGAGATCGTGCCGCTGTCGGCGAAAAATCCGGACGACATCAAGCGTTTGCTGGAGACGATCAAGCCGTTCCTGCCGGAAGGTGCACCGATCTACGGTGAGGACGATCTGACCGATCGTAGCGAGCGCTTTCTTGCCGCCGAAATCCTGCGCGAAAAAGTGTTCCGCTGGACCGGCGACGAACTGCCGTACACGAGCACCGTGCTGATCGACAAGTTCGAAACCGAAGGGCGTCTGCGCCGCATTTTCGCGACCATCCTGGTGGAGCGCGATACGCAAAAAGCAATGATCATCGGCCAGAAGGGCGCCAAGCTGAAGCAGATCAGCACCGAAGCGCGCCTTGATATGGAAAAACTGTTCGACGGCCCCGTGTATCTGGAAACCTTCATCAAGGTGAAGAGCGGCTGGGCTGACAACGAAGCCGGACTCCGTGCGTATGGGTACGAATGACGCGTGGATGACGCTGAATTCCGACGCTGACCCGGACGACTCGGCGCCGGCAGCGCCGGCACGCGAGCCGTCCAAACCGGCTCGCAGTACCAAAAAATCCTCATCGAGCGCCAAAAGCGCTCAGGGTGCTCAAAGCGGCGCTCAAGGCGCCGAAGGCGAGCCGCGCAAAGCGCCGCCGCGCCGCGCGCCTCGCACCTCCGCGTCCGATTACCGGATCGCTGAGCAACCCGCTTTTGTCCTGCACAGCTATCCGTATCGTGAGACCAGCCTGATCATCGACGTGCTGTCGCGCGATCACGGCCGTCTCGCGCTTGTCGCGAAGGGCGCGAAGCGTCCCCACTCCGCTTTGCGCGGCGTGCTGCAGACGTTCCAGCCGCTCGCCTTGTCGTGGACCGGCAAATCCGAAGTGCGCACGCTGACCGGCGCCGAATGGGTCGGCGGCATGCTGCCTTTGGCGGGCGACGCGTTGCTCTGCGGTTTCTATGTCAACGAGCTGCTGGTCAAATTCTGCGCACGCGAAGACCCGCATCCGCAACTGTTCCATCATTACGTCGTCACGATGACGCGCCTCGCGCATGACGAGCCGCCCGTGCAGGTGCTGCGTTCGTTCGAGCGCGTGCTGCTGCGGGAAACCGGTTATGCGATGGCGCTCGATCGCACTGTCGCGCGCAAAGCGGTGCAGGCCGAAGGCCGCTACGTGTTCGATCCGGAGCGCGGCGTGCGCGAAGCGTCCGACGATCTGCCCGCGCAATGGCCGGTGATCGCCGGACAGACCTTGCTCGATATGGAAAAGGACGATTACCATCGAGCGCAGACTGTGGCGCAAAGCAAAACGCTGATGCGCTTTCTGCTCAACACTTACCTTGGCGGCACGCCGCTCGCGACGCGCCAGATACTGATCGACTTGCAGAACTTATGAGCTTCTTTCTTACGTCGCCGAATGTGATTGACCTGGGTGTGAACATCGATCACGTCGCCACGCTGCGCAACGCGCGCGGCACGTCTTACCCCGATCCGATCCGCGCCGCACTGATGGCCGAAGAGGCCGGCGCCGATGTGATCACGCTGCATCTGCGTGAAGACCGCCGCCATATCGTCGACGCCGACGTGCGCAAGCTGCGGCCGCTCCTGAAAACACGCATGAATCTGGAATGCGCGGTCACGCAGGAGATGCTCGACATCGCCTGCGAAGTGCAGCCGCACGATGTTTGCCTCGTGCCGGAAAAGCGCCAGGAATTGACGACTGAAGGCGGCCTCGACGTCGCCGGCCAGTTCGAAGCCGTGCGCGCCGCATGCAAGCAGCTCGCCGAAGCGAACTCGCGCGTGTCGCTCTTCATCGATCCGGACGAGACGCAAATCCGCGCCGCGCACGAAGCGGGCGCGCCGGTGATCGAGCTGCACACGGGCCGCTATGCCGAAGCGCACGATCCGGCCGAACAGCAGCGCGAATATGAACGCGTGGTGCGTGCCGTCGAATTCGGCGCGGCGCTCGGCATCAAGGTCAATGCGGGTCATGGCCTGCACTACACCAACGTTCAGCAGATCGCCGCGATCGAAGGCATCGTCGAGCTCAATATCGGCCACGCGATCGTCGCGCATGCGATCTTCGCCGGCTGGGACAACGCCGTGCGCGAGATGAAGGCGATCATGGTCGCCGCCCGTCTCGGCGCAAGCGCGTAACGCCGCGGCGCCGCCCATGACGATCTATGGCATCGGTACGGATATCGTTCAGGTCAGCCGCGTGGCCGCGGTCATGACACGCACCAACGGCCGCTTCGCCGAGAAGGTGCTCGGCCCGGACGAGCTGCGCGTGTACCACGCGCGTCACGCGCGGTCGGCGGCGCGTGGGCTCGCATTTCTCGCTACGCGGTTCTCGGCCAAAGAAGCCTTCTCGAAAGCGATCGGCCTCGGCATGCGTTGGCCGATGACCTGGCGCGCGCTCCAAACGCTCAACAAGCCGAGCGGCGAGCCGATGGTGGTGGCATCGGGCGAACTGGCCGAATGGCTCGACGCGCGGGGTATCACGGCGCGCGTGACGATCAGCGACGAACGCGATTACGCGGTGTCGTTTGTGATTGCGGAAACCGGGGAAGTGGCGCGAGGGCCGGACGCCCCCCACGCACCCGCCAGCGACGAATAAAAATATTCTGAACGCGGCGCACGTCGGCCGTGTCTCTCTTTGCTTCAAGCTTTTTCTAGCGGAATTCGATGAAACTCACTCCCGGACCGGTAATGCTCGACGTGGTCGGCACAACGCTGAACCACGACGACAAACGCCGCCTTGCCCATCCGATGACCGGCGGCGTGATCCTGTTCACACGCCATTACGAGAGCCGCGCGCAATTGATCGCGCTGACCGATTCGATCCGCGCGATTCGAGACGATCTGCTGATTGCCGTCGACCACGAAGGCGGCCGGGTGCAGCGCTTTCGCACCGACGGCTTCACGGTGCTGCCGGCCATGGGCAAGCTTGGCACGCTGTGGGACAGCGACGTGCTGCACGCCACGAAGGTGACGACCGCGGTGGGCTACATTCTCGCGTCTGAGTTGCGCGCATGCGGCATCGATATGAGTTTTACGCCGGTGCTCGATCTGAATTACGGGCAGTCGCAAGTGATCGGCGATCGCGCGTTCCATCGCGATCCGCGCGTCGTGACCTTGCTGGCGAAGAGCCTCAGTCACGGCCTTGCGTTGGCCGGTATGAGCAATTGCGGCAAACATTTTCCAGGACACGGCTTCGCGCACGCGGACTCCCACGTCGCGATGCCGGTCGACGATCGCTCGCTCGACGAGATCCTGCGCGAGGACGCGGCGCCGTATGACTGGCTCGACGTGTCGCTCGGGGCCGTGCTGCCTGCCCATGTGGTTTATCCGCAGGTCGACTCGAAGCCGGCGGGTTTTTCGCGTGTCTGGCTGCAGGACATCCTGCGCAAGAAATTGCGCTTCGAAGGCGCGGTCTTCAGCGACGATCTTTCGATGGAAGCCGCGCGCCAGGGCGGCACGCTGACGGAAGGCGCGACCGCCGCGCTGCAGGCCGGCTGCGACATGGTGCTGATCTGCAATCAGCCGGACGAAGCGGAAAAGGTGCTGGACGCGCTGCGCTTCACGCCGTCGAAGGAGTCGCAGCAGCGGCTCAAACGCATGCGGCCGCGCGGCAAGGCGCTCAAGTGGAGCAAGCTGGTCGCCGAGCCGCAGTATTTGCAAGCGCAAACTTTGTTGCGCAGTGCGTTTGCTTGAGCAATCGACAGCAGCCGCTTGCAACTGATAGAGAACAGATCTACAACTCAAGCGTTTGCATCGAACAAAAAAACGGCGCCTCTTTCAGGCGCCGTTTTTCCATTCAAGCGAGGCCTGCCGCAAAGCCGGCCTCACCCCGTCAGTTCAAGCGCATCCGCTGCAGCTTGTTGTAGAGCGTCTTCGGACTGATCCCCAGCAGCGACGCCGCGCGATGGCGCGTGCCGCCAACCGCATCGAGTGTTGCGCGAATCAGCATTTCCTCGACGTCCGCGAGAGGCGTGCCGACGGTGACCTGCACGCGGCTGCCGTTCAGATCGCGCCCGTTCACCGAGCCCGCCTCATCGGCGCGCAACGATTCCAGGACGTCGCCCGACGCGTGATACGCCCGGCGCACGCGATCCTGCAATTCGCGCACATTGCCCGGCCACTCGTACGAGAGGCACTCGCGCAGGAAGTTGGGTCCGACCTGCTTGGCCGTTTCCGAGGTGCCGCGCGTGATCGCTTCGTGATTCAACTCGTCAACGACGGCTTGCGCGATCAGCGTAGGATCGTCGCCGCGCTCGCGCAACGGCGGCAGTGATATCGCGGCCGCTTCGAGACGCAGTGCGAGGTCTTCGTGCAGGCTGCCGTCGGCGACCGCCGCGCGCGGGTTTTTGCGCGTTGAGGCGATCAGCCGGAAGTCGGTCGTCACCTGATTCGTGCCGCCGACCCGCATGAAGGTCTGCGAATCGAGTGCGCGCAGCAGCGCTTCCTGCTGGGCGCGCGGCAGTTCGGCGACTTCGTCGATGAACAGCGTGCCGCCACTGGCCTGCTCGAACAGGCCCGGCTCGCGCTGTTCGGCGCCGCTGAACGCGCCGCGCTCGTGGCCGAACAGCAGGCTATCGAGCGAGCGATGCGCCGCGACGCTGGCCGCCGTCCGGCAGTCAAATGTGATGAACGGTCCTTTGCGGCGCCGGCTCATGTCGTGCAGCGTGCGCGCGGCAATCTGCTTGCCCGTGCCGGCTTCACCGGAAATCAGCACAGCGGCTTCGGTCGGCGCGATATGTTCGATCGTGTCGTAGACATGCTGGATCGCACCGCTGCGGCCGAGCAGCGAGCCGAAGCGACCGAGCCGGCGCAGCGACGCGCGCAACGTCTGGACTTCTTCGGTCAGTTCGTACGGGCGCGGAATCCGGGCGAGCAGGCTGCGCAGACGCGGAATATTGACCGGTTTGAGCAGATAGTCCCAGATGCCGTGCCGCAGACCCTCGATCGCGCTCTCGACCGTCGCGTTACCGGTCATCACGATCACGGGCAGGGCGCCGCCGGGCGGATGCGCGGGCAGATGCTGCAACACGTCGAGCCCGCTGCCGTCCGGCAGATTCAGGTCGACCAGCACGACATCGGGAATGAAGCGCGTCAATGCCGCCCGGGCCTCGGCGATGGTGGTCGCGGTGTCGACGGAGAATCCGTCGGCAGCGAGGATGGCGGACAGGCCTGACAGGCTATTGGGATCGTCTTCAACAATCAGGGCGTGTGGCATGGCGAGCGCTATTTTTGGATGGACGGAGTACCCGATACGCCGCGCCAGTACTCTGGCGCGCGGCACGGGCGCGATGGCTGGCCGGTACTGCTGGTCGAATACCCGACCGCATGGGCAGCGTCTGCCGGGGCGGCGGAATAGCCGCAGCCCGATTGGCATGGGCGCGGCGCAAGCCGCGGAACACGGCCTGCAAGCGGATCTGGGGCGATTTGACTCACGTAGTTCTGGTCCTTTGCTTTTCAGTGGATGCCCGCCCTGACGCGATGTGACGCGTGGAGGGGCACCTGTATTTTCTTCATTCGACCGGTCAGAAATCCCGATTGCTGTCGAAGAACCGCCGTACTTCAAGCTCCGCCTGCTGGCGGGTCCTACCGTAGCGTTCCTGGATCAGCCCGGAAAGTTTGTCGACCCGGCCTTCTGCCTTGGCCAGTTCATCGTCCGTCAATTCACCCCATGCTGTCTTGGCCCTGCCGAGCATTTGCTTCCACTTGCCTTCAGCGATGTCGTGGTTCATGTCGCATCTCCGGAGTTGAGGGAATCAAGCCTTACTGGCCTGAATTGGAGAGAAGCATGGACTGTGCCACAGCCAATTACTTAAGCTTATCAATGGTTTGTTCGACGCAAGACAGGACGGGAAGCACAACGGACAGGCATTTTTGAGAAAGGGCCGGTAAAGATTTCCACAACCATACACGGCGGCGCAAAAAAGAAAAAGCGCCCAAAGCGGGCGCTTTTTGTTGCCATTTATTTTTCGCCGCGCCGGACTTGGCTCCGCCGCGGGATTCAGGCTGCAGGCGCTTAGGCGCGGCTGCGGTACTCGTGCGTACGCGTGTCGATTTCGATCTTGTCGCCGATGTTGCAGAAGAGCGGCACTTGCAGTTCGAAACCGGTGGTCAGCTTGGCGTTCTTCAACACCTTGCCCGACGACGTATCGCCCTTGACTGCCGGTTCCGTGTAGATGATTTCACGGACCAGCGTGGTCGGCAGTTCGACCGAGATGGCTTTCTCGTTGTAGAACACGACTTCGCAAGCCATGCCGTCTTCGAGGTAATGGAGGGCGTCGCCCATCATTTCGCCTTCGACTTCGAACTGGTTGTAGTCGGCGTCCATGAACACGTACATCGGGTCAGCGAAGTATGAGTACGTGACTTCCTTGCGTTCCAGCACGACGACGTCGAACTTGTCGTCAGCCTTGTACACGCTTTCCATGCCTGCGCCGGTCAGCAGGTTCTTGAACTTCATCTTCACGACGGCGGAGTTACGGCCCGACTTGTTGTATTCGGCCTTTTGCACGACCATCGCGTCGCTGCCGATCATTACGACGTTACCGGTGCGGAGTTCCTGTGCGGTCTTCATAAAACTGTCCTGTACGAAATTAGTAGCTTCAACTTTTGCTCAACGGCATACGGCGCAAGCGGATTGGCCTGCCGGGTTTGCCTTGCGAATTGGTCTGGCCCGTGGGGCTAGCCCCTGAGTTTGGTCCCTAAGTCTGGACCCTAAGTCTGGCCCCGTTATCCGGGCGAATTTGCCAGACGAATTTGCAAGACGAGTCTGCCAGAGGAATTGGTCAAACGAGTTTGGCAAACCTGAATTTGCCGCACCTTGCTAAACCATTCGCCACGATCGGGCCGCGCTTGCGTCGTCGGCCGTTGGATAACCGCTTATTTTAACTGAGTTTTTGCGAACAAGGCCAGATTTCCGGCGAGGTCGCCTACCCGGGCGAGTTCGCCGGCCCATTCGGCCGCGCGCTGCTTCAGCGCCGCGTGGTGGCGTTGGAATTCCGCCCAGTCCGGCCGCCCCGCGCCGTTCCATGCGTGCCAGAAGCGCGCGAGGGCGTCCCGCGCGTCGGCGGGCAGCGTGCGGGCGTAGTGGGCGAGCGCGGCATCGAGCTTCGGCAGATGGGCGTCGTCGGACTGGGGGTAGATGTGCCAGACAAATGGTTTGTCGGCCCATTGGGCGCGCACGAACGAATCTTCGCCGCGCACGAAATTGACGTCGCTGGCCCACAGCAGCGTGTCGTAACCCGGTTGTTCGGTGAAAGCGAGCGCGTGAACGCTGAGGCTGCCGCGCTCGGCATGCGAACCGGCTGGGAACGCCGGCAACCCGAAAAAGCGCGCGACCGCGCCCGAAATCCGGCCTTCCGGCACCAGCAGTACGACCGGTTCAACGCTGTCGCGCCATTGTTCAAGCAGGCTGTCGATGGCGGGGTTTTCGTAGGCGAACAGCGAGACGACCGTGGCCGTGGGCGATGGTGGCGCGCGGCCGGTGGTCTTGAGCCACCACGCTTCGCGCTCCGGTTGCGAGGCCTCGAAGGCCGCGCGTGCGGCGTCTAGATGCCGCTCCTTGAGTACGCCGCCGGTGCCTGGACCGAGTCCAGGGAAAAAGAAGGTCTTGGTCAGCGGGTAGCGTGGATGCGGCGACGGCCGCAGATGGAAATCCGCGACCCAGTCTTCGGCGCTCAGGTATTCGAGGTTGAACCAGACCGGCGCTCGCTCGCGCCGCGCCATTGCGGCGACATAGATCGGCGGCAACTCGCAGCCGAATGCCTCGATCACGACGTCAGCCACTTCGAGCGTATCGCCCGCGTGGGCCGGCTCGTGCCAGTGCTCGACGATGATGCCGCCGACTGCCTGGCGCGCGCGATCCAGCGCCAGCGACGGGCACAGTTTCTGAAACGCATGCAGATCGTCGACGAACACACGCACCTGCCAGCCGTGCTCGCTTGCCAACTGGCGCGCGAGACGCCAGCACACGCCGATGTCGCCGAAATTGTCGATCACCGTGCAGAAAATGTCGCAGGCAATCTCTGTGGGGGCAGCTGCGCGTTGTTCGGAGACGGGACTAACGGAGGAAGCGGAGGACATGGTGGCGTGGTCGCAGAGTGGAACAGGTGGCGCGGTCGGGTTCTGCAGGGTCTTGCCAGCGGGTGGTGCAAGCGGCTTCAGCCGCCGGCTTCTACCGGAGCATCACACCATTCGATGCAGCAGGGTTCGAACGCACGCGGAATGCTCTAAACTGGCGATTCTAAAGCACTCGCACACGGTTCCGCGCCTTAGTGACCACTTGGCGCGCAGCGCGTGAGCAGAGGCTTCGCGACACTGTCCCAGCCAACCGATTCTGCATGACCGAACCCGAAGCAACCGACGTTTTCGAGCCGAAAAAAGTGCTCGCCCAATTGCCGCATCTGCCCGGCGTTTATCGCTATTACGATACGCAGGGCACGGTGCTTTACGTGGGCAAGGCGCGCGATCTCAAGAAGCGCGTGTCGAGCTACTTCACGAAGACGCAACTGTCGCCGCGCATCGCGATGATGGTGACGCGCATTGCGCGCATCGAGACGACCGTTACGCGCTCCGAGGCCGAAGCGCTGCTGCTCGAAAACAACCTGATCAAGGCGCTCGCGCCGCGTTACAACATCCTGTTTCGCGACGACAAGTCGTATCCCTATCTCAAACTGACCGGTCACAAGTTTCCGCGCATGGCGTATTACCGCGGCTCGGTGGATCGCAAGAACCAGTACTTCGGGCCGTTCCCGAGTGCGTGGGCGGTGCGCGAAAGCATCCAGATCCTGCAGCGCGTCTTCCAGTTGCGCACGTGCGAGGATTCAGTGTTCAACAACCGCACGCGGCCGTGTCTGCTGCATCAGATCGGCCGCTGCACGGCGCCGTGCGTCGCGGCGATTAGCGAAGAAGATTACGCGCGCGATGTCGCCAATGCTTCGCGCTTTCTGCTTGGCCGGCAGGGCGAGGTGATGAAGGAGCTCGAGCAGAAAATGCACGCGTTCGCCAGCGAGCTGAAGTTCGAGCAGGCCGCGGCGGTGCGCAATCAGATGAGTTCGCTGTCGACAGTGCTGCATCAGCAGGCGATCGAAGTCGGCGGCGATAGCGATGTGGACATTCTCGCGGTGGTCGCGCTCGGCGGGCGCGTGTGCGTGAATCTCGCGATGGTGCGCGGCGGACGGCATCTGGGCGACAAGGCGTATTTTCCGTCGCACGTGGAAAGCGCGTTGACGGTCGGCGAGGGCGGCCTTGAACAAGGCGGCGACGACGAGCTGCTGGTCGATGTCGCGAGCGATGCGGACCTGGTGTCTGACGAGGTTGCAAACAGCGTGAACGCATCGTCCGATGCAACTGACGCGCTCGCAATCGCTGGGGAGATGCCGTCCGAAGAGGATGATGACGAGGCAGATGCTGCTGCCGAGGCCGAAGACGACGCGGATGACGCGGATGACGCGGTCGAGCCTTCGGCGCCACGCAAAGGTCGTGCAACCGTCGGCGGTATCGAATCTGAAGTGCTGGAGGCGTTCATTGCGCAGCACTACATCGGCAATCGCGTCCCGCCCGTGCTCGTGGTCAGCCATGCGCCGTCCACGCGCGAACTGGTCGACGTGCTGATCGAACAGGCCGGCCACAAGGTGACGGTGCTGCGCCAGCCGCAAGGCCAGCGGCGCGCATGGCTCGCGATGGCCGAGCAGAACGCGCGGCTCGCGCTCGCACGCCTGCTCTCGGAACAAGGCTCGCAGCAGGCTCGCACGCGCGCGCTCACCGACACGCTCGGCATGGAGTGTGACGACCTCGCGCATCTGCGTATCGAATGCTTCGACATCAGCCACACGATGGGCGAGGCGACGCAGGCGTCGTGCGTGGTGTACCACCATCACAAGATGCAGTCGTCCGAATACCGTCGCTACAACATCACCGGCATTACGCCCGGCGATGACTACGCGGCAATGCGTCAGGTGCTGACGCGCCGCTACGAGAAGATGGTCGCGCAGGCTGCTGCGAACGCCGCGGACGAAGCCGCCGAATTGCAAAGCGACGCGGCCGCGGACCCGTCGCTTGCAGCGGATGCCGCGGAACCGGCTGCGGCCGGCGGCATCCTGCCGACCATCGTGTTGATCGACGGTGGCAAGGGTCAGGTTGAAATCGCGCGCCAGGTGTTCACCGAACTGGGTCTCGATACAGGCATGCTGGTCGGTGTCGCGAAGGGCGAGGGACGCAAGGTCGGCCTCGAAACCTTGATTTTCGCGGACGGCCGCGCGGCGCTCGAGCTCGGCAAGGAAAGCGCGGCACTGATGCTGGTCGCGCAAATTCGTGACGAGGCGCACCGCTTTGCGATTACGGGCATGCGCGCGAAGCGCGGCAAGACTCGCCAGACTTCACGGCTCGAAGAACTCGAAGGAGTGGGCGCGAAGCGGCGTCAGCGGCTGTTGGCGCGCTTCGGCGGGCTGCGTGGGGTGGTTGCGGCCAGCGTCGAGGATCTGGCGAGCGTCGAAGGAATTTCGCAGGCGCTTGCTGAGCAGATCTATCGGCAATTGCACTGATCTGTAGTACGCCACGCTGCCCCAGGCGGGCAACGTGCGGCCAATGGGTGGCGCAGAAGCGCTCAGCAAGCGGCTGATAAGTGCCCGACAAACGGTGCTCCGGCGCGGCGCCTGCCGGGCCCCGCGTGCCGCTTTGCTTGTGGCAGGCCCTGTGACACGGCACAATTGCATCTCCCTTGTCAGACGCTGCGCCTGCCCATGCCGTTTAATTTCCCGATTTTCCTGACTTGGCTGCGGATCGTCCTGATTCCGCTCGTCGTCGGCGTGTTCTATTTGCCCGACATGATGATGAGCCCGGCGCACCGCAATCTGGCCGCCGCGACGATTTTCATTCTGGCGGCGCTCACCGACTGGTTCGACGGCTTTCTGGCCCGCAAATGGAATCAGACTTCGGCGTTCGGCGCGTTTCTCGATCCGGTCGCCGACAAGCTGATGGTGACGGCTGCGCTGCTGGTGCTCGTGCAACTGGCACGGATCGATTCGGCGATCGCGCTGGTGATCGTCGGACGCGAGATCGCCATCTCGGCGCTGCGTGAGTGGATGGCGCAGATCGGCGCATCGAAGAGTGTCGCGGTGAACTCGCTCGGCAAGTTCAAGACGGTGTGCCAGATGGTCGCGATTCCGATGCTGCTGTTCTACGGGCCGTTGCCGTTCGGTGGCGGGGTGTCTGTCGATACGCGCGTGTGGGGCCTGTGGCTGATCTATCTGGCTGCGTTCCTGACGATCTGGTCGATGCTCTATTACATGAAACTAGCGTGGCCGCAGATTCGTGAGCGCAGTGGCGTCGCCTGATTGGAAAACGTTCGGGGTGCGATGCCCGAGTGGCTGAAGCGTGTCCGAACGTCGGGCAAGCGTGAGTGAAATCTTTTCAGTTAAAGACATTCGCAAAAGGGGTTGACACGTTTCAGTCGTTTCTCCATAATCTCGTTTCTCCGATGCACGCAGTTTGAAGCGCGGTAGCAGTAAGAGAGTAGTTGCAGTAACAAGGCAGAAGTTAGCAGCACATTGCGGGAGTAGCTCAG
Organism: Paraburkholderia nemoris; assembly: GCF_905221015.1. Lineage (NCBI taxonomy): Bacteria > Pseudomonadati > Pseudomonadota > Betaproteobacteria > Burkholderiales > Burkholderiaceae > Paraburkholderia > Paraburkholderia nemoris. Next base: position 59,246 of record NZ_CAJNBO010000005.1, on the reverse strand, counting down.
TTGGTAGAGCGCAACCTTGCCAAGGTTGAGGTCGCGAGTTCGAGCCTCGTCTCCCGCTCCAAATTTTGAAGCAACGCGTTGTTTGGCGAAGTAAAAGTGCAAGGCGTTGTGAAGTAGGGCAATGCGGGAGTAGCTCAGTTGGTAGAGCGCAACCTTGCCAAGGTTGAGGTCGCGAGTTCGAGCCTCGTCTCCCGCTCCATACATAAGGGGAAGCAACGCTTCCCTTTTTGTTTGGTGGGTCAGTCCTTACGGTCGCCCGCCAGACAAATCTGAGAATCTGCAGCTAGATTCCAGTCCGCTTGCGGCGCGATAGCAAAGCGGTTATGCAGCGGCCTGCAAAGCCGTTTAGGCCGGTTCGACTCCGGCTCGCGCCTCCAGTAGTTGATGTAAGGAAAAGCCCCGACTTGTCGGGGCTTTTCTTTTATCCGGCGTCGTGCACCTCATACTTCGTGTCTCTCATTTTAGCCTCGGTACTCAGGTCGCCGCTTACGATACGCCGCTGCGTCCATCTGCGCGCAACGCTATAGTTCGCAGACTCCAACGCTCTCGCATCGACATCATGCGCATCCACGATATCGAACGCCGCTCCTTCCATTTGCGCCTGATCTACGCGCTATGCCTTTGCGGCGCCACCTGGACGCATCTGCAAGTGGCTTTGGTCCACGGGCTCTGGTGGGACTACGGCGGTGCGGCGCCGCTGACACAAATCTACTGGACGTCACTGCTCTTCATCGATCCGCTAACGGTTCTGCTATTGCTGCTGAGTCCGAGAGCAGGGCTGATCCTCTGTGTCGCTGTCATCGTGACAGACGTGGTGCACAATTCATGGTTCGCGCTGCATCATCCGATCCGCACGGACCTGTACGTTTCGCAGATTGCTTTCCTGCTGTTCGTCGCGTTCACGGTGCGGACCGCGTGGCGAGGGGCCGCGAGCCGGGCTGCCGCGCTGCGCGCCGCTGATTGAATTGCCCGATTGCCGCTTTGCGCAATTGCCCGTCTTCACGAGGCTGCATGTACCTACAACTCACCGGCACCAACGTCCGTTTGCTCGGCTCGATGCATCTGTTTCCTGCGACGAGCCGCAGAACGCCGCCATGGATTGCCGAAGCGTATGACTGGGCCGAATCGCTGGTCTTCGAATCCGATCCGCCGACGATCCTGCCGTTTCTCAAGGCTCCCCCGCAGGGCGGTGCCGATCAGTTGCAGCCTTTGCTATCCGCCGATGCCTGGAATCAGCTCCAGGCTGTGTGGCCCGTCGAGGGTCCGCTGGCGCCGCTCGTCGCGCTACGTCCGTGGGCCGCGCTGATCGTCGCGCCGACGCTGTTCCAGCAGGTCGTCGAAGGTGTCGAGCCGCGGATGCTGCGCTCGGCGCTCACGCAAGCCAAACCGTACCAGTATCTCGAGACCGCGCAGGAAGTGGCGGCGTCGCTCGAATCGATTTCGCTTGAAGCAGTCGGCACCGCGCTCGGCATGCTGATGTCCGATCTCGACGAGCCGCAGCGCACGCTCGAGCGGATGCACACCGCGTGGTTGCATGGCGATTTGCAGGCTGTACACCAGATTGCCGTCGAGTCGCCGATGTTCAACTTGCCCGGCATCCGCCACGCCATTCTCGATGCGCGCAATCACGCGTGGGCGGCGCGCGTGACGGCGCTGCTCGGACGGCCGGAGCGGACCTTGGTGGTGGTGGGCGCGCTGCATCTGTGCGGACCCGGTAACCTGATCGACTGTCTCGCACAGCCCGTCGAGCCGGTTTTTGCAAGCGCGTAGCGGGGTTGCGGCTGGCGGTCGTACCGATGCAATTGACCACGAAGCGTCCTGAATGCGTGGCGTAACGGCGGTGCGGTCGGGCGCATGACGGCTGAACGCGGCATGCGTGCGTGTGGGTCGTCGGTTACCGCCGAACTCGCCAAGATCGGCGCGGCATAGCCTAAGATCGCCACGCGCGGCATAATTTCGCATTGCCGCCATCTCTCCAGGCGTACCTCTTTTTGAAGCCTTTCCATGACTGAACCGCAGCAAACCGCCGCCACGCGACTGGCGCAACTCGAATGGCGCTGGAAAGCGTTCGAAGACCTCACGGCCGCGGAAGTCTATGCGATGCTGGCCGCGCGCAGCGCGGTGTTCGTCATCGAGCAAAACTGCTTGTATGGCGATATCGACGGGCTCGATTCAGATGCCTGGCACCTGTTTGCCTTTGGCCCCGGTGAAAAGAAGCCACCGCTAGCGGGCTATTTGCGCGTGCTGTTGCCGGACGCCGACGACACCGATATCCGCATCGGCCGCGTGCTGACCACGGCGGAATTCCGCGGCATCGGCGTCGGCAATGCGATGCTCGAACGCTCGCTCACGCACATCCGGGCGCAGTGGCCTGGTACGCCGATCCGTTTGCATGCGCAGGCGCATCTGCAAGGCTTCTACGGGGCGTTTGGCTTTACGCCGGTGTCGGAGATTCACGAAGAGGACGGCATCCCGCATGTGTGGATGCGTTCGGCTTAAAAAACCGGGGCGCAACTGGACTCGGCGCTCGCGTGCCGACCGGCTTCAACCGCGCCGACTTCAATCGATTCGAGAGAATGCTTATCGCTGGCTGCTCGCAGGCGCTGACGCCGGTTGCGTCAAGCCTGGCGTCGCCTTAACGCGCCGCTCGCCGCGCAGCCGTCCGCGAGCCGACAATCGCATCCAGTGACGCAACGCCAACAACGCGCCAATCACGCTCATCATCGAGCCTGGAATCCATAGCAACAGCCCGCCGATTTGCTGATCGCGCATCGGGCTGAGCCACGTGAAGGCGCGACCGCAAATCGAGTAGATCGGATACAGCTCGCGCGGCGTAAAGAAGATAAAGGCGCCGAGCATGATCTGCGGCGGAATCGCAGCGATCACCACCAGGACGCGCTTGCCGGGCGACAAACGCGCGGGCGGCGCCGGACGTGGATCGAGCACGAGCCACCAGAACAGCAGCCCGTCGATCACCATGCTCCAGTTCATCACGCGATAAAGCCGCCAGTCGAGCATCGCCACGAAATGAATTGGCGACATCAGCCAGAAGTAGATCAGCCCGACGAACAACGTGACGGCGACTACCGGATGCATCACCACGTCGAGCAGCTTGCGTACTACGGCAGTCTCCAGCGCCGGCCGCACGAAGCGTTGCCGCCAGGTGAATGGAATGCCCGCGCGCAACGCGGCGCCCGGATACGAGAGGGCGATAAAGAACGGCCCGAGGTGATGCAGCACCAGATGCTGCGCGCGATGCATGAAGAACTCATGCTCGAAGAAATAATCGAGCCGCGTATGCAGCGCGACATACAACGCGACCAACCCAAACCAGAAGGAAATGCGCCGTCGAATCGACACTTTCGCCTTGTGCGCACCACGCACGAAAAGAATCGCCGGCACCAGCAAGGCGATGACGACGGTCGGCGAAAACTCCCAGGGGTCGAGCCAGTAGAGCAGGTTCATCGCGGGGCGTTACTTGGTCTGGGCGGGCGACTTGACGGCGAACGGTGTATCGAGCGTTTCGCCGTCGGAAAACTTCAGCGTCAGATGCACGGTGTCGCCCGGCGCGACCTTGTGCTTCGCGTCTTCGAGCATCACGTGATAGCCGCCTGGCGCAATTGCCACCTGGCCGTGCGCGGGCACCGTCAGCTTGTCGACCATCACCATCTTTTGCGTCGAGCCGTTCGATACGGTTTGATGCAGCATCGCGTCGCCGTAGTCGTTGCTGGAAATATCGACGAGGTCAACCGGCTTGTCGCTCGCGTTCACTAACGTCACGTAGCCGGCAGCGGGGAGATTGTTCGGCAGCCAGCGCACCCACGCGTCCTTGACGCTGATCGCGTTCGCGCCGGCGGCATGTGCAGCCGATGCGAAACCGAATGAGAGGGCGAGGGTGCAACTCAGTGCGGCGAACGTTTTGATCTTGATCGACATGGGTGAACTCGGGAAAGGTCAGGAACGGTCATCAACGATGCGGCGCAGGTCCTGTGCGATCGCATCGGGCGTATCGTGATCGGTGGCGAGCAGGCGCGCGTGGCCTTGCGGGTCGAACACATAGACGGCCGAGCTATGAGTGACTTCGTAGTTGCCGTTGGGGTCGCGCTTTTCCATCTGATAGGCGACCCGGTAGCGCTTGGCGAGCGACTCGATCTGCCAGTCGGTGCCGGTCAGGCCCTCGGCGTGCTGCGAGTCGAAAGCGCCGACGTAATCATGCAGCGCTTTGGGCGTGTCGCGCGCCGGATCGACGGTGATGAACAGGATGCGCACTTTTTGCGCGTCCGGGCCGAGTTTGCCGAGCACCTGCATCAGGCGGCCCATCGTTTCTGGGCAGACGTCCGGACAATGCGTATAACCAAAGTAGACGAGCGACGTGCGGCCTTTGAACGAATCGCCCGTTACGGAGCGGCCATCATCGCCGGTTAGCGTGAAGTCGAGATCCGGCAGGTGGCCGGTCACGTTGGTTAACTGGAACGGTTCGGTGGGATGCGTGCAGCCGGTTAGCGCTGCGAGTGCGCCCACCATGGCGGTCAACGCGACCAGGCGCCCGAGCCACGGCCGGCGTGGCGTTAAGCGGTTCGACTGTTGGTGGCGGGACGAGAGGATGGGGAACAAAGCAGGGTTCAATGACTCGATTGAAGAGCGGCGCGTGACGCTGCCCGTGAACGGACTCGGTTGATTCGTGCCAGGCGCGCGGCCCGTCATGGTGTGCGAATAGGGTCGTCGCTGCAATGGTCTGCGTGGCAGCGACTGTATCGCAAAATCTTCGATGACGTCGCGCAGCGCCTGCGGGCGGGCGGTTTGCGAGGCAATTTGACGCAGGCGGCTGAAAGCTCGCTGAAGCCCGATTGTTCTCTTTTTGAACGCAATCGTGAGCGGCGTCGGCTGCGCTGCCCAGCCAGGCTTGTGTCCCGGCTTACTTTCTCGAAAAATTGACGGATGCGCGGTAAGATGCGCACACTTTTCCGGCCGCAGAAGGCTGAAAGGCAAAATTAACCGATGCAAGCACTTCCGGCTGTTCTGTCTCCTGGTGAGACGGCATTTTTCTTCGACTTCGACGGCACGCTCGTCGAACTCGCGCCCACGCCGGACGGCGTGCTGGTGCAACCGCGCGTGATCGTGCTGCTGACCGAGTTGCGCAGTCTCACGAACGGCGCGGTCGCGATCGTGTCGGGCCGCGGCATCGACAGCATCGACGGATTTCTCGGCATGCCCGATCTGCCGATCGCGGGTCTCCATGGCGCCGAGCGGCGCGACGCGAACGGCGACACACAGCGCATCGGTTTTCACGACGAGCGCCTGTTGCGTATGGAGCAGGTGCTCGCGCAGGTCGTCAACGAACATCCCGGCATGCTGCTCGAGATCAAAGGGGCGGCGCTCGCGCTGCACTACCGCAACGCGCCCGACCGCGAGCCGGTGGCGCGCGAGGCGACCGAGCGGCTGGTGGCCGATTATCCCGGCTCGTATGTGTTGCAGCCGGGCAAGATGGTCTACGAAATCAAGCCGAAGGACGTCGACAAGGGCCGCGCGATGCGCGCGTTCCTGGAAGAGCCGCCATTCGTGGGCCGTACGCCGGTGTTTGCCGGCGACGATCTGACCGACGAGAAAGGCTTTGCCGTCGTCAACGAGCGCGGTGGCCTGTCGATCAAGGTAGGCGCGGGCGACACGATGGCGCATACGCGCATCGAGTCGGTCACGGCGCTGCTCGACTGGCTGGAATCGATTGTCGCGGCCGCGCGCGGAGCGTGATCTTGACACCGCCCGTGGCGCCTCATCCCCTAACGACCATGACTTACTGCATCGGGAATCGCGCTTCATGAGCCGACTGATCATCGTATCGAACCGGGTTGCGCCGATCTCGGAGGGCGGCCCGGCGGCGGGCGGCCTGGCAGTCGGCGTGTACGACGCGCTGAAGGAAACCGGCGGTATGTGGTTCGGCTGGAGTGGCGACGTGCTGAGCTCCGGCCAGCCGCAGATCAAGGTGGAAGAGCGCGGACCGGTGACCTTCGCGACCATCGCGCTGATGCGCCGCGACTACGACCAGTACTACCGCGGTTTCTCGAACGCCACGCTGTGGCCCGCGTTCCACTATCGCGCTGATCTGCTGCAATACGACCGGCACGATTTCGAAGGCTATTGCCGCGTCAACGCGTGGCTCGCCCAGCAACTGGTCCCGCTATTGCGCGAGGACGACGTGATCTGGGTCCACGACTATCACCTGATTCCGTTCGCCCAGGCGTTGCGCGCGGCCGGCGTGAAAAATCGCATCGGCTTCTTTCTGCATATTCCGTTTCCGGCGTCGCAGGTACTGCTGGCGGTGCCGCCGCATCGCGAGCTGGTCGAAGCGCTGTGCTCATTCGATCTGCTCGGCTTCCAGACCGCGCCGGATTTGCGGGCGTTCTGCGACTACATCGTCAATGAGGCGCACAGCACCGTCGACGTGTCCACCAGCGGACCGCTGAGCGTCCATGCGTTCGGCCGCACCTTGCGCGCGGCGGCTTATCCGATCGGCGTCTATCCGGACGAAATCGCCGAGCTCGCGAAGGCGGGCGAGCGCGGCAAGCCGGTTCGCACGATGAAGACGGCGCTGCATTCGCGCAAGCTGATCATGAGCGTGGACCGCCTCGATTATTCGAAGGGGCTAGTCGAACGTTTCCGAGCGTTCGAGCGCTTGCTCGAACATTTCACGGCGCAACGCAACCAGGTGTCGTTCCTGCAAATCGCACCGCCGACGCGTGCCGACATGCACGCGTATCAGGACATCCGCCTGCAACTCGAAGGGGAGTCGGGCCGCATCAACGGCCGCTTTGCCGAACTGGACTGGACGCCAATCCTTTACATTCATAAGCAGTACGAGCGCTCGGTGCTGGCCGCGCTGTTTCGCACCGCGCATGTCGGGTACGTCACGCCGTTGCGCGACGGCATGAATCTCGTCGCCAAGGAGTATGTTTCGGCGCAGGATCCGGACAATCCGGGCGTGCTCGTGCTGTCACGCTTTGCCGGCGCTGCGCAGGAACTGGATGGCGCGCTGATCGTGAATCCGGTCGATATCGACGGTATGGCCGAGGCGCTGGCGAAAGCGCTGGAGATGCCGCTTGTGGAGCGTCAGGCACGTCATCGCGACATGATGGTGCAACTGCGCGAGAACAACGTGTCGGTGTGGCGCGATAATTTCATGCGCGATCTTCAGAGCGTCGATGGTGCGAAGCGCACCAGAACCGTGAAGGTGCGTGCCGGATCGGGCAAGAAGACGGCGCGCGAAACCACGGTCGGATAGGTGGGTTTCAGGCCTGATTAGAACTGCCTCTGGAAAACATAAAAGCCGCTCGAGAGCGGCTTTTATGTTTGTTGCTGCGTGGTGTTGCTGAAGCAGCAAAAGGCGGTGCGTTGGTTAGACCACGTGCTGCTCATCTACCTTCTTACCGCCGACATGCAGCGTGGTGCCCTTGCCGTACTGCTTCGAGAGCAGATCGCGATACAGGCCCGGCCGCTGGCGCAACTCTTCCGGACTGCCGTCGTCGATAACCTTGCCCTGGCTCATCACGATGATCCGGTCGAAGTTATTCAGCGTCGACAGCCGGTGTGCGATCGCGATCACCGTGCGGCCCACCATCAAACGGTCGAGCGCCTTCTGGATCGCTTCTTCCGATGCGCTGTCGAGCGCCGAGGTGGCCTCGTCGAGCAGCAGGATCGGTGCGTTCTTGAGGATCGCGCGCGCAATCGCGATGCGCTGGCGCTGTCCGCCGGAGAGCTTCACCCCGCGGTCGCCGACGATCGTGTCGAAGCCTTCCGGCATGGCTTCGATGAAATCGCTGCAACGGGCTTCGCGCGCGGCTGCGACCACTTCTTCCCGAGTCGCCTCAGGGCGGCCGTAGGCGATGTTTTCGTACACCGTGCGATGGAACAGGGAAATATCCTGCGGCACCAGTGCGATTGCGTGGCGCAGGCTGTCCTGGGTGATCGCGGCGATGTCCTGGCCGTCGATCTTGATGGCGCCGCCCTGCGTCTCGTAGAAGCGTTGCAGCAGCGCCAGCACGGTGGATTTGCCCGCGCCCGACTTGCCGATCAGGCCGACACGCTGGCCCGGCTCGATGTGCAGATCGAAGTGATCGAGAATCGGCCGGCGGCGCGGGTAGGCGAACGTCACGCCCTCGAAATCGACCCGGCCGCCTTGCGGCACGAGCTCGGTGGCGCCATCACGGTCCGGCATGCCGTGCGGCTCGAGCAGGGTGCGAACGGCTTCCGCGAGCCGCGCGACGTGTTGCGTGACGTCGACCAGCGCCACGGCCAGATCACGCGTGCCATGCAGAATCGTGAAGCCGAGCGAGCTGACCAGCACGATGTCGCCGGAGGTCGCCTTGCCTTGATCCCACAGCCATAGCGCCCAGCCGAGCAAGCCTGCCGAGAGCAGCGCGGTGATTACCGCATGCAGCAGGCGCAGCTTTTCCAGATACAGCAGGCTCTGCTGGCGCGCCTCCATTTCCGCTTTGACGGTCGCGCCGAAACGCTGCTGCTCGCGAAACGTCATGCCGAAGGCGCGCACGAGGCCCATGTTGCTGATCACGTCGACCAACTCACCGTCCACCGACGCCGCTTTCGTGGCGAAATGGTGATGCCGCGCGGAGCCACGCCCGGCAAGTTTGTAGAGTACGACCGACAGAATGGCCGAGCACAGCATCAGGCCGCCCGCCATCAGCGGATTGACGGCGGTGATCATGACGATCGCGCCGAGCACGGCGATACACGGCGGCAGCACGTTCCAGGCGGTGGTGTTCTCGGCGGTGTAGACCGCGTTCGAGGTTGCCGTGATGCGGCTCGCCAGCATGCCCGGCTGTTTCTCCGAGTAGTAAGTCGGCGAGTGGCCGCTCAGATACTGGAAGAGGTCGCGCCGCAGGTCGCCGGTCACGGCCACGAAGGTATGCGCGGCCACCCATCCGCCGACCCGCCACAGCAGGTTGTCGGCGGCAATCAGGCCAACCAGGATGGCGAACGCGCCCCACAGCGGACCGGGATGATGCCGGCCTTCGCCGAGCACATCGATCAGATGCTTGATCGCGTATTGCGAAGCGAGCGCACAGCCCACGGCCGCGAACACGCTGCACAGGACGATCGCGTGCGCGAGCGGATGGCGGCGAATAAAGCGGAAAAGAAACGCAAGCGGCCGGTGCGCATAGCTCGCAAGCTTTGCGTTCTGGGCATTACGCTGGGCGATGGTTAAGTGTTCCAATTGATCGTGAGGTCGGTGTGGTTCAGGTTGTGCATGCAAGGCATGGGCCACAGCAAAAGCGCTCGCCGCGAAGCCGATGCTTCGCATTGTAAACATGCAAAAGCGATTGCGCCCTGTGTATCCGGGCGATGGCGCGACTGATTTCGCGATAGACGACCGCGACCTACTGTTGCTCGACCCGCCGATGGGGCGGTGGTTCACGCAGGCTGCGGAATATTTCGGGATATAATTACAAATTGCATTCAACTGCGATGCGGCATTTCTTCAGCGCCTGCCGGCAAAGTTGACACAGGACCTTACAGCTGCCGTCTTCGGGTCAGCGTTGCAAGCCAGTTGCTACTGTAGAACTGTCTTATAAAACAAGGGTTTGTAAAGTGTTTCGCCTTTGTAACAACGTAAAGACTTTGAAATGTTGTGGTGCAGCGAGATCCCCGGCATTGATAATGCATGCTCTGCTAGCCCACCGAAATATCTGACAGTTTGTCAACGTAGGTGTCATGTGTGCGTTTACCGGCACATGCGCAGACAGCAAACTGCTGATCTGGGCTCACTACCCAAGCGATCCATCGCAGGATTTCTCGAAAGAATCAGGCCCGCGCCGGCATATCCGGCCAGACTGCCCTGGCGAGCAAGCGAGTCGCTTTTACCAAACGCAATACTTTTGCCTGATTTTTTACGAGGAGTTCTTCATTATGCGAATCGCTCAAATCGCTCCCTTGCACGAGGCGGTTCCTCCCAAGCTTTATGGCGGGACGGAACGCGTGGTGTCCTACCTGACCGAAGCGCTGGTTGAACAGGGCCATGACGTCACGCTTTTCGCAAGCGGCGATTCGCAAACCTCCGCGAAGCTCGAAGCGTTCTGGCCGCAGGCGCTGCGCCTCGACCCGACCATCCGCGACGTGATGGCACCGCACATGCTGCTGCTCGAAGAAGTGCGCCGCCGCGCGGACGAATTCGACGTGCTGCATTTCCACATCGACTACTACCCGTTCTCGCTGTTCGCCCGCCAGCCGGTGCCGTTCCTGACCACGCTGCACGGCCGTCTCGACCTGCCGGAACTGCAGCCGATCTTCAACACGTTCAGCGACGTGCCGGTGGTGTCGATTTCGGACAACCAGCGCATCCCGCTGCAACAGGCAAACTGGCTGCAAACCGTCTATCACGGTCTGCCGGAAAACGTGCTCACGCCGATCAAGGACGTCGAGCCGGGTTACCTCGCATTCCTTGGCCGCGTCTCGCCGGAGAAGGGTCTCGACCGTGCGATCCGCATCGCTGGCCAGGCAGGCATGAAGCTCAAGGTCGCCGCCAAGATCGACAAGGCCGATCGTGCCTATTACGAAGAAGTGATCAAGCCGCTGATGGCGCTCCCGCACGTCGAATACATTGGCGAAATCGGCGAAGCCGAAAAGCGTGAGTTCCTCGGCAACGCGCATGCACTGGTGTTCCCGATCGACTGGCCGGAGCCCTTCGGTCTGGTGATGATCGAAGCCATGGCTTGCGGTACGCCGGTGATCGCGTTCAACCGTGGTTCGGTGCCGGAAGTGATCGAAAACGGCGTGTCGGGTTTCGTCGTCGAAGACGAAATCAGCGCGGTCGCCGCAGTGAAGCGTCTGCACACGCTGCCGCGCGGCAAGGTGCGTGCCGCATTCGAATCGCGCTTCTCGTCGAAAGTGATGGCGCAGAACTACGTCGCCGCCTACGAAGAGTTGCTGCGTCAGAAGCATCGCACGGTGCTGCGCGAAGTTAACGCCAGCTGAGCGCCGTCTAAGTAAAAGCAGCCAGACCGGCTGGCCGGGCGCGCACTTTCGGCGCCCAGTGATCGATGGCCCGGCTGCCCCAGCAACGCCCCGCGTGCATCTCGCCTGCGGGGCGTTGTTGCATGCGCGCCGCGATTTTGCGCGTATGCGGCAGAAAGTACGGTTTTGGGACCGGCAAGCATGAGCCTGTCTCGGTAATATCCCTATAATGGCCCTGCCGCAAATCTGGCTGCGGCGCCGTCGACGACAGGAGGATGCTTTGGCGAGAACGAAAGAGACGCGTGCGAACGCGGCGCCCGGCGCCGGAATGATTTTCGCGCTGCGCGCCATCGGTCTCGTGCTCCTCGCTCGCTGGCTGTTTTCGATGGCGCAGATGGACCTGGGCGCGTCGTTGTCGGCGATGGTGTCCTCGCCGTGGGCATGCATCAACCTGGTGTTCCTGTTCCTGCTGATCTTCCTGCCGGGCGCGCGCGCCGTGGCCGAGCGTCCGTTGCATCCGCTGCCGCAATGGTTGCGGCAGGCGGTGCGTCTGTTTGCTTTCCTCGGATTCCTGTTTGCTGTCTGGTCGGTCGGCGCATTTGCGGCGAGTGCCGGTTGGCGGCGCGCCGCGCAGGCGGTGGCGGCTACCAACGGCTGGCTGTTGGCGGCACCGGCGTTGTACGCGGCGGTCGTGTGGATTTGCCGGCCGCGCGCGCTGTGGCGGACCAATATCGCCGCGCGACGCTTTGCGATCGGCCGCTATGCGGTTGCGCTCGATCCGGCCACACGCACGGTGGTCGTCTGGGCCGAGCGTCGCAAGGTGGGGCAGTACGACGCCCGCGAATTGTCGGTGCGCTGGGCGGCGGCCCCGGGCATGAGCGCACCGTCGGCGCCTGCTCCGGCGGTGGCGTTCGGTGTTGCCGGCGAGGCGGGTGGCGCTGCGGCGCCGCTCGGTTCGGTCGGCGCGCCTGCGCTGGTACGCGGCGGCTTCGGCCGACGTCCGAAAATAGAATTGCTGTGGGATTCGCCGGCTGCGGCGGGCCACAATCGGCAAACCGTGTTCCGCGCCGCACTGACAACCGAGGGCGATCGGGTCGCCGCGCGAGCGCTCGATACATCGTTGCGGCAAGTCTGAAACTGTCGCTTCGTTCAGTCAGCTACAACACACGGGCGAAGCAGACGTCGTAAGGTGCGGTAGTCGATAATAAGACGTGTAAGAAAAAGTGCCGCCCGGTGTTTCAGCGGGCGAGTGAGAAGATATACATCGATCGTATTGCGTCGTTTGCAGGAGTCGCTATGCTGGTTCGCTGGTTGCTTGCCGCCCTTCATCTGCTTGCTTATGGTTTTGCCCTCGCGTCGATTCTTCGGCGCACCTGGTCCCTTCGGCGAGCCAGCGTGCCTGCTGCGTTGCGATCCGTATTCCGCGCCGACGCGCGGTGGGGCATTTCGGCTTTGGTGCTGATCGTCACCGGTCTGATGCGCGCTTTCGGCGGTTTCGAAAAGGGCGCCGACTACTACCTGCATGAGCCGCTCTTTCACTTGAAGATGACGCTGCTCGTGCTGATCCTCATCCTCGAAGTCCCGACGATGCTCGGCCTGATGCGCTGGCGCGCCAGTATCAGAAAAGGCGCCCCGCCTGATTTGCGAAAGGCGCGTAGTTATGCGCGTTTCAGTGTGATCCAGACCGTGCTACTGGTGTTGATGGTGTTCGCGGCGACCGGCATGGCGCGCGGCATCGGGCTGCCTGCGGGCGTGGTGTAGGTGGGTGTGCGTGAGTGGCCATAAGCCTGCAGAAAACGCCTGTTACGGCGGCTTCTGCAGGACGTCCCTCACGCTTCTTCACAATTTACTTCTCGACTAGCAAGTCCGAATCGTCGAGTCGATTCGCCTTCGCGCCATTGGTCTTGTGCATGACCTCAGAATCGCCCAGACCCTTGATCAACTCCAGCGCCTGACGTTCGAACAAGCGCCTGTACAAGCCGTTCTCGAGTCTGATCAACGCCTCGTGGCTGCCTTCCTCGATGACCTTGCCCTTGTCCAACACTAGCAGTCTGTCCAGCGCTCGCACGGTGGACAGACGGTGCGCCACCACCAGCGTCGTACGGCCCATCATCAGCCGTTCCATGGCCTGCTGGATCAGCACTTCGCTTTCGCTGTCGAGGCTCGAGGTCGCTTCGTCCAGAATCAGGATCGGCGCGTCCGCGAGAAACGCCCGCGCAATTGCTACACGCTGACGTTCGCCACCCGAGAGCTTGATGCCGCGTTCGCCGACCAGCGTGTCGTAACCTTGAGGCAGCGCCGAGATAAAGCCGTGCGCACTGGCGAGCTTCGCGGCGCGTTCAATCTCGGCACGGCTCGCGTCGGGCCGCGCATAGGCGATGTTCTCCGCCAAGGAGCGGTGAAACAGCACCGGCTCCTGCTGAACGATCGCGATCTGGCTGCGCAACGACGCCTGCCGGACACGGGCGATATCCTGACCGTCGATCGTGATCCGGCCTTCCGAAATGTCGTAGAGCCGCTGGATCAGCTTGATGAAAGTCGTCTTTCCCGAACCCGAATGTCCGACCAGTCCGACGCGTTCTCCCGGCGCGATGCGCACGGAGAAGTTGTCATAGAGCGGCGTGGCTTTCGCACCGTAGTGGAAGGTGACGTGCTCGAAGCGAATTTCGCCTTTGCCGATTGCGATCGGGCCTGCGCCGGGGCGGTCTTCGATACCCAGCGGCTGGCTCTCGAGCGACACCAGTTCTTCCATGTCGTTGACCGAACGCTGCAGGTTGCGGATGTGCATGCCCACGTCGCGCAGATAGCCTTGCAGCATGAAGAACATCGTCAGCGCGAACGTGATGTCGCCGACGCTCGCTTCGCCGCGCACCCACAACAGCAACGCGGCGCCGAGAATGGCGGCCTGGATCGCCACCAGCATGCCGCCTTGCACGCCGCCGTTGATCGTGCCGCGAATCCACGTGCGGCGCGTGCGATGACGCCACTTCACAATCACACGCTCGAGCAGGGCTTCTTCGCGCGCTTCGGCGCCGAACGCTTTCACCACGCCGTTGCAGCTGACTGCGTCGGCGAGGGCGCCGCCCATGCGCGTGTCCCACGCGTTAGCGAGGCGTGCGGCGGGCGCAACGAAGCCGAGCGACAGCGCCACGGTCACCGCGATATAGAGCACCGAACCGATACCGACAACCGCGCCCATCATCGGCCAGCGCCAGCCGAGCAGCACCGTTGCGCCGACCAGCATGACCAGCGACGGCAGCAGCGCGACCAGCAACGTGTCGTTGAGCAGGTCGAGCGCCCACATGCCGCGCGTGATCTTGCGCACGGTGGATCCGGCGAAGCTGTTGGCGTGCCAGTCCGTCGAAAAGCGCTGCACGCGATGAAAGGCGTTGCCGGCGATCTCGCTCATCATCTTGAGCGTCAGCCTGATGAGGTTGAAGAACACGCCCTGGCGAAGCAGCGTGGCGCCGAGCCCGAGCGCGCCCAGCAAGCAGAAGGCTGTGATCGCCGCGTGCCACGCGATGGCGTCGCTGGCGGAGCCGGAGGCGATCGCGTCGACGAGTCGTCCGGCGAACATCGGCGTGAGTACGTCGGCCAATGCCGAGAGCAGCACCAACGCCGCAGTGACGAAGATGCGCCAGGGCTGTTTGGCCCAGTGACGGAAGGTAAAGCCGAGGACGTCCTTGAAGGCTTGTCCACGAAAGTCGAGTTTTTTTCTAGTCATTTGCCACGACCCGGTGGCGCGCGAGCGCACCGAGGTTCCAGTCAAGAAGCGAAAGGAAGAGACAGTCAAGCGAGCCGCGCTGTGTTGACAGCAATGCCGGCAATGGGACTACGGACTGTCTGGGAATTGCGCGGAATGCCTGGTCAGGCAGAACCGCGTGAGCGACAACGCGACAAACTTAAGGTCGCGAGAATGGTCGTGAGGCCATCCCAGGGAGAGCGATATGCACTGCGAACATGTGACGCCTCCCTGTAGTCGAATGAAGTGAAGGAATGGACGGGGCGAGTGCCCGAGAACTGACTATATCAGCAGTATTTGGCCGCCGCAATCGTACGAAAGTTCGATGTTGACTTCGAAGCAGAGCGGGCGCAGATGCGTATCAACGGGCGCACACTTGATCAATGATGCGTGCGCATGCCTGGAAACAAACAGAATCAGGCGGAAGCAAAAACAAAAAAGCCCTCGACTTTCGTCTAAGGGCTTTCTCTTGCGGTTCTTCGGGAACCAGCGAATCTGGTGGGTGGTACAGGGATTGAACCTGTGACCCCTGCCGTGTGAAGGCAGTGCTCTACCGCTGAGCTAACCACCCGAAGAGAGCCGAATTATGTCAGGGATTTTTCGACTCGTCTAGTACTTTTTAAGCGGTTTGCTCATCCGCGGGTGCAGCCGGAGCCGGTTCGAGACGCCACACGCTCGTGCCTTTGACCGCTTTGTCGAGACCGTCGAGCACGGCCTGATGTTCGGCAACTTCGTCGTCGCTCGCGGCGATCACGACCAGATTCAGCGAGTCGATCGCTATGCGCGGTGCGCTCGCATCGCCGCTGCCGTGCGAATCGCCGAGCATGTCGATGACGAGGCTTTCCTGGCCGCGCGTCATTGCCAGATAAACCTCGGCAAGCAGTTCCGAGTCGAGCAGTGCGCCGTGCAAGGTGCGGTGTGCGTTGCTGATGCCGAAGCGGTCGCACAGCGCATCGAGCGAATTGCGCTTGCCCGGGAACATCTGCTTGGCGCGCGCCAGCGTATCGATGATCTCGCCGCAGTAGGTTTTTACCGGCGGCAATCCCAGCAACGCAAATTCGGCATCGAGAAAGCCGATGTCGAACGGCGCGTTGTGAATGATCAGTTCCGCGTCCTGAATGAAGTCGCGAATCTGATCGGCAATCTCGGCGAACTTCGGCTTGTCGCTCAGGAACTCGGTGGTCAGCCCGTGGACCGCCAAAGCGCCTGGATCGCTTTCGCGTTCCGGATTGATATAGAAATGCAGGTTGTTGCCCGTGAGCCGGCGATTCACCATTTCGACGCAACCGAGTTCAAGGATCCGGTCGCCGGTTCGTGCATTCAGGCCGGTGGTTTCGGTGTCGAGGATGAGTTGACGCATGTCGGATTAGCCTGCTCTAAAAAAATCAGCAAAAAAGAAGGGCGCGCGCGTGGGTGTCGCCGCGGGCATCACGGCATGCATCACATTTCCGCGAGTGACGCGACGCCGCGATTGGCCAGTTGATCCGCACGTTCGTTTTCCGGGTGGCCGTTATGACCGCGCACCCAGCGCCATTCAATTTCGTGCTGCGCGACGAGCGCATCGAGTCGCTTCCAGAGATCGGCATTCTTCACCGGTTGCTTCGCGGCGGTGATCCAGCCTTTTTTCTTCCAGCCGTGAATCCATTCGCTGATGCCTTTTTGCACGTACTGCGAGTCAGTGTGCACGACGGCCTTGCAGGGGCGCTTGAGCGCCTCGAGCGCGCCGATCACGCCCATCAGTTCCATGCGATTGTTGGTGGTGTTGGGCTCACCGCCGAACAGTTCTTTTTCCTGGTCGCCGAAGCGCAGCAACGCACCCCAGCCGCCGGGGCCAGGGTTGCCCTTGCAGGCGCCGTCGGTATAAATATCGATGATGTCGGGAGTCATTGAGTGTGGTTGCGTGTGTTCGGAGTGGCGGCGGGCGCGAGGCCCGCGGCGAGGACAGGTTTCTTAACTTTCAGCGGGCCGACGAGGCGCATGCCACGCACGCGCTTGATCGCCTTGATCATGTAAGTGGCGCCGAAAATCGGCCACCAGCGGTCGCCGGCGGCTTCCATGAAGCCATAGCGGGACAGCCATTGTTCGCTGCCGAGCGGCGGACGATAGCAGCCGAAGCGCCCGCGTTCAAGATCGAAACCCAGCAATTTGATCCAGTCTTTCAGGCGCGTGAAGGCGATCAGGTCGACCGCGGCGGGCACGAACGGCCGGCCGGTCATCTTGCCGACCGATTGGCGCGCGCCCCACAGCGACAGCGAATTGAAGCCGAGGATGATCAACTGCCCTTCGGGCATCAGCACGCGCTCCGCTTCGCGCAGCAGCCGGTGCGGGTCGCTCGTGAATTCCAGCGTATGCGGCATCACGATCAGGTCGACGCTTTGTGCTTCGAACGGCAAGTCGAGCAGATCGCACCAGACCGCGCTGCGCCCAGCGGGCGCAGGCAAACCCGCGGGCAGACCCGCAGGCAGACCTTTTGCGGCGCTGTTACCCATGTTCTTGCCCGAGCCGTTCCCGGCGCGCCCGAGGCCGCGCGGGAAAGTGTAGGGCGCGCTCGCACCGCTCGCTGCGTCGAGCACGAGCCCGCGGCACGGCATGCGGTTCTCGCGCAAGGCGTCGAGCTGCGGCAGGCCGAGTTGCAGCGCATGGTAACCGAACACGTCGGACACCACGCGGTCGAGCTGGGTCTGTTCCCACTCGAGTACGTAGCGCCCGGGTGGCGAATCGGTCCAGGCAGGCCAGTCTATAATTGCTCGATCAGTCATATCAGAGAATGCGTCGCCTATGAATGCGCTCGAGTACGTACCGGTCCCGGCGTTTGAAGACAATTACATCTGGGTCGTTTCCGACGGGCATCATGCGGTGGTCGTCGATCCGGGTGAGGCCGCCCCCGTGCGCGCATATCTGGCGAAACGGGGTTGGCGGCTGAGCGCTATTTTACTCACCCACCATCACCAAGACCATGTCGGTGGGGTGGCCGATCTGCTGAACGGCCAGGCCGTTCCCGTGTACGGCCCCGCTGGTGAGGCGATCCAGCATCTCACGCATCGTCTCAAAAACGGCGATCACGTGACGATTGCGGCCCCAGCACTCGAGTTCAGCGTGCTCGACGTGCCCGGTCACACGAGCGGCCACATTGCCTATTTTCAGGCGGCCGACCCGCGCGGCACGCCGCACGTGTTTTGTGGCGACACGCTGTTCGCATGTGGCTGCGGCCGCTTGTTCGAAGGCACGCCCACGGAGATGCTGGCGTCGCTGGATGCGCTCGCCGCGCTGCCCGGCGCGACCGAGGTTCACTGCGCCCACGAGTACACCTTGTCGAACATCCGTTTCGCGCTCGCCTGCGAGCCGGGCAACGCCGAACTGCAAGCCTGGCGCGACACGGCGAGCGAATTGCGCGCGCGCCATGTGCCGACGCTTCCCACCACCATCGCCCACGAACG
The DNA here is from genome assembly GCF_905221015.1 of Paraburkholderia nemoris. NCBI lineage: Bacteria > Pseudomonadati > Pseudomonadota > Betaproteobacteria > Burkholderiales > Burkholderiaceae > Paraburkholderia > Paraburkholderia nemoris. Next base: position 41,105 of record NZ_CAJNBO010000005.1, on the reverse strand, counting down.
CGCCGTGAATCCGTTTTTACGCGCTGACAGTCCGGCGATTCGCGCCACCTTGCAGGAGCAGTTGCACGAAAAAGTGTCCGATCGTTTATCGGCATTTACGCTGATGCGTGAATGGAAAAACCGCTTCCGTTGACCCGTTCGGCATCAGGGTATTGCTCACGCGAAGAATCGCAAAAATTCGCCAAGCCCAAGATTTCCTTGATTTTTTTCGTAATTTTCCGATTGACGTAAACGTTGCCGTTTCGTACTATCGGCTGCAAATTCCAGCCCTTGTGGAAGCCGAGACGTTCATGCGATTTATCTTTAGTGCGTTGTTGGTCCTGACACTCGCCGCTTGCGCGAGTCAGGGACCGGCGACGAATAGCCCTACCACCGCAACAAACCCCGCCAGCCAGCAAGCCGTAGCCGACGCCCTTCGCAAGACAGCCACCGCCAAAGAGACGATCAACGTCGATCAAGGCTCGGTCAGTCAACTGACGAGCGCCGATGCCGATTTGTGGGGCCGTATTCGCCGTGGTTTTCAAATGCCGGATCTGCAAACCGACCTCGTCGACATGCAGGTCAACTGGTATGCGCAGCGCCCGGATTACGTGCAGCGCATGACCGAGCGCTCGCAGAAATACCTGTACCACATCGTCGAAGAGCTCGAGGCGCGCAATATGCCGACCGAACTCGCGTTGCTGCCGTTCATCGAATCCGCGTACAGCCCGCAGGCGTTGTCGGTAGCAAAGGCCGCCGGCATGTGGCAGTTCATGCCGGGCACGGGCCGCACCTACAACCTCAAGCAGAACATGTGGCAGGACGAGCGCCGCGACGTGCTGGCTTCGACCAGCGCCGCGCTCGACTACCTGTCGCGTCTGCATGACATGTTCGGCGACTGGCAACTGGCGCTCGCCGCGTACAACTGGGGTGAGGGCAATGTGCAGCGCGCGATCGCGCGCAACGAAGCGGCGGGTCTGCCCACCGACTACCTCAGCCTGCGCATGCCGAACGAGACGCGCAACTACGTGCCCAAGCTGCAGGCCGTGAAGAACATCGTGATGAACCCGCAGATGTACGGGCTCACGCTGCCGTCGATTCCAAATCACCCGTATTTCGTCACGGTCACGACCTCGCACGACATCGACGTGGACATGGCGGCGAAACTCGCCAATCTGTCGCCGGACGAATTCCGCTCGCTGAACCCGTCGTTCAGGAAGCCGGTGATTCTCGGCGCCACGCAGCCGCAAATCCTGCTGCCGTTCGATAACGCGAGCGCCTTTGAGCGCAATCTGAAGGCCTACTCCGGTTCGCTGTCGTCCTGGACTACGTACACGGTAACGGAGCGTTCGGCACCGGCGGCGATCGCGCAAAAAATCGGTGTCGACGCCGACACGCTGATGGAAGTGAACAAGATTCCGGCCGGCATGCGTTTGAAACCGGGTTCCACAATCGTGGTGCCGCGTGGTTCGGACGACGACGAAGACATCAGCGCCGACGTCGCCGAAAGCGCCGTGCTCGCCATGGAGCCTGACGTTCCCGACACCCGCAAGATGCTGATTCGCGTGCGTCGCAATCAATCCATGGCCGCGATCGCAGTGCGTTACGGCGTTTCGATCGGTCAATTGAAAGCGTGGAATCGCACGCATCGCGATCAGGTTTCGCGCGGCCAGGTGATTGTGCTGCACGTGCCGGTTGGCAAGGCGATGCCGAGCGAACCGGGTCCGGAGCGCATCGCAACCGACGTGCAGGGCGGCGGCGTCGAGAAGATCGGCACCCGTGTCACAGACACGAAGAACGATTCGCGCTACGATAAGAAGAAGGGTCGTGGCCGCTCCGCCGTGGTCAAGGTGTCTGAGCCGGTGGGTAAAGCGAGCAAGCCGGCAACGTCAGGCGCCACCAAGGGCAAGGTGACGAAGGTGTCGGCTTCCACGTCCAGCAAGGCGTCGAAGGCCGCGGCAGATAGCCGCCAGAAGACCGTGGCCAACGCGAAGAAGGGTAAGTAGACCAAAAAGCGGCTCCACGGTAGTGACCACATGCGTTGCGGGGGCAGCGCATGAATTGCGCTCCGATCACGCACCGTGTTATTCCGACGCCGTCACCTCAGGGTGACGGCGTTTTTCATTCTGCAGATCAAATCAGGCGAATTTCGCTCATTTCATTTATCGTTCGTGCTCGGGCCTTGTCGGCCGCTCTTTTCGAAGCCCATGTCGTCCACCCAGTTGCGCGTTTTTCTCCTGTTTTCCGCCGGTTACTTTGTTTCGTATGTGTTTCGCGGCGTCAATCTGGGCTTTGCACCCTTCATCACGCACGATCTCGGCTTGTCGGCCACTGATCTCGGCTTGTTGACCAGTCTGTATTTCCTCGGCTTCGCGGGCGCGCAGATTCCGGCGGGCGTCTTGCTCGACCACTTCGGCGCGCGTCGGGTGACGGCAGTTACCCTGCTATTTGCCGCGCTGGGAATCTGGGTGTTCGGCGCGGCGCACGGCGTTGGCGCGATGATGATCGGGCGTCTGCTGATCGGCGTCGGCGTGTCCGTGTGTCTCGGCGCCGCCTTCAAGGCGTTGGCCCAGCATTTCGCGTCGGCACGGCTGCCGCTGATGAACGGGCTGGTGATGGCAATCGGCGGGTTCGGCGGCGTGATGGTTGGGTCGCCGCTCACGTGGGTGCTGGGCTTCGCCAGTTGGCGCGCGGTCTGCATCGGCTTGGGTCTGCTGACGGTTCTTGTGGCGGTCGCGCAGTGGACCCTCGCGCCGGACGCAAAGGAAACCCATCATCAGGCAAGTCTCGGGGCCCAGTTCAAGGGCACTGTGCACATCTTGAAGAGCGCGGCATTCTGGAAGATCGCGTCGTTTTCGGTCGTCACGCAAGGCGTGTTCTACGCGATGCAATCGCTATGGGTCGGCGCCTGGTTGCGCGACGTGCAGGGCTTCGAGCCGCGAGAAGCTGCAGCGCTGGTATCGATTCTCGGCTTCGCGATGATGGCCGGCTGCGTGGGCTTCGGCGCGGCGGCGCGCAGCCTGGAGCGGCGCGGTATCTCGCTGTACGTGTTTTGCGGCATCGGCATGGCGCTGTTCGTCGTCACCCAGCTGCTGATCATGTTCAATGCGCCGCTGCCCGCGAGCCTGCTGTGGGCGGCGTATGGGATCTTCGGCGGGACCGGGATTCTCAGCTACGCGGTGATGGCGCGGCACTTCCCGGCGCAGATGATCGGCCGGGTGAATACCACTCTGACGCTGATCATTTTTTTGCTGATTTTCGGCTTCCAGATTGGTGTTGGAGCGGTGCTGTCGCACTGGTCGGCCAGTGGCGGACACTATCCGGCCGCCGCGCATCTGACCGCCTGGGGCATTCTGATGGCGCTGCAATTGCTAAGCGCGATCTGGTACGTATTGCCCGGCCGCGCAGGGCTTCAGCCGGCGCACGCGCACGCCGAACGGCAGGTTTAAGGCCGTCGTGGATGGTTCGCCGGGCCGGGTTATATTTACCGGCTCTATCCCGATTCTGGGCCGCACAAATTTTGTCGACCGGCTTCTGAGCCATGTGCAGCAAGACTTCGACCCGTTTGGGAGGGCGCTTCGCTACGCCGGCTCCCCATCTCGGATTTGGAGGGAAGGGTAGTTTCACGCTATAATTTCAAGGTTTGAGCTTATCAACCCGCACCCTAGCGCCTACCTCTCCCATACCGTTCATCCGCCGCGCGCTTTTGACGCCCCGCACCCCAGCCGAGCCGTCCACACAATGGACCCATCGCGCCCCTTGCGACGTCGCTAGCAGTACGCGAGCGAGTCTGCGCGCGCATCCTTGCCGGTGCGTTTCGCTGCGGCTCGCAGTCGGATAGACAGGTCGGCAACAGGGTGTTCCCCAAGGAGTCTCCCGTGTTGCCGTCATTTTCTCCCGCTTTGCTCGCACTCGCCGACGGCACGGTCTTTCGTGGTTACTCGATCGGCGCCCCCGGGCATACGATCGGCGAAGTCGTGTTCAACACCGCTATCACCGGTTATCAGGAAATCCTGACCGACCCGAGCTACGCGCGCCAGATCGTGACCCTCACGTATCCGCACATCGGTAATGTCGGCGTGAATGCCGAAGACGTCGAAGCCACGAAAGTCCATGCCGCCGGCCTGATCATCCGCGATCTGCCGGTTCTCGCGTCGAACTTCCGCATGGAGCGCACGCTCCCGCAATACCTGAAGGACGAAGGCGTGGTCGCCATCGCCGGTCTCGACACCCGTATGCTGACGCGCGTGCTGCGCGACAAGGGTGCGCAGAACGGCGCCATTCTGGCCGGTTCGGATGACGAAGCGAAGGCAATCGAACTCGCGCGCTCGTTCCCGGGCTTGTCGGGCATGGACCTCGCGAAGGTCGTGTCGACGAAGGAAAGCTACGAATGGACCCAGACCGAGTGGCGTTTGGGCACCGGCTACGGCACCCAGAACGCGCCGAAGTACCGCGTGGTCGCGTTCGATTACGGCGTGAAGTACAACATTCTGCGCATGCTGGCTGAGCGCGGCTGCCACGTCACCGTGCTGCCGGCGCAAGCTTCCGCGGCTGATGCGCTCGCGCTCAACCCGGACGGCGTGTTCCTGTCGAACGGCCCCGGCGATCCGGAACCGTGCGACTACGCAATCGCGGCGACCAAAGAGCTGATCGAGCGCGGCATCCCGACCTTCGGCATCTGCCTCGGCCATCAGATCATGGGCCTCGCGCTCGGCGCCAAGACCCTGAAGATGAAGACCGGCCACCACGGCGCGAACCATCCGGTCAAGGATCTCGAAGACGGCCGCGTGGTCATCACGTCGCAGAACCACGGTTTCGCGGTCGACGCCGACACGCTGCCGGCCAACGCCAAGGTCACGCACATCTCGCTGTTCGACGGCACGCTGCAAGGCTTCGCGCTGACCGACAAGCCGGCGTTCTGCTTCCAGGGCCACCCGGAAGCATCGCCCGGTCCGCACGATATCGCCTATCTGTTCGATCGCTTCACGGCGTTGATGGACACGAAGAAGGCCGGCAAGGCGACAGCGGCATAAGCAATAGAGTGTGAGGCGCCCAGGCGGCGCACGGCTCGCGGCGCGAACAGCGCCTCAGCGCACGAGCGCAGCGAGCCGCACACAACAGAGCGCGCGCAACGTATCAACGCAGCGCGCCGACGGAAAGAATTCAGGAATACATTAGCGAGAGCGTTATGCCCAAGCGGACAGACATTAAAAGCATCCTCATCATCGGCGCGGGTCCGATCATCATCGGCCAGGCGTGCGAGTTCGACTACTCGGGCGCGCAGGCGTGCAAGGCGCTGCGTGAGGAAGGCTACAAGGTCATTCTCGTCAACAGCAATCCGGCGACGATCATGACCGACCCGAACACGGCCGACGTCACCTACATCGAGCCGATCACGTGGGAAGTGGTGGAGCGCATCATCGCCAAGGAGCGCCCGGACGCGATCCTGCCGACGATGGGCGGCCAGACCGCGCTGAACTGCGCGCTCGATCTCCACGCGCACGGCGTGCTGGACAAGTATAAGGTCGAGCTGATCGGCGCCTCGCCGGAAGCGATCGACAAGGCGGAAGACCGTCAGAAGTTCAAAGACGCGATGACCAAGATCGGCCTCGGTTCGGCCAAGTCGGGCACCGCGCATTCGATGGAAGAAGCACTGCAGGTGCAGGCCGACATCGCGACTCAAACGGGTAGCGGCGGTTATCCGGTCGTGATCCGTCCTTCGTTCACGCTGGGTGGTTCGGGCGGCGGCATCGCGTACAACCGCGACGAATTCGAAGAGATCTGCAAGCGCGGTCTCGACCTGTCGCCTACGCGTGAGCTGCTGATCGAAGAATCGCTGCTCGGCTGGAAAGAGTACGAGATGGAAGTGGTCCGCGACAAGAAGGACAACTGCATCATCGTTTGCTCGATCGAAAATCTGGACCCGATGGGCATCCACACCGGCGACTCGATCACCGTCGCGCCGGCGCAAACGCTCACCGACAAGGAATACCAGATCCTGCGTAACGCATCGCTCGCCGTGCTGCGCGAGATCGGTGTGGACACGGGCGGTTCGAACGTGCAGTTCTCGATCAATCCGAAAGATGGCCGGATGATCGTGATCGAAATGAACCCGCGCGTGTCGCGTTCGTCGGCACTGGCCTCGAAGGCGACCGGCTTCCCGATCGCTAAGGTCGCCGCGAAGCTGGCAGTCGGCTACACGCTGGACGAGTTGAAGAACGAAATCACCGGCGGCCAGACTCCGGCATCGTTCGAACCGACGATCGACTACGTCGTCACCAAGATTCCGCGTTTCGCGTTCGAGAAATTCCGCGAAGCCGATGCGCGTCTGACCACGCAAATGAAGTCGGTCGGTGAGGTGATGGCAATCGGCCGCACCTTCCAGGAATCGTTCCAGAAGGCGCTGCGCGGTCTCGAAGTGGGCGTGGATGGTCTCGACGAAAAGACCAATAACCGCGACGAGATTATCCGCGAGATCGGCGAAGCCGGTCCGGATCGTATCTGGTATGTCGGCGACGCGTTCCGGGTCGGCATGACGGCCGAAGAGATCTTCGAAGAGACCTCGATCGACCCGTGGTTCCTCGCGCAGATCGAACAGATCATCCTGAAGGAAAAGGCGCTGGCCGGTCGTACGCTGGCAAGTCTGTCGAAGGAAGAACTCAAGTATCTGAAGCAAAGCGGCTTCTCGGATCGCCGCCTGGCCAAGCTGCTCGGTGCGAAGCCGGCGGAAGTGCGCCAGCGCCGTATCGAGTTGAACGTGCGCCCGGTCTACAAGCGCGTCGACACGTGCGCGGCCGAGTTCGCCACGAAAACCGCCTACATGTACTCGACCTACGAGGAAGAGTGCGAAGCGAACCCCACTAACAACAAGAAGATCATGGTGCTGGGCGGCGGCCCGAACCGGATTGGCCAGGGTATCGAGTTCGACTACTGCTGCGTGCACGCTGCGCTCGCCATGCGCGAAGACGGCTACGAAACGATCATGGTCAACTGCAACCCTGAAACCGTTTCGACCGACTACGACACGTCCGATCGTCTGTACTTCGAATCGCTGACGCTCGAAGACGTGCTCGAAATCGTCGACAAGGAAAAGCCGGTTGGCGTGATCGTTCAGTACGGTGGTCAAACGCCGCTGAAGCTCGCACTCGATCTCGAAGCGAACGGTGTGCCGATCGTCGGCACGTCGCCGGACATGATCGACGCCGCGGAAGACCGCGAGCGTTTCCAGAAGCTGCTGCAGGACCTCGGCCTGCGTCAACCGCCGAACCGTACCGCGCGTGCCGAAGACGAAGCGCTCAAGCTCGCTGAAGAAATCGGCTACCCGCTGGTGGTGCGTCCGTCGTACGTGCTGGGTGGCCGCGCGATGGAAATCGTCCACGAGCCGCGTGACCTCGAGCGCTATATGCGCGAGGCCGTGAAGGTGTCGAACGATTCGCCGGTGCTGCTCGACCGCTTCCTCAACGACGCGATCGAATGCGACGTGGATTGCATCTCGGATGGCGAAGCCGTGTTCATCGGCGGCGTGATGGAGCACATCGAACAGGCTGGCGTTCACTCGGGCGACTCGGCTTGCTCGCTGCCGCCGTATTCGCTGTCGAAGGAAACCATTGCCGAGCTGAAGCGCCAGACCGGCGCAATGGCCAAGGCGCTGAACGTGATCGGCCTGATGAACGTGCAGTTCGCGATCCAGCAGGTGCCGCAGGCGGATGGCTCGAAAGAGGACGTGATCTACGTGCTCGAAGTGAACCCGCGTGCCTCGCGTACCGTGCCGTATGTCTCGAAGGCGACCAGCCTGCCGCTCGCCAAGATCGCCGCGCGCGCGATGGTCGGCCAGACGCTCGCGCAACAGGGCGTGACGAAGGAAATCGATCCGCCGTACTTCAGCGTGAAGGAAGCCGTGTTCCCGTTCGTCAAGTTCCCGGCAGTCGATCCGGTGCTCGGACCGGAAATGCGCTCCACCGGTGAAGTGATGGGCGTGGGTCAAACGTTCGGCGAAGCGCTGTTCAAGTCGCAACTCGCGGCAGGTTCGCGTCTGCCGGAGTCGGGCACGGTGCTCTTGACCGTGATGGACGCCGACAAGCCGAAGGCCGTTGAAGTCGCGCGCATGCTGCACGAACTCGGCTACCCGATCGTCGCGACCAAGGGCACGGCAGCCGCGATCGAAGCGGCCGGTGTGCCGGTCAAGGTCGTCAACAAGGTGAAGGATGGCCGTCCGCACATCGTCGACATGATCAAGAACGGTGAAATCGCGCTGGTCTTCACGACCGTCGACGAAACCCGTGCCGCGATCGCCGACTCGCGTTCGATCCGCATGAGCGCGCAGGCGAACAAGGTCACGTACTACACGACGATGTCCGGTGCACGGGCCGCGGTTGAAGGTTTGCGCTATTTGAAGGACCTGGAAGTCTATGATTTACAAGGTCTTCACGCTCGCCTAAACTAAGGCTTCGAATACCTGTCCAAGATGTAAGTGCCGCGGTTAAGCGGCGTTCCGCAGGTGCTGGGTCCCGGGCTTTGTCCGGCGCTCTGGCCCCCGCGGAATGCACTTAACCGCGGTGATTTTTTTTACGGCTGTTTTTTGCATAGAGTTGTTTATGAGCACTGTTCCATTGACTAAGCGCGGCGCAGAAATGTTGCGCGATGAATTGCAGCGCCTGAAATCGGTTGAGCGTCCCTCGGTGATCAATTCGATCGCGGAAGCGCGTGCCCAGGGCGATCTGTCGGAAAACGCGGAATACGACGCGGCGAAGGAAAAGCAGGGCTTCATCGAAGGCCGTATTGCCGAAATCGAATCGAAGCTGGCCGGAGCGCAGGTGATCGACCCGGCGGCGGTCGAAGCGGACGGGCGCGTGGTGTTCGGCGCGACGCTCGAACTCGAAGACCTCGATTCGGGTGCGAAGGTCAAATACCAGATCGTCGGCGACGATGAAGCGGACATCGACCACGGTCTGATCTCGATCAGCTCGCCGATCGCGCGCGCATTGATCGGCAAGTCGGAAGGCGACGTTGCATCGGTGCAGGCGCCGGGCGGCGTGCGGGAGTACGAAATCATCGCGGTTAGCTACGTTTGAAGGCGGCCCCGGTGTCCTTGATGCCGCATCGACTGTTCCGTCTGCTGACGGTAGTGTGGGTCGGTAGTCTGTTGACTATCGGCTATGCCGTCGCGCCGGTGTTGTTCACGTCGCTCGATCGTATGACGGCGGGCGCCGTGGCGGCGCAACTGTTTCGTATCGAGGGCGTGCTGGGTGCGGTGTGCGGCATTTTGCTGCTGGGCTTGGCGAACGTACTGGTGCGCCGGGGCAGCGACGCTTATCGCCGTTTGCGCTGGTTGATCGTCGGCATGCTGGTGTGCGTGCTGGTGGGTTACTTTGCGCTGCAGCCGTTCATGAATGCCATGCGCATTGCCGCGCTGGAAGCGGGCAGTGATGTCGGGCATTCGGCTTATGCGACGCGCTTCGGCATCCTGCACGGCGTATCGAGCCTGTTTTACCTGATCGAGAGCCTGCTCGGTGTGGCGCTGGTGTGGAAGCTGCCGGCGAGCGTCGGCATCGTGGCCGCGGAGCAGGGCGCTCGCGGTGCTGCGGGGAAAGTAACCAGTTGAGTGGTATGGTTCTACCGTGCTTGAGCGGGTTTACCTGCCGCGCTACCCAAGTAGGCATCACCCCGGCCGCCTGAGCAGTTCACCCGAAGGTGCGGACACCGCCCGCACCCTCATCATTCGCTTACTTCGACGACTGATGCGCGCGCTTCGCGCTGGTCTGGCGCTTCTTGGCGCGTTTGATATTGCCGCCTTGCGTGACGCGTTCATTGCCGCGCACCACGACCGCTTTTGCCTTCGGCTTGCGCATCGGGATTTCGCTGGGCTTCACCACGGTGACCACGCGCGGTGCGCGGCCTTTACCCGGTTTGGCTTCGACAGCCGCTTCACGAGCGCTCGGCAGGGCGCCGCGCTTGGCCTTGACAGCCGGTTGTACTGCGGCTTCCGGCTTCCAGATCACCAGCAGCTTGCCGATATGCTGGATCGGCGCGGCGTTCAGCGTGTCGCAGATCTGTTCGTAGATGGCGATGCGTTCTTCGCGTTCGTCGCCGAACACGCGGATCTTGATCAGTTGATGCGCGCCAAGGTGGACCTTGATTTCCGACAGCACAGCGTCGGTCAAGCCTTCGGCGCCGACGAGCACGACCGGTTTGAGCGCATGTGCCTGGGAGCGCAACTCGGCGCGTTGGTCGGAAGAGACTTTAAGGGCTGGCATGGAAAGTGGGAGACTCGACTAAAATGGCGGCACCTGCATTTCCGAGAGATTCGGCCAATAGCGCAGGGCGGCGCGTCAGAACAACAGAATCGCGGATGACTGCCAGTTTTGGCGGTGGCCGCGCGAATTAACCGCGTATTATCCCCTAAAGCGCCACATTTCGCAGCAAGAGTTCACCTTTAATGGCAAAAAACAAGTTCAACACGGCGTGGTTGCATGATCACATCAACGACCCGTACGTCAAAATGGCGCAGCGGGAGGGCTATCGCGCCCGCGCAGCCTACAAGCTGAAGGAAATCGACGAGCAGGACAAGCTGATCCGGCCAGGCCAGGTGATTGTCGATCTCGGCTCGGTGCCGGGCAGCTGGAGCCAGTACGCCCGCAACAAGCTCGCCAAGGGCTCGCAGCGCGACGCCGAGCGCGAGGGCGGCATTGACGGCACGATCATCGCGCTGGACATGCTGCCGATGGAACCGATCGCCGACGTCCATTTCATTCAGGGCGACTTCCGCGAAGACTCGGTTCTCGAGCAACTCGAAGAATTAGTCGGAGAACGCCAGGTTGATCTTGTAATTTCGGATATGGCGCCCAACCTGTCGGGAGTGGCGGTGGCGGATGCCGCGCGAATCGAGCATCTGTGCGATATCGCGATGGAATTTTCGCAAAACCACCTGAAGCCGGATGGCGCCCTTTTAGTCAAATGTTTTCATGGCAGCGGTTATAGCCAGATTGTCGAAAAGTTCAAGCGCCAGTTCAAGGTGGTGGCGGCCCGCAAGCCGAAAGCCTCGCGGGACAAATCGTCAGAAACGTTTATTTTGGGTAAGCATCTGAAGCGCCCCGCGTAGGTGCGCTGCAGGAAGGTTCCGCATCTGCCGATAATGTGCCCACAGCACTAGAAATTGGCGCTGTGATGGCCCGCTGCGCTATTTGTGTGGTAGCGAAACCTTATGGCAGGGGTCTGCGGACTGGATTAGAATGCTTTCGTGGTGCCGCAAGGCAAATGTAGGCGCCCGTCTAAGTGAAGGAGTGGTGCTTTGAACAACAATATGTTTTCGAAAGCAGCAGTGTGGCTGGTTATCGCACTGGTGCTGTTTACGGTGTTCAAGCAGTTCGACAAGCCCCGTGTCCAGGAAGGCGTTTCCTATTCGCAGTTCATGGACGACGCGAAGAACGGCAAAGTCAAGAACGTCATTGTCCAGGGGCGGAACCTCACGGTCACTCCAGCAGACGGCCAGAAGTACCAGATCGTGTCGCCCGGCGACATCTGGATGGTTGGCGATCTGATGAAGTATGGCGTTCAGGTGAGCGGCAAGGCTGATGACGAACCGAATGCGCTGGTGTCCGCGCTGTATTACCTCGGACCAACGATCCTGATCATCGGCTTCTGGTTCTACATGATGCGACAGATGCAGGGAGGCGGGAAAGGCGGTGCGTTCTCGTTCGGTAAATCCCGTGCACGTCTGATCGACGAAAATAACAACGCTATCAATTTCACCGACGTCGCCGGTTGCGACGAAGCCAAGGAAGAAGTTTCCGAACTGGTCGACTTCCTGCGTGATCCGCAGAAATTCCAGAAGCTGGGCGGACGCATTCCGCGCGGCGTGCTGCTGGTGGGCCCTCCGGGAACGGGTAAGACCTTGCTGGCGCGCGCTATCGCCGGCGAGGCGAAGGTGCCGTTCTTCAGCATCTCGGGTTCGGACTTCGTGGAAATGTTTGTGGGTGTCGGTGCGGCTCGGGTGCGCGACATGTTCGAGCAGGCCAAGAAGCATGCACCATGTATCGTGTTCATCGACGAAATCGATGCGGTCGGCCGTCATCGCGGCGCCGGCATGGGCGGCGGTAACGACGAACGCGAACAGACCTTGAACCAGATGCTGGTCGAGATGGACGGCTTCGAAGCGAACTCGGGCGTGATCGTGATCGCTGCCACGAACCGTTCGGACGTGCTCGACAAGGCGCTGCTGCGTCCGGGCCGTTTTGACCGTCAGGTGTACGTCGGTCTGCCGGACATCCGTGGCCGCGAGCACATCATGAAGGTTCACCTGCGCAAGGTGCCGATTTCGAACGACGTCGACGCGGCGGTGATCGCACGCGGCACGCCGGGCTTCTCGGGCGCCGATCTGGCGAACCTGGTCAACGAAGCAGCCTTGTTCGCGGCTCGCCGCGGCAAGCGCATCGTCGAAATGAACGACTTCGAAGACGCGAAAGACAAGATCTTCATGGGTCCGGAGCGCAAGTCGGCCGTGATTCGCGAAGAATCGAAGCGTGCTACGGCGTATCACGAGTCGGGTCACGCGGTCATCGCCAAGCTGTTGCCGAAAGCCGATCCGGTGCACAAGGTCACGATCATCCCGCGCGGCCGTGCGCTGGGCGTCACGTGGCAGTTGCCGGAGCATGACAACGAAACGTATTCGAAAGACTACCTGCTGGACCGCCTTGCGATCCTGTTCGGTGGCCGTGTCGCGGAAGAGCTGTTCCTGAACCTGATCAGCACCGGCGCATCGGACGACTTCAACAAGGCAACGGCTACGGCCCGCGCCATGGTGGCTCGCTTCGGTATGACGGACGCACTCGGACCGATGGTTTACGTCGACGACGAAAACGACGCAACGCCGTTTGGCCGTGGCTTCACGCGCACCATTTCGGAAGCGACGCAACAGAAGGTCGACGCGGAAATTCGCCGCGTGCTCGACGAGCAGTACAACCTCGCCAAGCGCCTGCTGGACGAGAACCGCGACAAGGTCGAAGCGATGACCGCCGCACTGATGGAGTGGGAAACGATCGACGCTGATCAGATCAACGACATCATGGCAGGCCGTCCGCCGCGTTCGCCGAAGAGCTCGCCGCCGTCGGCAAGCGACGCCTCGTCGGGCGGCAGCCCGGGCACCGAGGTCAAGCCGGGCAGCGCGACCGCGCCGGCCTGATCGGCGACCAGTAGAAAGTGCGGGCCGGTGTGATTCACACCGGCCCGTTTTGCATTTATTCGTTTTACGTGATTGACCGCTACGTGTCGAAAGTCGAATTCCCTTCTCTTCCCGTCCCCGAACCGCTGCAATGCGGCCGCTTCAAGCTGACCTTTGAACGCCCGTTAGTCATGGGCATCCTCAACGTCACGCCCGATTCGTTTTCCGATGGCGGCCAGTACGCGATGCGCGGCGATGCGCTGCGCCAGGCCGAGCGCATGTTGCTCGACGGCGCGGACATCATCGACATCGGCGGCGAGTCGACCCGTCCGGGTGCGCCGCCCGTGCCGCTCGACGAAGAACTGGAGCGGGTGATCCCGCTGGTCGAACTGCTGCGCGGCGCGAATGTGCCGTTGTCGGTGGATACGTACAAGCCGGAAGTGATGCGTCACGCATTGACCGCGGGTGCGGACCTGATCAACGATATCTGGGGTTTCCGGATGCCCGGTGCGGTAGACGCCGTTCGCGACAGCGAATGCGGTCTGTGCGTGATGCATATGCTCGGCGAGCCGCAGACCATGCAGCTCGGTGAGCCTGCCTATGACGACGTGGTAAGCGAAGTTCGGCAGTTTCTCGAAGAACGGGTGACGACCCTGAAGCAGGCGGGCATCGCTCGTGCTCGCATCAGCGTTGACCCGGGCTTTGGTTTCGGCAAAGCGGTGATCGAACACAATTACGCCCTGCTCGCGCATCTGCCGGACACGGCGCCGCGGGCCGAGCCGCCGTACCCCATTCTGGCCGGCATGTCGCGCAAGTCGATGGTCGGCGCGGTTGTCGGACGCCCGGCGCCGGAGCGCGTCGCGGGCAGCATCGCCGCTGCGGTGTGTGCCGCCGGGCGCGGTGCGGCAATTCTGCGCGTGCACGACGTCGCGCAAACAGTGGATGCATTGAAAGTATGGGCGGCCATGCGCGACGCGGCGAATCACAGCCGCGCGCGCGGCTGAACCCACAAGCCAAGGAGGAACATAAAACATGGCACGTCGTTATTTCGGAACGGACGGGATTCGGGGCAAGGTCGGCGAAGGGCCGATTACGCCGGAGTTTGTATTGCGGCTCGGCTACGCGGCCGGCAAGGTGCTCGCGGGCGCGGACCGCTGGGCGAGAACGGGCGCGCGGCCCACGGTGCTGATCGGTAAAGACACCCGGGTGTCGGGCTATATGCTCGAAGCCGCGCTCGAAGCGGGCTTTTCCGCGGCGGGCGTCGACGTCATGCTGGCCGGGCCGATGCCGACCCCGGGCATTGCCTATCTGACGCGCGCACTGCGGCTCGCCGCGGGCGTCGTGATCAGCGCGTCGCACAACCCGTACTACGACAACGGCATCAAATTCTTCTCCGCCGACGGCAACAAGCTGCCCGACGAAGTGGAATTGCAGATCGAAGAACAACTCGATCTGCCGCTCGCATGCGCCGCCTCCGAGCAACTCGGCAAGGCGCGGCGCCTCGACGACGCAGCCGGCCGCTATATCGAGTTCTGCAAGAGCACGTTCCCAGCGGCGTTCGACTTGCGCGGCCTGAAGCTGGTGGTCGACTGCGCGCACGGCGCCGCGTACGACGTCGCGCCGCACGTGTTCCATGAACTCGGCGCGGATGTGATTCCGATCGGCGTCGCGCCGAACGGTTTCAACATCAACGACGGCGTCGGCGCGACCGCGCCGGACGCGCTGGTGCGCGCGGTGCGCGCAAATCACGCGGACCTCGGCATCGCGCTCGACGGCGACGCCGACCGGCTGCAGGTCGTGGATTCGGCAGGCCGCCTGTATAACGGCGATGAACTGCTCTACGTACTGGTCAAGGACCGGATGGCGACCGACGGCAAAGTGGACGGCGCGGTCGGCACCTTGATGACCAATATGGCGGTCGAAGTCGCGCTGCAGGAAGCTGGCGTGAAGTTCGTCCGCGCGGCCGTGGGCGACCGCTACGTGCTCGAGCAGTTGCGCGAACACGGCTGGCAGCTGGGCGCGGAAGGCTCCGGCCATATTCTCTCCCTCGACCGTCATTCGACCGGCGACGGCATCGTGTCGGCCCTGCTGGTGCTGGCCGCGATGAAGCGCAGCGACAAAACGCTCGCCGAGCTGCTCCACGGCGTGACGCTGTTCCCGCAGAAGCTGATCAACGTGCGGATGCAGCCCGGCGCGGACTGGAAAGGCAGCGACGCCATCCGCCGCGCCATCAGCACGGCCGAGGAAGCGCTGAACGGCCGCGGCCGCGTGCTGATTCGGGCCTCGGGCACCGAGCCCGTTCTGCGCGTGATGGTGGAGGCGGAAAAAGTCGACGACGCCATTCGCCACTCCGAAGCGATCGCCAACGCGGTCAAGCTGGCCACGGCCTGAACCGCGCCTGCCCTACGGCGGCGAGGGACGATCATGAGCGCGTCCCCGCTGCCGCACCCCTCCGCTGTCCATCTCCGCAGTGCCCCTCCAAACACTCGCAAACGTTCGCGTCCCATTTTTTTCGTCTAATCTGTAAAGCGACGCTTGCCACGCCGCCAAAGCGGCGATTTGTCCACGCGTGCGCCTTTCACCTTAGTAATCTCACTGTCACATCCGTTTCACGGTTAGTCACGTTACTGTCACAAAGAGACCCTAAGCTTCGCGGTGTTCGTGTTATTCGCTCACACCGCTCACACCCTTGGAGGTCTCATGAAATTGATGCAAACCGTGTTCGCTGGCGTCGCTGGCGCGCTTTTCGCGATCGCAGCGCAAGCCGCAGACATCACCGGCGCGGGCAGCACCTTCGCAGCACCGATCTACACGAAGTGGGCCGATGCCTACCAGAAGTCGGGTGGCGGCAAGGTCAACTATCAAGGTATCGGCTCGTCGGGTGGCGTGAAGCAGATCGTCGCGAAGACTGTTGACTTCGCTGGTTCGGACGCTCCGCTGAAGGACGAAGACCTCGCGAAGGAAGGCCTGTTCCAGTTCCCGACGGTTGTCGGCGGCGTGGTGCCGGTTGTCAATGTGCCGGGCGTGACGCCGGGTGAACTGACGCTGTCGGGCGAAGTGCTCGGCGACATCTATCTGGGCAAGATCAAGAAGTGGAACGATCCGGCGATCGTTGCATTGAACCCGAAGGCTAAGCTGCCGGATACCGACATCGCCGTGGTTCGCCGCGCCGACGGTTCGGGCACCAGCTTCATCTGGACGAACTACCTGTCGAAGGTCAACGCAGACTGGAAGTCGAAGGTTGGTGAAGGTTCGACGGTCAACTGGCCGACGGGTACGGGCGGCAAGGGCAACGACGGCGTCGCAGCCTTCGTGCAACGTCTGCCGGGCGCAATCGGCTACGTCGAATGGGCGTACGCAAAGCAGAACAAGATGACGTATGTCGGCCTGAAGAATTCGTCGGGTACGGTGGTCGAGCCGAAGACGGAAACGTTCAAGGCAGCGGCAGCGGGCGCGGACTGGTCGAAGTCGTTCTACCAGATCCTGACGAACGAGCCGGGCAAGAACGCATGGCCGATCGTCGGCGCAACGTTCGTGCTGCTGCACACGGCGCAGGACAAGCCGGCGCAAGGCACCGAAACGCTGAAGTTCTTCGACTGGGCGTTCAAGAACGGCAACCAGGCTGCGAACGATCTGGACTACATCTCGCTGCCGGATTCGGTTGTGTCGGAAATCCGCACGCAGTGGAAGTCGAAGGTGAAGGACGCTGCGGGCAAGCCGATCGCTGACTAAGCTGCAGAATTAAGCGACGTAGCATGCAGTAAGCATCCAGCAATACATTGGCCGTCCTCACTCGAGGACGGCCAATGGCGTTACCCCGGCATCAGCCAGCATTGTCCGCCGCGCGACAAGTGTCGTCCGGCAACTGGAAACAGGTCCATCAGGCTCTCATGTCCGATATCCAATTAGCGTCTGGCGCGGCGAAGTCGACACCGCCCGGCAGCACGTCGCAGCAGAAAGCGCCCAGCCGCGCTGGCGACGTTATCTTCGGCGGCCTTGCCCGTCTCTCCGCCATCATCACCTTGTTGCTGCTCGGCGGCATCATCGTTTCGCTGATCGTCGCTTCGCTGCCGTCGATCAAGCAATTCGGTTTCGCGTTCCTATGGACCGCCGACTGGGATCCACCTAGCAAGCAATTCGGCGCCTTGGTGCCTATCTACGGCACGATCGCGACCTCGCTCATTGCACTCATCATCGCGGTGCCGGTCAGCTTCGGCATCGCACTTTTCCTGACCGAACTCGCGCCCGCGTGGCTGCGCCGTCCGCTCGGCGTCGCCATTGAACTGCTTGCCGCGATTCCGTCGATCGTCTACGGCATGTGGGGTCTGCTGGTGTTCGCGCCGATCTTCGCGACGTGGTTCGAAAAGCCGCTCGGCACGCTCCTCAGCGGCATTCCGATCGTCGGCGCGTTGTTCAAGGGCGCACCGATCGGTATCGGCATTCTCTGCGCGGGCGTGATTCTCGCGATCATGATCATTCCGTACATCGCTTCGGTGATGCGCGACGTGTTCGAAGTCACGCCGGTCCTGTTGAAGGAATCGGCGTACGGCATCGGCTGCACCACCTGGGAAGTGATGTGGAAGATCGTGCTGCCCTTCACCAAGAGCGGCGTGATCGGCGGCGTGATGCTCGGCCTCGGCCGAGCACTCGGCGAGACCATGGCGGTTACGTTCGTGATCGGCAACACCAATCTGCTCGATAACGTCTCGCTGTTTTCGCCGGGCAACAGTATTACCTCGGCGCTCGCCAACGAATTCGCGGAAGCGGATCCGGGCCTGCATACGTCCGCGCTGATGGAACTCGGGTTGATCCTCTTTGTGATTACTTTCATCGTGCTGGCGATCTCGAAGATCATGCTGCTTCGCCTCGAAAAAGGGGAGGGCGCGAAATGAGCCAGCCCACCTTGAATATGCCGGGTTCGAACGACGCCGCTGCGCTCGAAGCGATGCGCGTGCGCCTGCAAGGCCGCCGCCGCGCGAAGAATGCCGTTGCGCTGACCATGTCGCTCGCGGCTATGGCGTTCGGTCTGCTGTGGCTGGTATGGATTCTTTATACGACGCTGCGCCTTGGCATCGGCGGCTTGTCGGTCGAATTGTTCACGCAGTCGACGCCGCCGCCGAACACCGATGGCGGCGGTCTCGCCAACGCGATCGTCGGCAGCTTGATGCTGGTTGCGCTCGCAACTTTCGTCGGCACGCCGATCGGCATTCTGGCGGGCGTGTATCTCGCCGAGTACGGTCAGAAGGGCTGGCTCGCCAGTGTCACGCGTTTCATTAACGACATCCTGTTGTCGGCGCCGTCGATCGTCGTCGGTCTGTTCGTCTACGCGCTCGTCGTGGCGAAGATGGGCCACTTCAGCGGTTGGGCCGGCGTATTCGCGCTCGCACTGCTGCAGATTCCGATCGTGATCCGCACCACCGAGAACATGCTGAAGCTGGTGCCGAACGCGCTGCGCGAAGCCGCTTTCGCACTCGGCACGCCGAAGTGGAAGATGGTGATGTCGATCACGCTGAAGGCTTCGATCGCGGGCATTATCACGGGCGTCCTGCTCGGCGTCGCGCGCATTGCCGGTGAAACGGCGCCGCTGCTCTTCACCGCGCTGTCGAACCAGTTCTTCTCGTGGAACATGGACCAGCCGGTTGCGAACCTGCCGGTCACGATCTACAAGTTCGCGATGAGCCCGTTTGCGCAGTGGCAATCTCTCGCGTGGGCCGGCGTCTTCCTGATCACGCTCGCGGTGCTGGGATTGAACATCCTCGCGCGCACGATCTTTTCGAATAAGTAAGGGCGGAGTGTAATCCGATGAATATGGCAGAAACTCAACTCAATCCGGGCACGCGTCCTACGGCGCCCGCCGGTTTCGATCCCGCCCAAAGCGGCCAGGCGCAAGCTCAGTCGCGTCCGAAGATCGAAATCAACGACCTGAACTTCTTCTACGGCAAGTATCACGCGCTGAAGAACATCAATCTGCGGATTCCCGAAGGCAAGGTCACCGCCTTCATCGGCCCATCGGGTTGCGGCAAGTCGACCCTGCTGCGCACGCTCAACAAGATGTACGCGCTCTATCCGGAGCAACGGGCCGAAGGCGAGATTCTGATGGACGGCGAAAACCTGCTGACTTCCAAGCGCGATATTTCGCTGCTGCGCGCGCGGATCGGCATGGTGTTCCAGAAGCCGACGCCGTTTCCGATGTCGATCTACGACAACATCGCGTTCGGCGTGAAGATGTTCGAAACGCTGCCGCGCTCGGAAATGGACGACCGCGTGGAATGGGCGCTGACCAAGGCCGCGCTGTGGAACGAGGTCAAGGATAAACTGGGCCAGAGCGGCTACGGTTTGTCCGGCGGTCAGCAACAGCGTCTGTGTATCGCGCGCGGTATCGCGATCCGTCCTGAAGTGCTGCTGCTCGACGAGCCGTGTTCCGCGCTCGACCCGATTTCCACGGGCCGCATCGAAGAACTGATCGCTGAATTGAAGAGCGATTACACGGTTGTAATCGTGACGCACAACATGCAACAGGCCGCACGCTGTTCGGACTACACTGCCTATATGTACCTCGGTGAACTGATCGAATTCGGCGACACCGAAAAGATCTTCATCAAGCCGGTCCGCAAGGAAACCGAGGACTACATCACTGGCCGCTTCGGCTAAGCCGCCGCGCAAAACAACGGAGTACGACATGTCCGATAAACATCTGTCCAGCCAGTTCGACGCCGACCTGAACCTCGTTTCCTCGAAGGTGCTCGAAATGGGCGGCCTGGTCGAGTCGCAGATCGTCAACGCGATGATCGCGCTCAACAACTTCGACCTCGATGTATGCGAGCAGGTGATCGCCGCTGAAGACCGCCTGAACACGATGGAAGTCGAGATCGACGAAGAGTGCAGCAACATCATCGCGCGCCGTCAGCCGGCCGCGCGCGACTTGCGCCTCCTGATCGCGATTTCGAAGACCATCACGAATCTCGAGCGCGCCGGCGACGAAGCCGAAAAAATCGCCAAGCGGACCAAGCGTCTGATGGAAGACGGTGCTTCGCGCAGCATCAATATCGCCGAGATCAAATTGTCGGGCGAAATGGCGGTGTCGATCCTGCGCCGCGCACTGGACGCTTTTGCGCGTCTGGACACGGTCGCCGCTGCGCAGATCATGCGCGACGACAAGGCAATCGACGAAGAATTCCGCGCTTTCGTTCGCAAGCTGATTTCGTATATGACTGAAGATCCGCGTTCGATTTCGGTGGGCCTCGATTTTCTGTTTATCGCCAAGGCGATCGAACGGATCGGCGACCACGCGAAAAACATCGCTGAATTCATCATCTACATCGTCAAGGGCACCGACGTGCGGCACAAGTCGCGCGACGCGCTCGAACGCGAAGCACTCAGTTAATCAGTTATAAGGATCAGAGGTGCCGATGCCCAGCAGCATTCTCGTCATTGAAGATGAGCCCGCCATTTCCGAACTGATTTCGGTGAATCTTCAACACGCCGGACACTGCCCGATTCGCGCGTACAACGCGGAGCAGGCGCAGAACCTGATTAGCGACGTACTGCCCGACCTCGTGCTGCTCGACTGGATGTTGCCGGGCAAGTCGGGCATCGCGTTCGCTCGCGATCTGCGCAACAACGAGCGCACCAAGCACATTCCGATCATCATGCTGACCGCACGTGGCGATGAGCAGGACAAGGTGCTCGGCCTCGAAATCGGCGCCGACGACTACGTCACCAAACCGTTTTCGCCAAAAGAACTGATGGCGCGTATCAAGGCGGTGTTGCGCCGCCGTGCGCCGCAGTTGACCGAAGATCTGGTTGCGATCAACGGTCTGAAGCTCGATCCGGCAACGCACCGTGTCGCCGCGCACGCCGAAGGCAGCGAGATCAAGCTCGATCTCGGCCCGACCGAATTCCGTCTGCTGCATTTCTTCATGACGCACCCGGAACGCGTGCATAGCCGCACACAACTGCTCGATCAGGTGTGGGGCGACCACGTGTTCGTCGAAGAGCGCACGGTGGATGTGCACATCAAGCGTCTGCGCGCGGCACTGAAGCCGGCCGGGTGCGATGCTATGATTGAGACGGTACGCGGCAGCGGCTACCGGCTCGCGAAGAGCGCCTGACTCTGCGGTAGCACCTTTCTCTTCGATCGCTAGAACATGAACATCATCTGGGCGCGCTCCATCGTGTCGGTCGTGCTGCTGGCTGTTCTGTGCGTGGTGGTCGGCGCACTTCTGAACGTCAAGGCAGGGCTGGCCCTCGCGATCGTCATGCTGCTCGTGCAGAGCTTCTTTAGCACCTTCCACAAGCAGCGTTTGTGGCGCCTGCTCGATGCGCCGGTCTACGGCGAAGTGCCGAGCGCTCCCGGCATCTGGGGCGAAATCTACTACCGTCTGCATAAGCTCGCGAAGCGCTGGCATGCGCAGGTGCGTCAGGTCGAGCAGCAGCATTCGCGTTTCATCCAGGCGATCCAGGCGTCGCCGAACGGCGTGGCGATGCTCGACGATCACGATCAGATCGAGTGGTGCAACGCGATCTCCGAACTCCATTTCGGGCTCGATGCGAAACGCGATCTGCGTCAGCACATCACGCATCTGGTGCGTCAGCCCGATTTCGTGCGCTATCTGAATTCACAGCGCTACGAACAGATGCTGATCATGCGCGGCATGGGCGAGAAGCGCCAGAACGTGCTGTCGGTGCAGGTGTTTCCGTATGGCGAGAATCGCAAGCTGGTGCTGTCGCAAGACATCACCGAGCTGGAGCGTACCGACGCGATGCGGCGCGATTTCGTCGCTAATGTCTCGCATGAACTGAAGACGCCGCTGACCGTGTTGTCGGGTTTTCTCGAGACGATGCGGGAGCTGCCGCTAAGCGAAGCCGAGCGCGGGCGCTATCTCGAACTGATGGAGCAGCAGGCCTCGCGCATGCGCCATATCGTCAACGACTTGCTGGTGCTCGCGAAGCTCGAAGGCGACAACAAGCCGCCGAGCGATCAGATGATCGATATGCGTGCGGTGCTGCGGCATTTGCGGGACGACGCGCAAAGCCTGTCGAGCGACCATCACAAGATCGTGTTCGACGCCGACGAAGGGCTCACCGTCACTGGCGTGGAAACGGAAATTCTCAGCGCGCTTGGCAACCTCGTGACCAATGCGATCCGCTATACGCCCGACGGCGGTGCGATCAAGGTGAGTTGGCAGGCCAACGGCGGCAGTGCGGTTTTTTCTGTCACGGACAGCGGCTTGGGGATTCCGGCAGCGGACATTCCACGTCTGACCGAGCGCTTCTATCGCGTCGACCGTAGCCGCTCGCGCGATACAGGCGGCACGGGCTTGGGTCTCGCCATCGTCAAGCATGTGCTGCAACGGCACGATGCGCAGCTCGACGTGAAGAGCGAAGAGGGGCGTGGCAGCACGTTCACTGTGCGCTTTCCGGTGTTTCGCACGGCGCGTCGGCAACCGGCGCCGGCTTGAGATGAGAACGTTGACCTGAAAAAAAGCCCGCCGGGAACAATACAGGCGGGCTTTTTTCATGCGCCGCGCCGCTTGCTTCAGCGGCGCCCAAACGCGATCAGAGAATCACGAAATCACGAACAGAATTTCCCCAGCAGACTCATCTGCGCATTGCGCGAGGATTTGCCCGGCCGGCGGCGCCGATAGTGGCCGTCGCTCTGCATCAGCCACGCGGATTGGTTGTCGCCGAGAAAGGCCGACAGACCTTCAGCAATCACACGCCGCTTCAAACGACGGTTGTTGACCGGAAACGCCACTTCCACACGCCTGAAGAAGTTACGGTCCATCCAGTCGGCGCTCGACAGATACACCTGCTCCTTGCCGCCGTCGTAGAAGTAGAAGATGCGGTGATGCTCGAGGAAGCGCCCGACAATCGAGCGCACCGTGATGTTCTCCGACAAACCCGGCACACCCGGTTGCAACGAACACACGCCACGTACGATCAGATCGATCTTCACGCCCGCCTGTGACGCTTCGTATAGCTCGGCAATCACGGTCGGTTCAAGCAGCGCGTTCATCTTCGCGACGATGCGCGCCTTCTTGCCGGCCCGAGCATGCTCGGCTTCCGCACGAATCGCTTCAACCAGTTTCGGATGCAGCGTGAACGGCGACTGCCACAACTCGTGCAGCGACAGTTCGCCACCTATGCCGGTCAGTTGCTGGAACACGTGGTGCACGTCTTCGCAGATCTTCTGATCCGAGGTCATCAGCGCGAAGTCGGTATAAAGACGCGCGGTGCGCGGGTGATAGTTGCCGGTGCCCAGGTGCACGTAACGCTTGAGCGTGGTCTTGCCGCCCGACGACACACGCCGCACGATCAGCATCATTTTCGCGTGGCACTTGTGGCCCACCACGCCGTACACGACGTGCGCGCCCACCGCTTCAAGCTGCGACGCCCAGTTGATGTTGGTTTCTTCGTCGAAGCGCGCGAGCAGTTCGACCACCACCGTCACTTCCTTGCCGTTGCGCGCGGCTTGCATCAGCGCGTCCATCAGCGGCGAGTCGGTGCCGGTGCGATAGATGGTCTGCTTGATGGCCATCACGTTCGGGTCTTTGGCTGCCTGCAGCAGCAGCTCGAGCACCGGTTGAAAGCTCTCATAAGGATGATGCAGCAGCACGTCGCCCTGATCGATCACGTCGAACATGCTGGTGCTGTTGGCGATCTGCGGCGGGATCGCCGGAATATGCGGAACGAATTTCAGGTCGGGCCGATCCACCATTTCCGGCAATTGCATCAGCCGCACCAGATTGACGGGGCCGTCGGCGAAATAACAATCCTTGGTGGTCAGACCGCTTTCGTCGAGCAGGCGCCGCACGACATGCGAGGGCGTCTCCGCCGATACTTCGAGCCGCACCGCATTGCCCAGATGCCGTGCCGGCAGTTCGCCCTGCAACGCGACACGCAGATTGGTGATTTCGTCTTCATCGACGAACAGTTCGCTATTGCGTGTGATGCGAAACTGGTTGCAGGTACGCACCACCAGATTCGGGAACAGCTCGCCGACAAAGCGCTGCAGCAACGAGCTCAGCAGCACGAAACCATGCGGATAGCCCGACAGCTCCTGCGGCATGCGCACAAGCCGGGGCAAGGCACGTGGCGCCTGCACGATGCCCATCATCGCCTGGCGGCCGAACGCATCCTTGCCTTCGAGTTCGACGACGAAGTTCAGGCTCTTGTTGAGCACGCGCGGAAACGGGTGAGCCGGATCGAGGCCGATCGGCGTGAGCACCGGCAGCAGTTCGTCGAAGAAGTAATTGCGCGCCCATTCGGTCTGCGCTTCGTTCCACGCTTCAGTGCCGTGAAAATAGATGCCTTCTGCTTCGAGCGCGGTGAGCACCGTGTCGTGCAGCATGGTGTACTGGCGATGCACGAGCCTCTGCGCGCGCTCGACCACGAGGTCGTACACGTGCTGCAGCGACATGCCGTCTGGTGACAGCGCGCCCGGGTTGTCGCGCATCTGTTCCTGCAGTCCGGCCATGCGGACTTCGAAGAATTCGTCGAGGTTGCTACTGGTGATGCAGATGAAGCGCAGGCGTTCGAGCAAAGGGACGGCAGGGTCGGCAGCTTGTGCCAACACACGCTCGTTGAAACCCAGAATGCCCAGCTCGCGATTCAATAAGGGGTAGCGGATGGACATCGGCAGCGAGAATGGAATGTCAGGAAGGGAGACGTAAAGACGCTCGGAAATTCTCACAGTATGATGACGTTGTTATGACATTCTCGAAGTTATAAATTCTACGCCGTATTCATTGCGTGTCGTAATTATGACGCAGTGTGTGTGGGACCATAGGGCACCCCCATTACTGCGAGGCGACATCGTGAGGTCCGGTACGCTTAGAATGGCGTCTTTGAACAGCGCGGCCGGCCACAAGGCGCCCAAGGCATCCGGTGGACATCCGGTACCTTTCGCATCCACCGCCGCCGCGCTCGCGCGCATGGAGTCCGCTTACTCGATGGTCACTACTCCACAACTCCTTGCTGCCGTCGATCTCGGCTCGAACAGCTTCCGGCTGATCGTGGGCCGGGTCGAGGAAACCGACGCGGGCAGCCAGATCTATCAGGTCGACGCCTTGCGCGAGCCGGTGCGCCTTGCTGCCGGCCTGTCGCGCGACAAGATGCTCGACCGCGCCTCGCAAGTGCGCGGCTGGGACGCGCTCAAGCGCTTTGGCGAGCGCCTGCGCGACTTTCATCCCGATCATGTTCGCGCCGTCGCCACCAATACGCTGCGCATCGCCAAGAACGCGGGCGAGTTTCTCGGCGAGGCGCAAGCCGCGCTGGGTTTTCCGATCGAAGTGATCGCCGGGCGTGAAGAAGCGCGCCTGATTTATGCAGGGGCTGCACACTCCGTGCCCGCCAGCGCGGGCAAACGTCTCGTCGTGGATATCGGCGGCGGCTCGACGGAATTCATCATTGGGTCGCACTACACGCCGATCAAGATGGAGAGCCTGTATATCGGCTGCGTGAGCCACAGCCGCGCATTCTTCCCGGCGGGCAATGTCGACGAATACACGATGCGCCAGGCCGAACTTGCCGCGAGCCGTGAAATTCAGATCATTTCCGCCGAATACAAGAAAACCGGCTGGGAACAGGCGATTGGCTCGTCCGGCACCGCGCGGGCGCTCGCCGAACTGGTCGAGGCCAACGGCTTCAACGATCCGGGCGTTACGCACGGCATCTCGCGCGGTGGGCTGGAGCGCCTCAAGCGCGCGTTGATCAAGGCGGAAAACGTCAATCGTCTGAAGCTGGTCGCGTTGAAGGGCGATCGCATTCCGGTGCTGGCCGGCGGCCTGTCGATCATGATCGCGGTGTTCGACGAACTCGGCGTCGATTACGTCGATACGACAGATGGCGCGCTGCGCCTCGGCGTGCTGTACGACTTGCTGGGCCGTTCGCAGCACGAGGACATGCGCACGGTGACGGTGGAAGGCTTCATGCGCCGTTACGGCGTGGACCGCGCGCAGGCCGGGCGTATCGGCGAACTCGCGGTGCGCTTTTACGATCAGTTTGCCGAACCGGACGAAGAGCGCCGCGCCGAGAACCGCATGTTCCTCGGCTGGGCTGCGGCCTTGCACGAAATCGGACTGTCGATCTCGCACAGCGCTTATCACAAGCATTCCGCCTATATCGCCAGCAACGCCGACATGCCGGGCTTTTCGCGCACCGACCAGGCGCGGCTCGCCGCGCTGGTGCTCGGCCACGCGGGGAAACTCGGCAAGCTCTCGCAAACGCGCGAAGTGGAATGGCCGCTGCTGTTCTGCCTGCGGCTCGCGGCACTGCTGTGCCGCCGGCGTGCGGACGTCGGCTTGCCGGGTATCGCGGTCGCGCAGGTCAATGGCGGTTATGAAGTGCGTTTGCCGAACGAGTGGGTGGCTAACAACCCGCTGACGGATTACAGCCTGATCCAGGAAGCCGCGGAGTGGGAGAAGGTTGGCATTCCCTATCGCGTGGTGTACACGGACGATTGAGAATCATGCGTGATAAATGAAAAAGCCCGGTGGATGAGCCGGGCTTTTTTTATGTGCATCAGTTTTCAGTCGCTCAGCCGCCCGCTGAATATGCCGGGCGGCTCGCGTGTCCAGCCCAGTTCAGCGCGGCGTTGCGTCGCCGAGGAAGTGCCGCGCATAACGCGCGTTGATATCCGTCAGGCGCAACAGCGTCAGAAAGTCGGCGGTGTTGAAGTCAGGATCCCAGGCCGGTGCGCCGCAAATCTTCGCACCGAGGCGCAGATAGCCCTTCACCAGCGGCGGCGGTGCGACGTCGGCGCCGGTTTGCAATTCTTCCACCGGCAGCGGCGTGTGCGGGAACGCGCGATATTCCGGCGCCGTCATCGCGTTGTCGCGCAGCGAGCAGTAAAGATTCGCCGCGTAGTGGCCACCGTCGACCATCGCGACGCTCGCGCAGCCGAGCATCGTCTCGTAGCCGTTGTGCTTCATGTATGCGGCGAGTCCTGCCCACAACGACATGATCACCGAGCCGCTGCGATAGTCAGGGTGCACGCATGAGCGGCCCACTTCGACCATCTTCGCGCGCAGGTGCGTGAGACGTGACACGTCGAATTCGCTTTCGGCATACAGGCGGCCGATACGGGCGGCCTGGTGCGGCGGCAGCGCGCGATAGGTACCGACCACCTTCAGCGTGTCGAGATCGCGCACCAGCAGGTGATCGCAGTAGGAATCGAATACATCGACGTCGAGGCCGGCCGGTCCCGTCAGACGGGCGCCCATTTCATCGGCGAATACACGGTAGCGCAGACGCTGGGCCTCGCGCAGTTGCTCGTCGGTGCGTGCCCACGTCACTTGCAGGCGATGCTGGGCGGTGACTGTCTCTTCGGCGCGCGGCAGGCGGCGCGTTTCGAAGATCGAAGCCAGGGGCAGGGTGGGCGTCGGCAGTTCTCGCATGTGGCGTCCTGGTCGAAAAAAGGGAGATTTCTTTTTTCGCCAATGTAGTAACGCCTGGTGACGCTCGCATGGCAAAGCTGTGACGATTGGATGACTGCCCGTAAGCTCCGTGCGCGCGGCTTGTAATGTCGTGGGCCGGGCGGGTCATGTGTTGTTTCCGCGCGACCGCTGGGACTGGCGGGCGCAGCTGGGCCTCTCTGAGAACCGGGTTGCGTGACCTGATCAGTTCAGCCCAGCGCTCAGATCAGATCGGGGCTCATCGCCGCGCGCAGCACGGCCTGGTCGTCGCCGTCGCGCTCGCGGCTTTCGATCCACCACAGACCGGCTTTCTTCAGGGGCCAACTCGCTCCGCTGTTGCCGAGCAAACGTGCCGCAACGTGGCCGAGCGTCGGTTGATGGCCGACGATCACGACGGTCGGTGCGATGCCTTTTGACCAGCCTGCGGCCTCGAGCACGTCGTCTGCGCTGGCGTTAGGCGCGAGTTCGCGCACCACGCGATACTGGTCGCTCAACGTTTCTGCGGTCTGGATGGTGCGCACCGCAGGACTCGCGAGGACCACGGCGTCGTCGGGCAGGCGGGTGCGCAGCCATTTGGCGACGTTTTGCGCCTGTTTGCGGCCCCGCGTGGTGAGCGCGCGGGCGAGATCGCTAGCGGCGAAATCTTCGGCTTCGGCGTGACGCCAGAGGATCAGATTCATGTGTGTCTCCTTGACTCTGGTTGCGGCGTGGGTAACGGCGCCGGGTTTTCAATCACTGTCGCATGCGGGCTTGTGAGGGCGCAAGGCGGTGGCACGTGCCGAACGGTCACATCAGTTCGCATGAGGCCTTGGCGCCCAAAAAGCAAAAACCCGCGAAGCCGAAGGCTACGCGGGTTTCGTATTGCTTTTCGTGGTCGGAGCGAAAGGATTCGAACCTTCGACCCTCTGATCCCAAATCAGATGCGCTACCAGGCTGCGCTACGCTCCGACGAATCCGAGATTCTACGTGGCATTGGGTGCCAGAGTCAATCACGAATTGCGTCGGGGTGAAAAAAGTGTCGGTGTGGCGCGCCGGTTTGTCCGTTCAATGCCGGCGACGCATCCAGTGCGGCATGTGCTGGTGCGTGACCCAGTGATGCAGCATGCCTTCGCCGTCGTGTTCGCGCCGGTAGGTTCTCGATTCGAAAATCGACAGAGCGAGCAGCACGAGCAGGCCTATTGCAAGTCCGACCAGACCTGCGATCGATTCAGCGTCCATGGCAGTCTCCTATGACACGCAGCCGTGCCTCTATAGTAGGACACGCGTAACAAAATGGCAGGGGGTAGCAGGGTGACGCGGCCCGCCGCGACATCGTCGAATGCGAATTGCAGGTAGACTCTCGGCGCTTCGTTGCCGTTATTGTCATTCTGTTTCGAGAGTCTATGAACCGCGTTTTGTTGATTGTGTTGATGCTGGCTGCCGGACTCGCCGGCTGTGCCAACGAACCTTCCGGCCACCATGGCGGCCCGCCGCCGAAAGATCCTGTCGACTACCACGGTGTGCCTACCGACGACCGTCCGCCCGTCATGGCGCCCGCGCCCTGAGCGCTTGCCGTGAACGAAAGCGAAGCACCGGCGCGGGCACGCCGGCGCTTCTGACCCGCGCAGATAATTCGCGCGGACGGCGCGGGCTGCAATTATTCTAGGGCGAGCTGCACGCGGGATATGTGTGCGCTTGTTTCAAGCCGTAACCGTGTGCGGCGTATGCGGCGTTGTCGTTCAGACCGCCGCCCTCGCCATGCCTCGCACGACGCCTGGCAAAAAGCGCGCGAGCGTGACGCCGCGCGCGGCCATGAAGATCAGCATCGCGGCCCACAAGCCGTGATTGCCATACAGCGCCAGCAAGGCCCACGAGGCTGCCACGAACACCGCGAACGAGACCACCATCGACGTCATCAGCTCATGCGTGCGAGTGGCGCCAATAAACACGCCGTCGAGCAGAAAGCCCCACACTGAGATCACCGGTAAGAGCGCGGCCCATGGCAGATAAGTCTCGGCCGTGGCACGCACGACAGCCTGATTGGTCAGACCTTCGATGATCCATGAGCCCGCGCCCCAATACACCAGCGAGAAGCCCAGCGCACCGAGCGCGGACCATAGCGCCGTCACCTTGATGGCCTGCGCGAAAGCGTGCCGGTCGCGCGCACCAATCGCCGCGCCGACCAGCGCTTCTGCCGCGTGAGCGAAGCCGTCGAGTCCATAAGCCATGAAGGTCTGAAAATTGAGCAGCAGCGCGTTGGCGGCCAGCGTGGCGTCACCTTGCTTCGCGCCGAGATGCGCGAACCAGCCGAACGACGACAGCAGACAGAGTGTGCGCACGAAGATATCGCGATTCAGCACCACGAGACGCTTGAGCGCGGCGGCGTCGAAGAGGGCGGCGCGGTTTAGCGCAGGCAAGCCGCGCGGCCGGCCGTGCCACAGCAACGCGGCGCCGAGCACGAAGCCGAGTGCGTCGGCGGTGGCCGTGGCCGCGCCGATGCCGGCCACGCCCCAATCGAACACATACACGTATAACAGTACCGCGGCGATGTTCACGCTGTTGATGAAAACTTGCGACAGCAGCGCAAGCCGCACCTGTTGCGTACCGAGCAGCCAGCCGAGCACCACGTAGTTGCCGAGCGCGAGCGGTGCGGCCCAGATGCGCGCGTGGCAGTAGATCTGCGCGTGGTGCTGCACCGCGTCGCTGCCGCCGATCACGCGCAATGCGTAATCGATCAACGGCGCTTGCAACAGAAGCACCGCGGCGCCGATCGCCGCCGCCAGCAACAACGCGCGTACGACGTTGTTGCTCAGTTCAGCCTGATCCCTGGCGCCGTGCGCTTGCGCGACGAGGCCCGTGGTGCCCATGCGCAGGAAGCCGAAGCCCCAGAACACGAAGTTGAAGAACAGGCCGCCGAGCGCGACGCCGCCGAGATAGGACGCGCCGTCCAGATGGCCGGCGACGGCGGTGTCGACTGCGCCGAGAATCGGCTGGGTGAGATTGGCTAGGACGATTGGAAACGCCAGCGTCAGCACCCGGCGGTGCCAGTGCACCGGGACGGCGGGAGCCGCCACGCTTGCTGTCTCGCCATTCCCCAAGGGAGCTTCCTTTGGGGCGTGCGCGGGGTCGCTCAATTACGTTCCTGCACGCACACCCATGGCGAGACGACCACTGCCCAGAGGTCGGGATCGCGCTCGGCGAAATCGGCTGCGGTTTCCGCCTGCACGCGTTCGACGAGGCCGGAAGACAGCCATTGCGTGACCTGCGTGGTGTCGTCGCTGGCGATGGCTTCGGCGACGCTCACCAGATCGAGGTCGCGTGCGACGCGCAGCAGCATGCCGCGCGCGAAAAAGCGTTCGAGTTCGGTCCAGCCGATTTTGGCGGTTTCGGCGAGCAACTGGGCGTACAGCGGGCTATGAGTGGCGTCGTTTGAAGTCATCGTAAGCGGGTTCTGACGGGGCCGTTACTATAAACCATCGGCGCGGATCGCCAGGGCGGCGCGCGTTCCGGTACGCTTGAGGTCTTTCGGCAAAATTCATTCTGAACCTTCATGTCACTGGATTCAACGGCGCGCGCTGTGGGCGCGCAGGCTCACGTAGTGGCCGACGCCACACTCACGCGCACCGACGTGGAGCGCCTCATCGCTACGAGCTTGGTGGGCAATAGAGAGCCGCTCCATTTCACCGACTGCGATTTCGAAGGCGCCGATCTGTCGCGACTCGATTTGCGCGGCGCTGAGTTTCATCGCTGCACGATCGTCGAGACGTCGTTCTTCGGCGCGACGCTGTCGCACACGCGCTGGGTTCGTTGCCGCGGCCGCCAGGCGGATTTCGCGTCGGCGGATCTGGTCGACGCGGCGTTCCAGTCGAGCGATCTGAACAACACCAGTTGGCGGCGCACCAAGCTTGCCTCGGCGTCGTTCCACAGCTGCAAGCTGACGGGTGCCAATTTCGAAGCCTGTACGGCTCTTGGGTTGAGCTTCGTCGAGACCTTGCTGGTGGGCGCTCATTTGCGCGGCCTGTCGTTTCGCAAGGCCACCCTCCAGCAGCTCGATTTCTCCGACGCCGATCTGGCCGGCGTCGATTTCCGCGAAGCGATCTTCGACGGCGGCAGTCTGAAGGATGCTCATCTGAAAGGCGCGCGTTTTGACGGCGCGGACCTGCGCGAGGCGGATCTGAGCGGCGTGCGGCTGGTCGATGCGGCGCTCTTCAAGGGCGCGACGATTTCGCATCAGCAGGCGGCGGTGCTTGTGACCGAACTGGGCCTGCGAGTCATGTGATTGCGCTGCAAGCTGGCCGATTTTAGCCATTCGGCCAGCTTGAACGAACCAAGGCCTGTGCTTATCATCTAATTCATCGAGTCAATAACTGCGGTCGATTTTCAAGCTCGCAATTTGTCAGCGGATTTGAAGATTTTTAATGTATTCGCTATTTGCGAATTTGTTATGAAGAAGCGCGATTGCTTATTCGTGCCGCTCGATAATCGCTAATGCATCTGTATGGTGCGTTGGCGCACCAAAGGTTCGCAATACATAAAGCGTCCGGATCATGCTGGGCGGGGCTGACGGGAATCGCCCAGCGGGCTTTCATCAGGCTTTTTCTGCGTGCGCGGGTAGGTGGTTGATTTATAAGGCTTGGTGAGCCACGCACGCGACTTTAACTTGCCGCTTTTATGAGGTTTCATACGGGGCAGACAAGGCCATTTATCTCGCTTATTTCCGACATTTTCTCTTCACGTAATGCGGAATCCGTACGCCGCATCACATTGCTCATGCAATTAATCGATTGCGCTTGTAAAAGGGGGTTGTTAGATTTCCTTCTGGCGCATGGTGAACCGGTCCTTTGCCGATATGCGCCGAACCCCCGTTAGCCCGGCCTCGTGCCGGGCTTTTTTTTGGGGCCGATTGCGCTCGGCGCGCTGTTCGCGTTCGTCGTACGCATTCGCCGCACGCGTCGATCTGCGCTCTGGCTGCCGGCGCCGCCAGCTCGAGCAGCCTTGGCGCCTGCGTTATTGCGTTGCCAGTTTGCCTTTTACTGCTTGCAGCGAACCACCATCGACCGGTTCTTGACGTTCGCACCGAAAATTCCGCCAACCGAGCCGCCCGAGGTTGCGCCGTTGTCGACGTCCTTCGAAACGACGTCGTAGCCGTAATTGCCGCAGACCTCGCCCGCGCGTTTGTAGCATTCGGCCCAACTGGAGCTCGCGTCACTGCCGCTGCAGTTGATTGCAAAGCCAGTATCGCCGCTTGGCAGGTAAGTCATGGTGGTGGTGCTGGAACAGCCGCCGAGGCTGCCGAGCGTCAGCAGGCCGAGGCCGATCGCCGCAGCTGTTGTTATGGACGCAAGAGCGCTCTTCATTGCAGGTTCCTTACAGATGACAGGGGAAGACGCGGCGCGAAGCCGCGTCATGCATAGGATTGGGCGCTTTCTAGCACGCGCGGTTCCCTTAACTGCTGTTGCAGGGCGCATGCCTGAGGCCGGGCGGCTAGCGCGCCGGCAGCGCCCGCGACGGGTCGATCGAGCGGCCCTGATAGCGCAGTTCGAAGTGCAGCATGACACGGTCGGTGTCAGTGTCGCCCATTTCGGCGATCTTATCGCCGCGGGAGACCGACTGGCCTTCCTTCACCAGCAGCACGCGGTTGTGCGCGTAGGCAGTCAGATAGTCGGCGTTGTGTTTGAGGATCAGCAGGTTGCCATAGCCGCGCAAGCCGTTACCCGCATAGACCACCGTGCCGGACGCCGCGGCAACCACCGGGGTGCCCGTCGCCGCTGAGATATCGATGCCCTTCGAATTGGAGCCGTCGAAGCGCCGGATCACCGTGCCGTCGGCCGGCCAAATCAGCGAGATCGACGGAGCCGGTGCCGACGACGGCGCGCTATCGGCGGGTGCCGCGCGGGGCGCCGCCGAAGCGCTCGCGCTTCCTGCACCGCTGCTACGCGTTGCACCACCTGCGATGCCACCTGTGGACGCCACATTGCCCGGCGGCGCGACACGCAGCACCTGCCCGACCTCGATGCTGTCCGGGTTGGTCAGGTTGTTCCAGCGCACGATGTTCTGCACCGGTTGCCGGTTGCTGCGCGCGATCTTCGACAGCGTATCGCCCCGTTCGACGCGGTAAAAGCCTGGCCCCACCGGAGCGGACCCGCAGGCGGCAAGCACCGCCAGCAACGACGCGCAGGCGAGCCGTTTCATCATTCTTGTTGTGTTAAGCATTGGACCTCGCAAAGCGCTGCCACGCGCCGATCCCGATCACGCGGCAGGTAGATGCAAAGCGTCCGATTCTAACGGTTTTGCGCTGCAGCATCCGAAAAACGGATGCAGAGGCGGGCGGGCACGGCGGGAACGCGGCGAAAAGCCGCGTAACCCGTCACGTCGAGATGAGCGGAAAACCTGCCATCAGCGCAGCTTGCTGACGTTGATACGCAGTGCGGCTGTCTCGCTTTGCCCTGGTTCGAGCCAGCGCAGTCCCAGGCCGTTGTGGATCGCATCCGGCAAACCCAGCCATGGCTCGACGCAGTAAAAGTCTGACTCAGCGGCTTCGGTCCATGTCGTGACCGCGTACCAAGGCACCGAGTCCGGCCGTTGCAGATCGATCGTGATGACCCGGTTCAGTCCGGGCGCGACGAGGCGCACCGGTTGGTCCGGCGCACCCACGAGGCAATGGAAGCGGTCGAGAATGCGCGCCTCGTCGAGCGTGTAGCGCGCTGCGCCCGGCTCGGTCGCGCTGATCGAGCCGTCGCTCTGCTGGTAGCATCGTTCGGTGGGTGGCAGCTCCAGCGAGGTCTCGGCGCGCTGTGTGTGCGGCAGCGTGAAATAGAAGTGATGGCCGGCGTAGTAGGGCAGGCGCGTGTCGCCGGTATTGGCGGTGCTCAGTGTGACTTCCAGCGTATGTGTATCGACGAGCCGGTACGTCGCCTCGAAACGGAAGCCGAACGGGTAGCCGCCGCGTGTCGCGTCGCTGTCGGCGAGGGTCATGCGCAAACCGGCGCCGTGCACGTCGGCGTGGGCTTCGAAGGGCAGGTCGCGTGCGAAACCATGCATCGGTAATTCGCGCACCGTGCCTTGTGCGTCACGCCAGAAGCCGATCTTGCCGTCGACGCGATGCCGGCCCAGAAACGGAAACAGCAGCGGATTGCCGCCGCGAATCCTGGCCGGCTGGCTCCAGTCGGCGTTCTCGGGCCAGTGAATGACCTCTTCGCCGTCGATAATCCACGACAAAAGACGGCCGCCGGCTTGCGGCGAGAAACGGAGCACGGAGGCGTCCTGGGCGATCTCGAGAATGTCCTGTTGCGGGGAGAGGGGCATGGTCGATGGGCTGGTTGAGAAAAGGGTGGGGGACGTTCAAACGTGAGTTGAGCGCGGCTCGAACGCGGGTTGTGGACGTTCGAACTGCGCCGCATAACCGCTCGCGAAGCAACGATTTTGCGCTGCTTTGCGCTACGGGGAAACCCTTCTCGGGAAATTGCGGGTGTCCGGGAAGCACTATCCTTGTCGATAATCCACTGACTGCCCGGCCAATCAACGACCGGGCGAGATCGGCTCAGGAGGCTTTATGGATCTCGCAATGGCAATGGGTGTGGCGCTGTTCGGCATGTTCGCGGCAAGCACGGTCTACTTTTTCTACAAGCTCGAGCGCTGATCCAGTCATCTGCTTGGCCTTCTGCTGGGCCGTCAATGCGGGCCTGGTACGACGGGTCTAGTACGACGGGCCTGGCACAACTCTCGCGCATCAGTACATTGAATTTTTCATAAACGCAGGGCGGCCACCGGTGGCGCTCTGTTTCTTTGCGGCGACGTAACAACGGTTTCCAGTTGTGACGCAGCGCATCAATATTTCCCCGAATGCGGTTCAAACGCTTGGCGCTGACTTTGCAGCCAGGCATAATCGGTGCGCTTTTGACGCGCCGTCGTTTTCCTTGTGCGGCGCGCTGTTCCCCGACATTTTCCTTACAAGGACCGCCGCGTGAACCTGTCGTTTCTGATTTTCCTGAGCGTGCTGCAAGGCGTCACCGAACTGTTCCCGGTCAGCAGCCTCGGCCACACTTTGCTCGTGCCTGGCCTGTTCGGCATGCATATCGACAAGCACGCGCCGCAATTGCTGCCGTTCCTCGTCGCGTTGCACCTCGGTACGGCGTTCGCGCTGCTGTGGTACTTCCGCAAGCGCTGGTGCGCGCTGGTGCGTGGCTTCTTCGCTTCGTTCGGCGGCCGTCGCAACGACGACGCGCACATGATGTGGGCGCTCATCATCGGCACGATTCCGGCGGGCCTCGTCGGGCTGATTCTTGAGAAACGTCTCGAGCTGATTTTTCACGATCTGCGCATTGTCGCAGTCGCGCTGATCGTGAACGGCGTGCTGCTGTGGTTCGGCGATCGCCTGCAACGTTCGCGCGTGCATCAGGCGCCGGAGAAGCTGACTTTCCGCCAGGCGTTTTTCGTCGGCCTCGCGCAGATCGGCGCGTTGATTCCGGGCTTCTCGCGCAGCGGTCTGACGATGATTGCCGGTAACGCGGCCGGCCTGACGACGGAGAAGGCCGCCGAGTTTTCGTTTCTGCTCGGCACGCCGATCATCTTCGCGGCCGGCGTGCTCGAATTGCCGAAACTGTTCCATGCGCCGGACCAGCTCGCCGATGCCTTGCTCGGCGGCGTGCTGACCGCAATCGCCGCGTATCTCAGCGTGCGTTTCCTGATGCGTTATTTCGAAGGCCGCGGACGTCTGGCTTCGTTCGGCGTGTACTGCGTGATCGCGGGGATTGTGTTCCTCGGCTGGTTCATGCTGCATCCGCAACCGGTCTGATTGCGTTCGGCATGCCCGCTACAGCCCGCCAGATGCTGGCGTGCGACTGGCGGGTAAGAAGCGATCGGTTATAATCCGGGCCCGGCTCAACGCGTCGGGCCCGTTTGTTTTGTGATGCTGTGTGGTGATTGCCGATCAGCGTTGCCGTGTGCCGGATCGGATTTTCACGGTCCCCGGCCCGGTCAGTTAGAATTTCGGTATCCCATGAACCCTGTGGCGGTCATACAGCACAGGTTCCAATGCCCTCTACGGGTTCTCATTGCGGGCGATGCAGGTTGGTCACGTTTGTGTTTGCATCGCCTCACGTCAATACGGCAGTAGCTCAGCTGGATAGAGCATCGGCCTTCTAAGCCGAGGGTGGGGGGTTCGAGTCCCTCCTGCCGTACTTCAAAAGCCTTGCGCCGCGCATCGAAGCCTCACCGCTGCGATGCGCGCGTGGCCGTTTACTCCGCCGGTTGCACGTCGATGGAATCGACGCGGTTCGGATAGAACGCCAGATGCTGCGCGATCTCTTTCACGGGCGCGTAGGGCGACTCGTAGGTCCAGACCGCGTTCACTGCCCGCTCGCCGCCAAGCGGAATGCTGTAGTACGCGCAATCGCCTTTGTATGGGCAATACGTCACGTGATCGGTACGTTCCAGCAGCGTCATTTCGACGTCATTGCGCGGGATGTAATACACCGGCGGATACGCCGCCTCGCGCAGCACGAGTGCATTGCGCGTGTCCGCGATCACGCGGCCGGCGACCGTCACCACCACGTGGGCTTTGTCCGGCTCGATTGTGATCGGATGATCGGGACCGGGTACCTTGATGATTTTTTCCGTCATGCTGTCGAACTCCTGAATAGGTGGGCAAGCCTGCAACACGTTGCTATGGGTTTCGAGCCGCCATCGGCGGGAATGATCGAGTCCTGCGTCGAAGCATACGCCGGTCGTGCAAACGCGTTGTGTCGCTGTTTGCGTCGATAACGAGTCGCGTGCGCCATGGGGTGATCCGCGCGACGAAAACAAAAAAGGGCAGCCGAAGCTGCCCCGTCAAATTCCCACCGTCAGGCGGACCGTTGCTAACGGATTACTGCCTGATGTTCAGCGCGGCCGTCAGATCGCCCATCGGCTTGCTGCCATTGCTGACCAGTGCGGCATCACGCGCGGCGATGCCCGGCAGCGTCGGCAGCGAGAAGCGGTGCGTGATGAAACGCAGAATCGACGTCGTGTCGTACTGCGTGTGATCGACGAACCCCTTCTTCGCGAACGGCGAAATGATCAGCGCCGGAATCCGCGTGCCCGGACCCCAACGGTCGGCCTTCGGCGGCGCGACGTGGTCCCAGAAGCCGCCGTTTTCGTCGTAGGTCACGACCACCAGCATGTTGTTCCACTGCGGGCTTTTCTGCAGATGCGAGATCACGTCGGCGATGTGCTGGTCGCCCGAGGCGACGTCGGTGTAACCCGCGTGCTCGTTCAGGTTGCCCTGCGGCTTGTAGAACGACACTTGCGGCAGCGTGCCGGCGTCGATCGCCTTGATGAACTCGGAGCCTGCCAGACCGCCGTCGAGCAAATGCTGCGAACGGTTCGCTGAGCCCGGTGCGAGATCGGCGAAGTAGTTGAACGGCTGGTGATGCGGCTGGAAGTTCGGCGCCGTCAGGTTCGCGCCGTAGATCACATTCGCCGTGCCGGTTTGCGCCGCTGAGACCGCCGCACCCCACGCGCCGCCGTACCACGCCCACGACACCTTCGCGTTGTTCAGCAGATCGCCGATGTGCTGCTGCGTTTGCGCCGGCAACGTAGTGGCCGCAGTCGGGTCGGCCAGGTTGGCGTCGCCGCCCGAAGCCGCCTTGTTGCCGCTCGGCTGATACGGCGGCTGCATCGTGTTGATCGCGTAGAAGTCAGGCGTCAGGTTGCCCGAGAGTACGAATTTCGGCGGACCGCTCAGCGCCGAAGCCGGCGAGTTGGTCGCAAGCTTTAGCGTGACACCGTCGCTTTCGACTGACGAGATCGAGGCGGCTGCCGGGCTCTTGTCCGCATTCGGATAGGTCGGCGTGCACGCGCAGACCAGCCACTGGTGATTCAGGAACGAGCCGCCGAACGCGCCCATGAAGAAGTTATCTGCCAGTGTGTATTGCTGGGCGATCTTCCACAATGGCAGCTTGTCGGCGTTGGGCGTGTAGTGACCCATGACGAGGCCGCCGGAATCCGCCCACGCGGCGAACTTGTCGTTCTTGCCGCCATTGATCTGCATCTGGTTTTCATAGAAGCGGTGATACAGATCGCGCGTCGTGGCGGTGATCGGCGTGTTGAAACCATTCGGGTCGTCGATGGCGAACGGGCTGTTCGGCAGGTTGGCCGTCATCGCTTGCGTCACGACCGGCGTCACGCCGGTTTGCGTCAGACCGTTCCACACTTGCGGCAGCGTCGCGAGCGCCGTGCCGTTGCGGTCCAACTGTGTGGCGCTCGCCGCCGTCACGTTCTGCAGACCGTTAGCACCGGGGAAGTTGCCGTACAGATTGTCGAAGCTGCGATTCTCCGCGTAGATCACCACGACCGTCTTGATCGACGTGATGTCCGGTGGCGCGGTGACATTGTCGCCGCCGCACGCATACAGACTCAACGCTGCCGCGATCGCGATAGGCGCCGCGCAGATCAGTTTCTTGTTCATTTGGTATGTGTTCTCTCTCTCGCGTTGGGGACGGGCCGCGTGCATTGCTTACACGGATGGCCGCGAGCGAAAGTTTGAACAAGGAATTTGACAGAAACATGTAACTAATTACGAATAGCTTTGGTTTCGATATTTCCGTCGGCTGTATGTCATTTAAACGACATGTCGATGAAATACGCTCGCGGACTTCAATATCGCAAACTCACATCATTCATATGCGGCCTGGTCTCGCGGGGATTCGAAAAATGACGGTTCGGCCGCTGGCGCGGCGGCGCATAGGGGCGGCAGGCATTGGCTCGATGCTGGCGATTGCGCTTGCGGCTATGACCGTGACGCTGGCGGCGTGCGACGCAGGCTCGCAGACAGCGGGGGCGAAGTCCGACGGGAGCGGCAACGCGCAAGTGAGTGCCGACGTGAATACGAACGCCAACGGCAATGCCAATGCCAATACAGGCGTCGGGACCCAGGCGAGTGCTTCGCTGGCCTCTACGTCTACGGCGGCCTCTTCCGTGAAGGTGGCGGCGCATGAAGCCGGTCAGACCCGCGCACAAGTCTACGAATCCGTGCGGCAGATGACGGCCCTCGGCAAGCAACTGTTCTTTGACGCGTCGCTATCCGGCTCGGGCAAGCTGGCCTGCGCGTCGTGCCATAGCCCCGATCACGGCTTTTCGCCGGCGAACTCGCTGTCGGTACAACTGGGTGGCAACGACATGCACCGCACCGGCATGCGCGCCGCGCCGACGCTCAAGTACCTGCAATCGGTGCCGGCGTTCGCCGAGCACTATCACGAGTCGGACGACGAAGGCGATGAGAGCGTGGATGCCGGGCCGACTGGCGGCTTGACGTGGGACGGGCGGGTCGACCGCGGCTCGGACCAGGCGCGTATTCCGCTGCTGTCGTCGTTCGAAATGGGCAGCACACCGGCGAAGGTCACGGCGGCGGTGAAGGCCGCGCCGTATGCGGCGGTTTTCCGCACGGCATTCGGCGCGCATATTTTCGATAGCGACGAAGCCACTTTCAACGCCGTGCTGCAAGCGCTGGAAACCTTCGAACAGGCGCCGGAGATTTTCTACCCGTACACCAGCAAGTACGACGCGTATCTGGCGGGCAAAACGCAACTGACCAAGGCCGAACTACACGGTCTGGAAGTCTTCAACGACGAAAAGAAG
The DNA here is from genome assembly GCF_905221015.1 of Paraburkholderia nemoris. Lineage (NCBI taxonomy): Bacteria > Pseudomonadati > Pseudomonadota > Betaproteobacteria > Burkholderiales > Burkholderiaceae > Paraburkholderia > Paraburkholderia nemoris. Next base: position 959 of record NZ_CAJNBO010000005.1, on the reverse strand, counting down.
GGCAATTGCGCGAGCTGCCATATCAGCCAGCGCACCATGGACGGTGCGCCGCCGCAGTTTAGCGACTTCGGTCTGATTGCGATCGGCGTGCCGCGCAACCGTGCGCTGCAGGTGAATCGCGATCCGCATTTCTACGACCTCGGCGCATGCGGGCCGGAGCGTACCGACCTGAAGGGCCGCGCCGAGTTCTGCGGCATCTTCCGCACGCCGACGCTGCGCAACGTCGCGTTGAAGAAGAGTTTCTTCCACAACGGCATCTATCATTCGCTGGATCAGGCAGTGCGTTTTTATGCGCAACGCGACACAAACCCGGAAAAGTTTTATCCGGTCGTGAAGGGCAAAGTGCAGAAGTTCGACGATCTGCCGCAGCGTTACTGGACCAACCTGAATACCGATCCGCCGTTCGATCGCAAGCCGGGTGACAAGCCGGTGCTCGACGAGGCTGAAATCAAGGACGTGGTGGCGTTTTTGAACACGCTCACGGATGGATATAAGGCGGGAGATAAGGCGGGAAATCAAGCAGCCGCGAATTGATCGCCGGGCGATGGGTACGCGGCCGGTTGGGGCGGCATATGACGCCGCTAGCATGGTTAGTGGCCTGCGCCGGCAATGATGTAATAACAGCCGACCAGCAGAAGCGCGAACGACATGAGGACGCAGGCAATGCCGGCGCGTGTCAGCAGATTCGGCCAGCGTGCGCGAGGCAGGCTGTCCATTTGCACGATGCGCCGCGCGAGACCGGGATCGTGGCCGATGGCGAACGGCACCAGCGCGACGCAAAAGAGAGCGAGCGCGACGGTGAAGGTTTCGAGAGCAGACGAGATGTCCATAGGGCGGCGGTGGAAGCTTGACCTTGCCCCTGTTTAGCGAATCCCATAGCTGAGAGATTTATGCGGCTCGTCCCTGTTGAGCGGCGAACCAGTTTTTCTCGAACGTCATGGGGCTGACGTAGTCGAGCG